>NZ_AGUD01000242.1 GCF_000240225.1 Patulibacter medicamentivorans
GGCCACGGCGCGGACCCGTCCTTGGCGATGCCACCGGACCCACCCGGGCAACGGTTGGAGTGCTTCGTGGCAAACGTCGTGAAGCCCGAGCCCAGGAGCGGCGACAAGGCGTCCAGGGGCGCACTGAGCGCCCGCAGCGTCGGTGGCAGCGTCTGGCTGGAGAAGTTCAGGGAAACGCGGGTGGAGTGGCCGTTGGCGTCGTAGAGGCCGGAGGACTTGCCCCCGAACGACGTCAGCAGACCGGACACCAGATCCGGCACGTACGGCAGCGCCTCGTCGACGATGCCGTCGGAGGCCCGCAGCGCCCGGGCGGTGTCACGCAACGCCGGATCGGCGGAGCGCTCCAACGCCGGCAGCCGCCTGAGGCTCTCGTTGAGCACCGGCAGCGTCTGCCGGACGTCGGTCAGCAACGGCCGCGCCTGCGCCGTGAACGGCCGGACCACCCGCAACGTCCGCGCCAGCCGCGACGCGACCGGCCGCGCCTCACGCACGACCGGACCGGCGTCGCGCAACAGCCCCCGCGCGTCCGCGAGCGTCGTGTTCGCCTGGCGCAACGTGCCGGGCGTGCGCTGCAGCACGTCGCTCAGCGCACGACGCTCCGCCGACGCCGCACGAACGGTGCCGGCCGTCGCGACGAGCCCCTGCTCCAGATCACCGCGCTGCGCGGCGAAGAGCGACGCCAACGCGGAGCCGCGCACCACGAACCGCTGCAGGTCCGCATCGTCGGAACTGACCTGCTCGACCGTCTTGGCCGTCTGCGCCAGCGCCGGACTGAGCGTCGAGATCAGCTCCCGCGTCTGCGGCCCGAGATCGGAGAACGCCTTCGCACCACCACGGATCAACGTCTGAAGACCGCGCTGCCCCTCGGCAGCGAAGAGCGTCAGCACCTGATCGATGTCCGTCGCCGCGCGCGTGTCCTGCGCCTCGATCCGGCCACCGTCGGCGAGCTCCGGCGCGCTCTGCGGCCCGACCTCAAGCGACACGAACCGGTTGGCGATGCTCGACAACGAACTGTTGCGAATGATCGCCTGCGTCCCACGATGCAACGGCTTGTACGCGTCATCGGTGATCGACAGCACCAGCTCCGCCTGACCATCGTTCGCGAGCTGCACCTTCGAGACCGTCCCGATCGACGCGCTGCCGACCTTCACGAGGTTCCCGGTCACCATCTGACCCGCATCAGGCACCACCATCACCACCCGATACGACCCCGACCCACGCATCACCAGCACCACGACCACGACCACGACCACCAGCAACGCAAGCACCACCCTCCCGACCAGACCACCGAGCTTCTCGCCGAACGCCCTCATGCGCTCGGTCCGGTCCGCTGCAGATCGCTTGATGGCGGTGACGGCGGGTGCACCAGCAGCACGACGGTCGGGCTGGGGACTTCTTCGAGATTCAAGGCTCTCCCGCCTGACGGGCCCGCGGACGGGGCCGGATCGCTCGCTGGTGCGTGAAGCGAGTGCTCCGCGACGGAACGGGATCCTACAGCGTGTCGACACCATGTCGACGGACGTTCGTCACAGACGCTGCGTCATTGAATTCCGGTCTCGGTCACACTGTCGCCGGGCGTGCACCGCCGCTTCAGTGAGTGGGTGACGATCTTGCCGGTTCTGTCCAGCCTGCGGACGCCTCCGATGCGCAACCGGTGATGAAGGTGGTAGGTGCGTGACCCCGCCAGTGGACGCCTGATCCGCCAGATGAGAAGTCGAGCATCGAGCCGCGAGTCCCGGTCCCGTGAGGTCAGAGTCGCGGAGGCACCCAGAGGTGCGGCATCGCTAGGCTCGGCGACGGGTGAGGTCCGGCCCGCGAGGCGCGGCGCAGCTGATGCCGTCGAGCAGCGCCTTCGCTGCCTCCGAGGTGACGTTCTGCGCGGTCCATTCCGCGTAGAGGTGGGTGGCGGCGGGCGTGACGAGATCGTCGACGGCCAGGCGCACCTCCCGCACGATCGAGAGAACCTCAGGATCGTGGTCGCTGATGTCGAGGGTGTGGTCAAGAAGCCTGCTCCACGCATCGTCGGCAACGCTTCGATCGTGTCTGCCGCAGAGCGCGTGGCTCAGCGCGTTTCCGAGCTCGAACAACCTGAGGGTGTGAGCGCTGCTCAACGGTCAGGACCGGGGCGTGTCGTCCCAGTGGCTCCAGGCCTCCGGCAGGGGCTGCCCCGTCCGGCGGAAGTGGGCGAGGTCCACAACGATGAAGAGCGCGTGGGCCTCGGCCAGCAGGGCGGTGCCTCGATGCATGGTGGCGCGGGTGTACAGCTTCCGGCCCTCGCGGCGCTCGAGGTGTGCCTCGACCTCCAGGTCGTCACCCAGGACCGCCGGGGCACGGAACTCGACCGTCAGGCTGGCGGTGACGGCGGGGAGGTGGAGGGCGCTGGGGACGGCGCCGAGGACGTCGTCGAAGACCGCCGCGACCGCACCGCCATGCGCCAGCCCCGGACCACCTTCGTGGTGGGAAGCGAAGCGGATGGTGCCGAGCACCCGTCGGTCCTCGATGTGCATCTGCAGCCCCATGCTCGAGGGGTTCTCGGTGCCGCAGCCGAAGCAGTTGGGGTGATGGGCGGGAATCTCGTAGGTCATGCCGGGCGCTGGTCGCTCGGGCCCATCGACAACCCGGGGTACGCCCGGGCGTAGGTGTCGAGGATGCGTTGAAGGGGGAGGTCGTCGAACGTGCCGTGATCGCGGACGTACTCCATGTACCGGCCGCCGGTTCCGTCGAAGGGGTGCAGCAGCGCGTCGCCGGTTCCGTCGAAGTCCAGGGGCGCGACGCCGACGCGCTCGCACAGCTCGCGGTTGAACGCGGGGCTGGCCTTCAGCCACCGTCCCCCGAGATGGAGCACCGCGTAGCCGTGGTACAGGAACACGTCCGTGCCCATCGCCGTGGCCAGCCGCTCGGACTGCAGGTGGTTGCGGACATCGGAGAATCCCAGCCGCGCCCGGATCCCTCGGTGCCGCGCCGCGGCGACGAGGAGCACGGCCTTCGGCACGCAATACCCCTTCCCGGTGGCCAGGACCGCGCTTGCCCGGTAGGCCGCGGCGTCGGTGGGCAGGTAGTGCGGGTCGTACCGGATCTCGTCACGCGCTGCCCGGAACAGCCGTTCGGCGACCTCCTCCGGCGCGGTCGCCGCCCCGACCGCGCGGTCCGCGAACGCCCCCACCTCGGGGGCGTCGTGGTCAAGGAACTCGGTCGACTCCAAATCGGTCGTGGTCCTCGGATGCGTCATCGGCGGGGGTCCTGGCGCCCGTGGGTGATCGGTGGCGCGGCGCCTCTATCAGCAGTCATGGAGCTCCGCATGAGTCGGGTGTCGAGGGCGGTCGGTGGCGATCAGTCGGCGAGGGGCGCGAACTCGCCCTTCTGGGCGCCGCAGACGGGGCACGACCAGTCGTCGGGGATGTCCTCGAACGGTGTGCCAGGCAAGATCCCGCCGTCTGGGTCGCCATCCTCCGGGTCGTAGATAAAACCGCACGGTTCACAGATCCATTGCTGCACGCCACGAAGATACCGCAACCCCGACGATGTGTTGACGGTGCGTCAAGAGCCGCGTCGAGACGAGTGTCCTCGGTCGAGCCGAGGTCTCGTCGGTCGTGGCTGCCGGCAGCCACGTCGCTGCCCGGCCCGGCCCACGTCACCGCGGCGCAATCGGTGAGGCCGGGCTCACGGCAGCAGCAGGGCGTCGTCGCCCGATCGGCGTCGAGCACCGATGCGCAACACGGTCTCGCGTTGTCGGGACGCAGTGAGCGTCCAGCGCCCGGGCGACAGATCCGCCTGGAGGGTCGCGGCTGTTCCCGGGGCGACGTCCGCGCGCGTCCGGGCGACCGTGGCGCCAGAGGATCGTCGCAGCGCCAGAGGCGTGCTCGATGACGTCTGGTTCGTGACGACGATCCGGACGGGACCGGCTCCGACGCGGCCGGGGGAGACGCTCACGCCGCGGTCGGTGATCGCGACGCTCATCTGCAACGTCTCGGGCGGCCGGCTGCCGTTCGGCTTCTCGGACACACGCCCGCAACTGGCGACGATCAGCGACGCGCCGACCACGACCAGTGCCGTGCAAGCTCGTCCTGGGGTCGAAGAGGGCCTCATGGGCCGACCTCCACATCGAGGGTGCCACTGGTCGCGGCCTCCTGCGCCGCGACCGCGCGGGCGTCGTCGAGGCCGGCGCTGACGCTCCAGCGGAGGGTGTGACGTCCGAGACGAACGGGGCTGAGCATCCACACGAAGGTCCGGCGCTCGCCGGCCTCCAGGGGTCCGATCGACCACGTGTCTCGATAGGCGGTGCTCGCCCCACGAGGCGGGGCGTCGACGATCCAAACCGGTCGTCGCGGATCCGCGACGCGACCGGCCCCGTTGTCTCCGACCTCGATGGCCTGCGAGAAGCCCGTCACGGTGACGTTGGCCGTCGGCAGCGACCGCTCTCTCTCGCGGTTGACGATGGTCAACCGGAGGGGGTATGTCGAACCGGGGCGCTGCGCCGACTCGAACCTCGCAGTGGCGGCCACGTTGAGCGCCGCACCTTCAGGGGCGTCGGCGGCCACTCCTCCGGAGCCGCAACCGGCGAACGCCCCGATCGCCGCCGCCGATGCGGTCAGGCCGACGAGGCTGCTGACGGACGGCCTCACGGGCGTCGATAGCGGTCGGCGCCGGTGCGGACGGCCATGACCACTGGTCGGATCGCGCGGATCGCGGAGGTCGGGGGTGGCACGGTGGGTCCGTTCGTCGGGTGAACTGGTGGTCGAGCGCTCGGCGTGGAGGGCCGACCCAATGGCCGTACTCTCCGCGCACTGAGGTCGCGAAAGGAAGGAGGAAAGAGCCCGTCCCTCGGGACAGGGACAGGCTCGCGGCGATGGCTGGTGCCGCGGGACGTGTTCAGCCCGCCAGGCGGACGGGGAGGGTCTTCAGCTGGCTGGAGAACTGGGAGACGACGTAGGTCGGCTGATCGCTGATCGTCATCTTCGGGAAGCGCTTCACGGTCTCCTCGACGAGGATCTTCAGCTCCAGGCGAGCCAGGGCGGTGCCGAGGCAGAAGTGGCGACCCCCGGCCCCGAACGCCTGGTGCTCGGGGTTGCGGTGCACGTCGAACTGGTGGGGGTTCTCGTAGCGCTCTGCGTCGCGGTTGGACGACGGGTACCAGAGCGCGACCTTGTCGCCGGCCTTGATCAGTGCGCCGTTGAGCTCGATGTCCTTGGTCGCGGTGCGCCGGAAGTGCGCGAACGCCGGGAACATGCGCAGCGCCTCCTCGACCGCGCTGGCGGAGAGCGACGGGTCGTCGACCAGCATCTGCCACTGGTCGGGGTTCTCCATCAGGATCCGCATCGTCGACGTATACGTCGCCTTGGTGGAGTCGTTGCCGGCCGCCATCATGAGGACGAACCCGGCGAAGATCTCTTCGTCGCTCAACGTGTCGCCGTCGATGTCCGCGAAGACGAGGACGCTCGTCATGTCGTTGGTCGGGTTCTCCCGCCGTGCGGCCACGAGCTTCATGCACTTCTCGTACATCCTGGGGATGTCCTCGGCCACCAGCGCCTCGAGGCCCTTCGGGTTCAGCGTCGTGTCCCCGAACCCGAGCAGCGCGTTGATCGCCTCCGCCCACGGCTTGTCGTCCTCGGGGTCCAGCCCCATGAACTCGCCGATCACGCGGGAGACGACCGGCTGGGCGACGTCCGAGACGAGGTCGGCGTGCTCACGCCCCTCGAGCCGGCCCATGACGCCTTCAGTGATCTCGCGGATCGCGGGCTCGTGCGTCGCGATCGCCTTCGGGGTGAACGCCTTCTGGAACAGGTTCTTGATGCGGTCGTGCTTCGGCGGGTCCATGCCGATGAACATGCCCTGGACGAGCGGGACCGGGATCGACTCGTCGGTGATGATGATGTTCTGGGCCGACGAGAACCCCTGCCAGTCGCGACTGACGGTGTGGATGTCCTCGGCCCGGGTCACCGACCAGAACCCGGCGTCCTTGGGTGACTGGGCGATTCCCGGGCTCCAGTGCACCGGGCACTCGGCGCGTAGGCGTTCGAACACATCGTGGGGCGGGCCCTGGAGCCACAGCTCGTCATCCGCGACCTGCAGGGTGGTGAGGTCCTGGAATGCTTCGGTCGACATAGCGTCAAACATACCGTCGCCGTTCGCGTCGGTCAAACGCATGGGTGGGTCGGACGGCGTGCTTGACACCGCGATCGACTTCGGGTCGAATCGGATGGCGGGGCGGTCCCGTGGGCACTCGTCGAACGACAGCAGGACGCACCATGCGCATCGCGCCGATGGATCTCAACTGGTTGGTGCTCGAGCGCGCGGAGAGCCCGGCCCACGTGGCCTGCCTGGCCGAGTGCACGCCCCCGGACGGTGCCCCCGACACGTTCGTGGCGGACCTGGTCGCGGGCTGGCGGGCGCACCGCACGTTCGCCAAGCCGTTCAACCGGCGCCCGCGGTTGCTGCCGGTGCCGGTCTGGGACGTCCTGCCCGACGACGAGGTCGACCTCGACTACCACTTCCGTCACTCGGCGCTCCCGGCGCCGGGAGGGGAGCGCGAGCTCGGCATCCTCGTGTCGCGCCTGCACTCCCACGCCTTGGACCGCCGGCGACCCCTGTGGGAGCTGCACATCATCGAGGGCCTCGGTGACGGGCGGTTCTCCATGTACCTGAAGGTGCACCACTCGCTGATGGACGGCGTGGCGGGCATCAGGATGCTCGGCCGCGCCCTCAGTGCCGATCACGACGCTCGGGACCACCCCCCGATCTGGGCCTTGGGGTCTTCGTTCGCCCGGCCGCAGACGCCTCCGCCGCCCACGGCGGAGGCGCGCGTGCTCCGGAGCGGGGTCGAACGCGTCCTCGCGACGCCGGTGCGATCGGTCCGGGGCCTCCACCGGGTGGCGGTGGGGGGTCGAGGGATCGCGCGGCTCGCGGCCACGCAGGTCGTGGGCGGGCTCCGGCCCCGGGAACGTGACGTGGCGATCCCGTTCGTCGCCCCGATGTCTCCGCTGAACGGATGCATCCACGGGCCCCGTCGGTTCGCCACGCAGCACTACGCACTGGAGCGGCTCAAGGCGCTGTCCAAGGACGCCGGCGTCACGATCAACGACGTCCTGCTCGGCGTCTGCTCCGGGGCGCTACGGAGGTACATGTCGGAGATCGACGCGCTGCCGGATCGGTCGCTGACGGCGACGCTGCCGGTGTCCGTGCGGCTGGAGGCCGACGAGTCGGGCGGGAACGCCATCACCTTCATCCACGCCCGCCTCGCCACGGACATCGAGCAGCCAGCGCCGCGCCTCCAGCGCATCGCCGCCAGCACCAGACACGCCAAGAGCGTCCTGGGCCGACTCCCGCGTGACGCGATGAACGCCTACACGATGCTGCTCATGGCGCCCTACATGACTCAGCTCGCGGTCGGGCTCGGCGGCCGGACCAGACCGATGCACAACGTGGTCGTCTCCAACGTTCCCGGGCCGCGGCAGCCGCGGTACATCGAGGGTGCAAGGGTGGACCAACTGTACCCGCTGTCCGTGCTCTTCAACGGGCAGGCCCTCAACGTGACGGTCATCAGCTACGCCGGCACCATGTGCATCGGATTCACCGGGTGCCGGGACAGCCTGCCGAGCATGCAGCGGATCGCCGTCTTCTCGGGCGACGCCCTGGAGGAGCTCGAGCGTGCTGTGTACGCAGGTGTTGCGAACGGTTGACCCGCCGGGCCGTCCCGAGGACACGCTGCCCCGGTGGGTACCATCACCTGATGGCGGTGTTGTCCAGGCGCGACGATCCAGACGCGCGTGGTCGCGGAGAGAGCGAGTTGATCGACGCCGCGATCTCCCTGATGGAGGAGGGCGAGTCGTACGCGAGCATGACCGTCGCGTCGATCACCTCGAGGGCGGGGCATACGCGGACCGCGTTCTACTTCTACTTCCGGGACAAGCGCGACCTGCTGATGGCGGCCACCGATCGCCTCGTGGGGGGGTTGTTCACCGACGCGGACCACTGGTGGAGCGGCGGGGGCGGCCGGCAGGTGCTCGCGACGGCGCTGCAGACCATTCTGCAGGACTACCGCAAGTCCCGGGCCCTGATCCGGGCCCTGGTCGAGGCGACCAGCTACGACCGCGTCGTCGCCGACTACTGGCACGGCGAGATCGAGCGCTTCATCCTGGCCACGGAGGCGCGGCTGCCCGAGACCTACACGCCGCCGACCCGGCGAGGGGTCGCTTCCGCACTGGTGTGGATGATCGAGCGCACCTACTACTTGCGGATCCTGGACGACGACACCGCCGGCGACGCCGTCGCTGTCGAGTCCTTGCTCGAGATCTGGACACGGGCGCTCGAGCTCCGGCCCTGACCACCGGGCGGGGCGCGGCTGGCCCCGGTCGGGCCCAGGGCATCCTTGCCGCCACCGGGGGCCGACCGGCGGTGTCCGTGCTCAGCGAGCGCGCGTCGCGAGGAGGTTCGAGGCGATGATCGACTTGCGGACCTCATTCGTGCCGGCACCGATCTCGTAGAGCTTACCGGCGCGGTAGAGGCGGTTGACCTCGGTCTCCCACATGAAGCCCATGCCGCCGTGGACCTGAACCGCCTTGTCCAGGATGCGCATGAGGTTGTTGCCGGCCACGAGCGCTAGGGCGGCCGAGCGCGTGGCGATGTGCTGGTGGGCCACGCCGAAGGCGGTGTTGCCGACTTCGGTGGCGACGTCGAGCGTCATGCTGCGGAGAGATTCGACGTCGGCGTACATCTCGGCGATCATCGCCGCGACCATCTGAAACGAACCGATCGCGGAGCCGAACTGCTCGCGATCCTGCGCGTAGGCGATCGTGAGGTCGATGGCGCGCTCGGCGAGCCCGAGGCAGGAGAACGCGAGGCAGACGCGCTCGCGGTCCAGGCCGTTCATCACGACCGCGACGCCGCTGCCCTCCTCGCCGACGCGGTTGGCTGCCGGCACTCGACAGTCCTCGAACAGGAGCTCGCCGGTGGGGCTCCCGCGCAAGCCCATCTTGATCAGCTTCTGGGCCACGGAGAAGCCGGGGGTGGTGGTCTCGACGAGGAAGGCCGTGATGCCCCGCGGGCCGGCGGCGAGGTCGGTCTTGGCGTAGACGAGCACGACATCGGCGATCGGGCCGTTGGTGATGTAGATCTTCGTGCCGTTGAGGACGTACTCGTCACCGTCCCGGACCGCGGTCGTCCGCATGCCACCGAGGGCATCGGAGCCGGCACCGGGCTCGGTCAGACCGAGGGCGCCGACCAGGGAGCCATCGATCAAGCCCGGGGCGAAGCGCTGCAGGAGCGCGTCGTCGGCGTTGGCCAGGAGGTTGCCCAGGCAGAGGTTCTCGTGGGCGAGGTAGGAGAGACCCACGGCGGGGTTCCAGCGCGAGATGGCCTGGCCGACCATGCCCTCGCTGAGGAGGTCGAGGCCGGCGCCGCCATAGGCCTCCGGGGCCTGGACGCCGAGGTAGCCCTGCGCGCCGAGGCTGGGGAAGACCTCGGAGGGCCACCACTCCTCGTCGTCCATGCGCTGCTGAAACGGGAAGAGGACGTTGCGGGCGTACTCGTCCGCCGCCGCGAGGATGTCCCGGTGGTCGGAGGTCAGCAGTCCCCCGGCGAGCGGGGTGGTCGGAGTCGTGGAGCTCATCGGTCGATCATCCGGGTTCGTTGACGCTGTGTCAACGTGGTGCCTGGGCCGACGGATCCCGCGTCTGGCGGGCCTCGGTCAACGGGTTGCCGGCGGCGTCGGCGGAGCCCGCGGCCGGCCACGGACCGGTGTGGTTGTCGCGAGCACCGTCGAGGGTGAGCACCGATCCCGAGAAGAAGTCGCCGGCGGGGGAGGCGAGGTAGGCGACCAACCAGGCGAACTCCTCCGGCGTCCCCAGCCGGCCGAGAGGGACCAGGCCGGCGGCGGCGTCGACCATCGGCCTGGGGTACTTCGTCATGAAGATGTCGGTGGCGAACTGGCCGGCGGCGATCGCGTTGAGGCGGATCCCGAAGCGGGCCCACTCGATCGACAGCTCGCGCATCATGTTCTCGACGGCGGCGCGGGCGGCGGAGCTGTGCACCATGCCGGGCAGGCCGTGGTGGGGGGAGAGCGTCACGCTGACGACCTTGCCTCCGGCCGGCCGGCCGTCGGGCCCGGCGGGGATCATCGCCTTGGTCGCGACGGCGTGGGTCATCAGCCAGGTGCCGTCGAGGTTCAACCGCGTCACGGTGCGGAAGCCCTTGGGGCTGATGGTCTCGGCGGGGGCGAGGAACTGGCCGCCGGCGTTGTTGACGAGGGTGTCGATGCGTCCATGACGGGCCAGGACGTCGTCGACGAGGCGGTCGACCTGATCTTCGTCCCGGATGTCGCAGACGTGGGTGCTGCACGCCGCGCCCGCCGAGGCCGCGGTGTCCTCCAGGGCGTCGGCACGGCGCCCGCAGATCGCGACCCGCGCCCCGAGGGCCACGAGCTCGAGCACGGCCGCCCGTCCGAGGCCGGACCCGCCGCCGGACACGAGGACGACCTGGCCGTCCAGGAGACCGGGAGCGAAGATCGCCGAGGGGTTGGCGGCTCGGGTGGTGTTCGTCGTCTCGGGAATGGTCATCGCGCGGCGGCGGGGGAGTCCGTAGGTGCCTGCCGGCCGGGCGCGGGCAATCCGAGGGCGGCCCGCGCCTCGTCGGCCGTCGCCAGGCGACGGCCGGAGTGCACGGCCATCGTGCGGGCCTTCTCGACGAGCTCGCCGTTGGACGACGCCATCGTCCCGTCCGGAAGATAGAAGTTGTCCTCGAGGCCGACACGGACGGATCCGCCGAGCGCCAGCGCGGCGCCGACCATCGGCCACTGGACGCGGGAGATGCCGATGACGCCCCAGTGGTGGTGTGCCGCCGCGCCGTCGTCGCCGGGGAGGGCGCGCCCGACCTCGGCGAGGTTGTCCGCCATCGCCGCGAGGTTGCGGGCGGTCGGCGGGATCCCTCCGGTGACGCCCATCACGAAGTCGGCGTGCAGCGGGCCGTTCAGGAGGCCCATGTCGATCAGCGGCCCGAGGTTGCCGACGTGTCCGACGTCGAAGCACTCGTGCTCGGGCTTGATCCCGAGGCGGCGCATGGCCTCCAAGAGCGCGACGATCTCGGCGAACGGGTTGAGGAAGACCGTCGAGAAGACGAACTCCTTCCGGCGCGGGGAGTACTTGGCGTAGTTCATCGACCCCATGTTCAGCGCGGCGACCTCGGGTCGGCAGGCCTCGAGGTAGGCGATGCGCTTCTCCACCGGTACGCCCAGCGCCCCGGTGGAGAAGTTGATGATCGCTGCGTTCCCGACCTCCGAGCGGATGGCGTCGGAGATCGCGGCGAAGTCCTCGACCTCGTAGCTCGGCCGACCGTCCGGGGAACGTGCGTGGATGTGGATGTGGACCCCGCCCTCGTCGACGATCCGCCTGGCCTCGGCGGCGTACTCCCCCGGCGTGTACGGGATGGCCGGGCACTGGGCGCGATCGGCCAACGAGCCGGAGATCGAGCAGGTCAGGACCACGGGGTCGTTGAGGGACATCGGTCCTCGGTTCGTTCGATGGGCGGACGACGCGCAGGCATCCGGACGGCATGTTGACGACGTGTCCGTGTCTGTATAACAGTGGCGACCGACGGGACGGCGGATCGCACGGACGAGATCCGGACGGTCGGCGCCCCTCGTTGCCGCCTCCGACACCTAGGGCCTGACGATCTCGACCTCCGTGGACACCACCACCGCATCGTTCGCGACCAACCGCGACGCGATGCATGAGCGCCTGCGCGCGCTGGAATCGGTCCTCGACGACGCGCGCGGCGGAGGGGGCGAGCGATACGTCGAACGCCATCACGAACGCGGTAAGCTCCTGGCCCGCGAGCGGGTCGAGCTGCTGCTGGACGAGGACGCACCGTTCCTGGAGCTGCAGCCGTTCATGGCGTGGGGGACCGACTTCCTCGTCGGCGCGAGCGTGGTGACCGGCATCGGGACGATCGAGGGCGTCGAGTGCGCGGTGCTCGCCCACGACCCGACGGTCCGGGGTGGCGCATCGAACCCGTACACGCTGCGGAAGGTCCTCCGGATCGCCGAGATCGCGAGGGAGAACCGGCTGCCGCTGATCAACCTCGTGGAGTCCGGCGGTGCCGACCTGCCCACGCAGCTCGAGATCTTCATCCCCGGCGGCCGGATGTTCCGTGACCTCACGCAGCTGTCGGCGATGGGGATCCCGACCGTCGCGATCGTCTTCGGCAACTCGACCGCTGGTGGCGCCTACGTCCCCGGCATGTGCGACTACACGGTGTTCGTGAAGGGGGCCGCGAAGGTGTTCCTCGGCGGACCGCCGCTGGTGCGGATGGCGACCGGCGAGGAGTCCGGCGACGAGGAGCTCGGAGGGGCCGAGATGCACTCGCGGACCTCGGGCCTCTCGGACTTCCTGGCCGAGGACGAGCGCGACGCGTTGCGCATCGGTCGCGACGTCGTGCGGCACCTGAACCGGCGCAAGCGCGGACCGGGCCGACGAGTGCCCGCGCACGACGTCGCGCCCCCCGCCCGCGATCCCGAAGATCTGCTGGGGATCGTCTCCGCCGACCTCAAGGTGCCGTTCGACACCCGAGAGCTGCTGCGTCACGTCGTCGACGGATCGGTCTACGACGAGTTCAAGCCGGCCTATGGGACGTCGCTGAGCACCGGGTGGGCCGAGATCCACGGATACCCGGTCGGGATCCTCGCGAGCATCCAGGGGGTCTTGTTCTCGGAAGAGGCGCAGAAGGCGGCGCAGTTCATCCAGCTCGCCAACCAGAAGGACGTGCCGCTCGTGTTCGTCCACAACACCACGGGCTTCATGGTCGGCAAGGAATACGAGCAGGGCGGGATTATCAAGCACGGCGCGCAGTTCATCAACGCCGTCAGCAACTCGACCGTGCCGCACCTCGGTGTCGTCGTGGGAGCGTCCTACGGCGCAGCGAACTACGCGATGTCGGGCCGCGCGTACGCGCCGCGCTTCCTCTTCTCGTGGCCCAGCGCGGTGTCGTCGGTGATGGGTCCCGATCAGCTCGCCGGAGTCCTGTCGCTCGTGGCCCGCCAGGCTGCCGAGGCGCGCGGGAAGCCCTTTGACGAGGAGCTGGACGCACGGACCAAGGCCGCCGTCGCCGGCAAGATCACGGCTGAGCAGGTCGCCCTCATGACGTCCGGCCGTGGATACGACGACGGCATCATCGACCCGCGCGACACCCGAACGGTCCTGGGCCTCTGCCTGTCGGCGTGCGACGGTGCACCGATCGCGGGCGCCGACGGCTTCGGGGTGTTTCGCACATGAACGCGCAGACGACCACGATCCGCCGCGTGCTGGTCGCCAACCGCGGCGAGATCGCCGTCCGGATCTTCGCGACCTGCCGTCGGCTGGGGATCGCCACCGTCGCGGTGCACAGCACCGCCGACGCCGATGCGCCCTTCGTACGCGCCGCCGACGCCGCGGTCCTGATCGGCGGTCCGGAGCCGTCGGCCTCGTACCTGCGCGGCGACGCCGTCATCGAGGCCGCCCGGGCCGCCGGCGCCGACGCCGTCCACCCCGGATACGGGTTCCTCTCCGAGAGCGCGGACTTCGCCGCCGCGGTGCTCGATGCCGGCCTGATCTGGATCGGCCCCGCGCCGGAGACCATCGAGGCGATGGGCTCCAAGGTCCGCGCCCGCGAAGCGATGGAGGAGGCCGGGGTGCCGGTCCTTCCCGGGGCCCGACTGGACGACGCCGTCGTCGACGACGAGCTCCGGCGCCAGGCCGCCGCGATCGGCTACCCGCTGCTCGTCAAAGCGTCCGCCGGAGGAGGCGGCCGGGGAATGCGCCGTGTCGAGGACCCCGACGGCCTTTCGTCGGCCGTCGCGTCCGCCCGGCACGAGGCCGGCGCGGCGTTCGGTGACCCGACGGTGTTCCTGGAACGCCTCGTGCTGCGTCCCCGGCACGTCGAGGTACAGATCCTCGGCGACGCGCACGGCACCGTCAGCGTCTTGCCCGAGCGCGACTGCACGATCCAGCGTCGCCACCAGAAGCTGGTCGAGGAATCGCCGGCCCCGAACCTGGACGCCACCGTCCGCGCCGCCATGGCGGACGCCGCCCGCTCCGCTGCCGAGGCGATCTCCTACGTCGGTGCGGGGACCGTCGAGTTCGTCCTGGACCCCAAGGGCGGCGCGTACTTCCTCGAGGTCAACACCCGCCTGCAGGTCGAGCATCCGGTCACCGAGGCCGTGTGCGCTCTGGACCTCGTCGAGCTGCAGCTGCGGATCGCTGAGGGTGAGGCGCTGCCGCCGGAGGCGATCGACCCCAGTCCTGTCGGGCACGCGATCGAAGCCCGCCTCGTCGCCGAGGATCCCGCCGCGGACTGGATGCCCCAGACCGGCCCCGTCCACCGCTTCGCGTTCCCCGACGACGTCCGGGTGGACTCCGGCGTCGAGTCCGGCAGCATGGTCTCGCCGTACTACGACTCGCTGCTCGCCAAGGTCGTCGTCCACGCGCCGACCCGTGAGGCGGCCGCTCGCCGGCTCGCCGACGCGCTACGACGGGCCGACCTCGCTGGGCCGATGACGGCGCGCGACCTGCTCGTCCGCGTGTTGGAGCACCCCCGCTTCCACGCCGTCGACCACGACACCCAGTTCGTCCAGGACGCGATCGGCGAGCTCGCGCGACCCCTGCTGGCCGCCGACGAGCGGCCACGGGCGGCCGCCGCGGCGGCCCTCGCGATCCAGGCAGCCCGGCGGGACGCCGTTCCCGCAGGACGCCTGATCCCCAGTGGTTGGCGCAACGTGCCCGCGCTTCCGCAGCGGTGCAGCTTCGGCGGTGCCTCGGATCCCGTCGACGTCGCCTACCGCCTGGACCGCACCGGTGCGCTCGCGATGCTGCAGGTCGACGGCGTCGACCTCGGCGTCGAGCTCGAGGCCGCGACGGCCGAGCTGGTGGAGTTCCGGGTCGCGGGCGTCCGGCGACGCTACGCGGTGCGGACGGCCGGAGATCGTGTCTGGGTGTCGACCCCGCGGGGGCAGCTCGAGCTACGGGTTCACTCCCGGTTCCCGGACGCCGCCGACGCGGCCCCGGAGGGGTCTTCCACCGCGCCGCTGCCGGGGACGGTCCTCCGGGTGCTCGTCGAGGTCGGTGATCGTGTGGAAGCCGGCCAGGCGGTCGTCGTCGTCGAGGCCATGAAGATGGAGCACGAGATCACGACCGCGACGTCCGGGACGGTCGGCGCGCTCCCGGTAGCCGTCGGCGACCGGGTCGCCGAGGGGGCGGTCCTCATCGTCGTCGACGACTGAAGGGGCCGCCCGGCCGATCCAAGCCGCCCGCCGCCGGCCCGCCCGCGCCCGGCCGCCGGTGAGCGCGTCGTCGGGTCAGGCCGTGGCGGCGACGTCCGTGACGGCGGCGGTGGCGTCTTCGCGGATCAGGTCGGCGGCCTTCTCGGCGATCATGATGACTGGGGCGTTGGTGTTGCCCCGGACGATGCTCGGCATCACGGAGGCGTCGACGACGCGCAGGCCCCGGATGCCGTGGACCCGCAGCCGGGCATCGACGACGGGGCCGATCGCGCAAGTCGAGGTGGGGTGGTAGATCGTCATCGTGTTCGCAGCGACGTAGTCCCAGAGGTCCTCGTCGGAGACGTCGGGTGTGGGGGCGAGGAACGCGCCGGTGATGAAGTCTTTCAGGGCGTCCTGCTGCGAGATCTCCAGTGCGACGCGAGCGCCGGCGAGCATTGTCGCGCGGTCGTCCTCAGTCGTCAGGTAGTTGTGGATGATCCGCGGCTTGGAGTGCGGGTTGGCGGTCCGGAGCGTCACGGCGCCGCGGCTGGTCGGCTTGACGACGCCGGGGCCGAACGCCACGCCGTGCTCGACGGCCGGACCGAGGCCCTCCTGCCAGAACAGCGCCGGGGCACAGTGGAACTGGCAGTCCGGTGCGTCCAGGCCCGCGCGGGTGCGGATGAAGCCACCGGCCTCTGCGATGTTGGAGGTCAGCGGGCCGGTGCCCTCGGTCTGCAGCTGGACGACGTTCTCGGGCGTGAGCGCGGTCATCAGGGACTCGTAGTCCGCTGACCAGTTCATCAGCACCATGCAGTGGTCCTGCAGTCCCTGACCGACCGGCAGGTCCTTCCGGACCTCGATCCCGAACGGCGCGAGGCCCTCGGCGGGGCCGATGCCGGAGAGCATCAGCAGCTGCGGGGACTGGTAGGCGCCTGCGCAGACGAGGACCTCACGGGTGGCATGGACCTCTTCGATCGTGCCCGCGTGGTCGATCTCGACGCCCGACGCGCGGTCGCCGTCGAACACCAGGCGCAACGCCATGGCCTCGGTGATGACGGTCAGGTTCTCGCGGCCCTCCACCGGATGCAGGTAGCGAACGGCGGTGCTCGCGCGCATGCCGTTCTCCTGGGTGGTCTGGAACCGGCCGAAGCCCTCCTGGCGGGCTCCGTTGAAGTCGGGGTTCTTCTCGTGCCCGGCCTGGTTGGCGGCCTCGACGAACGCATCGACGACGGGATTCATCGAGCGGCTCTCCCGCACCGGCAGCGGGCCGCCGGCGCCGTGGTAGAGGTCCTCGCCACGCTCCTGGTCCTCGGAGCGCTTGAAGTACGGGAGGACATCGTCGTAGTTCCAGCCCTCGGCGCCGAGGGCCTCCCACTCGTCGTAGTCGACGCGGTTTCCGCGGATGTAGACCATCGCGTTCATGGACGAGCAGCCACCGAGCACCTTGGCTCGCGGCAGGTACGCCCGTCGGCCGTTGAGGGCGGGCTCCGGCTCGCTGTGGAAGTCCCAGTCCCGGCGGCCCTTGAAGAGCGCGCCGAACGCGGCGGGGATGTGGATCTCCTCGTCGGTGTCGGCGCCACCGGCTTCCAGGAGCGCCACGGTGACCGTGGGGTCCTCGGTGAGACGGGCGGCGAGGACGGCGCCGGCAGAGCCGGCCCCGACGATGACGTAGTCGTACATGTGAATCTCCTACTCGGTGAACGGGCCCGATCGGCCCCGGGATGAGACGGCGGGCACCGCCCGAGCTCGGGTCCGGCGGTGCGGTGGTGCCGCGGGTGCTCAGGCGTTGGTGGTGACCGGGAAGGTCGTGAGCTGGTTGACGAAGATCGCCGTCGCGTAACGCGGCGGCGCGGCGAACTCGAGGTTCGGAAAGCGCTTGAGCGTCTCCTCGAACATGACCCGCAGCTCCAGGCGCGCCAGCGCGGTCCCGAGGCAGAAGTGTCGGCCTCCGGCCCCGAACGCCTGGTGCTCGGGGTTGCGGGTGACGTCGAAGCGGTCGGGGTCGTCGTAGACCGTCTCGTCGCGACCGGTGGACGGGTACCACATCATGATCTTGTCGCCGCTCTTGATCGGCGTGCCACCGAGCTCGGTGTCCTTGGTCGCGGTGCGCCGGAAGTGGGCGAACGCCGGGAACATCCGCAGGCACTCCTCGACCGCGCCGGGGATCAGCGTCGGGTCGTCGATCAGCTTCTGCCGCTCGTCGGGGTTCTCCAGCAGCGCCTTCATGCCGCTGGAGAACGTCGCCTTCGTGGAGTCGTTGCCGGCGGTGACCAGGAGGATGAAGCCCATCACGATGTCCCAGTCGCTGAGCATCTCGCCGTCGATCTCGGCGTGCACGAGGATGCTCATGAGGTCATCAGTCGGCTCGGCTCGGCGCGCGTCGATGAGGATCTGGCAGCGTCCGACGATCTCGGGGATCACCTTGTCGATCACCGACTGCGGGCCCTCCGGGTTCATCTCCGCGTCGTCGCCGCCGACGAGCTGGTTCATCAGTCGCGCCCAGATCGCGTCGTCGGCCGGGTCGATGCCCATGAACGACCCGATCACGCGGGACACGACGGGCTGAGCCAGGTCGGTGACGACGTCGAAGCTCTCGCGCCCCTTCAAGCCGTTCAGAACGCCAAGGGTGATCTCGCGGATCGCGGGCTCGTGCTCCGCGGTCCGCTTCGGCGTGAACCCGCGCTGGAAGAGCGACTTGAGCCGATCGTGCTTGGGCGGATCCATGCCGATGAACATGCCGTTCTGGACCTCGAGCTGGACCCAAGGCATGCCGACCATGCCGCCGAGCTCGGACGAGAACGTCTTCCAGTCGCGGCTGACCTCTCGCACGAGCTCCTGGTTGGTGACCGACCAGAACCCCGGCTCGTCAGGGAACGAGCTCATCCCCTCGGACCAGTGCACCGGGCTGGTGGCCCGCAGCTCGCGAAAGAGGCCGAGCGGCGGGCCTTCCCGCCAGTGCTCGGGGTCGGCGACGCGGACGGCGTCGAGGTTCTGTTCGGTCGTGCTCATGAGGGAGGTCCATGTTCGGCGAAGGACGGGGTACGGACGAACCTCCCACACCGGTTTACAACCTGTCAACCGACAGTGTCATGCGGTATCGTCGAAGACGTGTCGTCTGTCCTGTCGCGCCGGTCCACGAGTCCCGCGGACCAACGCGGCCAGACCCGCGTCAAAATCCTGGACGCCACCGTGCGGCTGCTGGGAGAGGGCCGCGCGTTCGCGGAGCTGACCGTCGGTGAGATCTCCGGGTCGGCCGGCGTCTCCCGGCCGACGTTCTACGCGTACTTCCAGGACAAGCGGGCGCTCATCCTGGCTCTGGGGGGCGGCTTCGAGGTGGATGCACGGACCGCGGCCCAGCCGTGGCTGCGCAACGACACAGACGACCTTCGGTCCACGCTCAGGGGTGTGCTCGATGCCTTCGTGAAGCACAGGGTCACGGTGCGTGCGGTCGTCGAGGCCGCGACCTACGACGCGGATGTCGCGGTCTTCTGGCGCGAGTTCCACGACTGGTTCACCGTCAACACGGTCCATCGGGCGACGTCCTCGGACCCGGACCTCCGGTCCGAGGACGCTGAAGCGCTGGCCTACTCGCTGGTCTGGATGACCGAGCGGTCGTTCACCGAATACCTCTCTGCGCCCCGGGTCTCCGACGTCGCACTCCTGAAGGCGCTCGAGCGGCTCTGGCGGACGGTCGTCCCGGTCGACTAGTCCGGATGATGCGACGCGTCGCGACCGACCGGGGACGCGGTGCTTCGTCGGCCTGGGCGGGTGGGTCAGTGGCCGAAGATCTGGATAGTGGATATTAACCGGTGCAGACGGGCTCGTATGCGTCTGAAGGTTGCGGAGTCCTGATCGGCTGATCGAGCGCCCGTCAGTGCACTTCTCTGGCTTCGTGGATGTCTTTCCTTTTCGGTTAATCTTCGCTAACTTCTGCCCACGGGGTGGCCCGGCCGAGACGCCACATGTGGATCACCCGGACCGCCGGCGGCGGGGCCACGCACGGCACCGCCGTGCGTCCGACGCCCCACCCCGTGGACGGCGAAACGACGTGCGCCGGCCCCCGGCGCAAAGGAGCGATGAGATGGATCTGGACGACTCTCAGGAGCAGGCGGAGTATCGGGCGGAGGTCCGGGCCTGGATCGCGGAGCACCGCTTCGAGGCCCCGCCCGGCACAGGTGACATGGAGGACGCTGCCTACATCGAGGCGCGCAGGACCTGGCAGGGCCAGCTCTCGGACGCCCGTCTGGTCGGCGTGACCTGGCCCGCGGAGTTCGGCGGCCCGGGGAGGGGCCCCGTCGATCAGGTGATCGTCAATCAGGAGCTCGCGGCCGCCGGGGTGCCCGGTGGCATCGACGTGATCGGGCTCGGGCTGATGGGGCCGTGCATCATGGTCAACGGCACCGCGGCGCAGAAGGAGCGGTATCTCGCTCCGATGCTGCACGGGGACGAGATCTGGTGCCAGCTGTTCTCGGAGCCGGCGGCCGGGTCGGACCTCGCCGCGGTGCAGTGCCGCGCACGGAGGGACGACGACGGCACATGGCGACTGACCGGCCAGAAGGTCTGGACGACGAACGCCCAGTTCGCGCGGTTCGGGATGTGCCTGGCCAGGACGGACGGCGACCAGCCCAAGCACAAGGGCTTGACGATGTTCATCGTTCCGATGGACGCCGACGGCGTCACCGTCCGAGGGCTGCGCCAGATCTCCGGCGAGGCGGAGTTCAACGAGGTGTTCCTCGACGAGGTCGCGGTCGGCGGCGACGAGATGGTCGTCGGTGGCGAGGGTGGAGGGTGGGGCGCGGCGCTCACCGTCCTGATGTACGAGCGGATGATGATCGGACTCGGCACCGAGGGCTTCGGCTACAGCCCGGAGCGCTTCGCGGGTGCGGTGGCGGCGAGTCCACGGATGGACCGCGAAAGCGGGCTCCGGACGCGCTTGGCGGACGTGGTCGTGGAGCTGCTCGCGGTGCGGTTCCGCGGACTCGAGTCGCTGTCGCAGCTGGCTGACGGCCGAGTGCCCGGACCCGAGTTCGGGCTGGCGAAGATCACGACCGTCAACGCCGTGATCGCCGCGGGTGACCTGATCGCCGACGTCAACGGACCCGACGCACTCGTCGAGCCCGGCGAATGGGCGTATCTGATCTCGTTCCTGCCGGGCCTCAAATCCGCCGGCGGCGCCGAGCCGATCCTGCGAAACACGGTCGGAGAGCGCGTCATGGGCCTGCCGCCGGAGCCACGGCTGGACAAGAAGATCACGTTCGACGAGCTCGTCGCGCGCCAACGGGAAGGACTCGCAGCATGAACCTGGAACTGACCGACGAGCAGATCGCTCTGCGGGACGCGGCGCGGGGCGTGCTCTCGCGCTTCGACACGGTCGCCGCCGCCCGCGAGGCGCTGGAGACACCGGGGACGCTGCCGGACCTCTGGCCCGCGTCGGTGGACGCGGGCTGGCCCGGGCTGGTCGTCGCCGAACGGCACGGGGGCATCGAGCTGGGCCTCTTCGAGGCGATGCTCGTCGCCGAGGAGCTGGGCAAGGTCCTCGCCTCGGTGCCGTTCATCGGAGTGGTTCCCGCCGCCGCACTGCTGAGCCTCGGGGACCACCCTGCGGCGGCGCCGACCGCCGAGGGTGAGCTCCGGCCGGTGTATGTGCCGGCCTGCCCGCCGTCGCCACGGGTGGACGACGACGTCTGGACCGTCGACGGCATCGACGGTGAGCGGATCGCCGCTCCGGTCGTCCACCGGGACGGCTCGGCGTGGTCGGTCACCGGGACCGTCGGTTGGGTACCCGACGCGCCGGGTGCCGATTTGCTCGTGGTGGTCGCGATCGACGACGGCCGGCCGGTGGCCCTCGTGGTCGACGCAGGTGCGGCGGGCGTCGAGATCGAGAGCGAGACGCGGTACGACGCGACGCGCCGGATGGCGAACATCCACCTCGACGGCGCGGTCGCCACCGCGCTCTCGTGCTCGGAACAGGACATCGCGGGTGCTTGGTACAGCGCCCAGGCCCTGCTGGCCGCCGAGGCCGTCGGCACCGTCGACACCTGCCTGGCGCTGGCGACCGCCTACGCCAAGGAGCGATTCACCTTCGGGCGAGCGATCGGCTCCTACCAGGCGATCAAGCACGAACTCGTCGAGACCCTGCGTCGGCTCCAGAACGCCCGGGCGCTCCTCCTCAACGTCGGATGGGCGGCGGGAGCCGCACCTGACGACGTCTCGATGGCCGCGAGCGCGGCGCGCTACTCGTCGGGGCAGGCGCTGGACTTCGCCGCCCGCAGCCTGATCAACGTCCACGGCGGGATCGGCGCGACCTGGGAGCACGACGCCCCGCTCTACTTCCGGCGGGCGCAGCTGTCGCGGCGACTCGTCGGCGGTGTCGGCGGAGCGGCCGACCGGCTCGCCGACGAGTCCCTCGCCCGGGCGCGCAGGGCGGTCGAGGCGGCGGGCGTCCGATGAGCAGCGATCAGGCCCTCGACGGCCGCACCCTCGCCGGGTTCGTCTCGTCGATCGCCGACGGCCGTCGAGACGACGTGGCGCTGCGTCACAAGCACGACGGTGAATGGCCGGAGATCACCTACGGGGAGCTGGACGACCGGATCCGCGACGTCGCCCGCGGACTCGTGGCCCTCGGTCTCAAGCCGGGGGACCGCGTCTCGATCCTCGCGGAGACCCGACCGGAGTGGACGACGGCGTCCCTCGCGATCACGCTGGCCGGTCTCGTGGTCGTCCCGATCTACCCGACCAACTCGCCGCAGGAATGCGCGTGGGTCCTGGGGGACGCGGGATCGAAGGTCGTGATCGCCGAGAACGGTGCGCAGGCCGCCAAGGTCCACGAGATCCGGGGCGACCTCCCGCATCTCGAGTGCGTCGTGGTGATCGACGGTGACGGCGGGCCCGACGCAGACCTGTCCCTGGACGACGTCGTGACGCGCGGCGAGTCCATCGACCGGGCTACGTTGGAGCAACGAAGCACCGCTACGGGCCCCGACGACGACTACACGATCATCTACACGTCGGGGACCACAGGGCCCCCGAAGGGCTGCGTCCTGTCACAGGGCAACTATCGAGCGATGCTCGAGATCGTGCGGGAGGCCGACCTCATCCAGCCCGAGGACGTCGTCTATCTGTTCCTGCCGTTGGCGCACGCGATGGCACTGCTGATCCAGCTCTCGGCCCTGGACCGCGGCGTCACCGTGGCGTACTTCGGAGGCGACACGACGCAGATCATCCCCGAGCTCTCGGAGGTCAGGCCGACGATGTTGCCGTCGGTTCCGCGGATCTTCGAGAAGATCTACGGCATGGTGACCTCCGCGGTCGACGCGGAGACGTTGAGTAAGGCGGTCGACGTCGGCGGTCGTGTCGAGGACCTGCGGCTCGCGGGGAGCCCGGTCCCGGCGGACCTCCAGAGCGCCTACGACCAGTTCGACGCGACGCTGTTCAGCAACGTCCGCAACGCCTTCGGGGGTCGCGTACGTCGGGCCGTCTCCGGCGCCGCCCCGATCGCCCCGGAGGTCCTCGAGTTCTTCTGGGCGGCCGGGGTGCCCGTGCTCGAGGGCTTCGGCATGACCGAGACGTCGACGGCGGCGACGCTGTCGACGCCGGAGCACCATCGCTTCGGCTCCGTCGGTCGGGCGCTGCCCCGCGTCGACATCCGCATCGCCCAGGACGGCGAGCTGCTGGTCCGGGGACCCAACGTGTTCGGGCGCTACCACGGCAACCCCGAGGCGACCACGGCGACGCTCGTCGACGGCTGGTTGCACACGGGCGACCTTGGACGGATCGACGAGGACGGCTACCTGTACATCGTTGGTCGCAAGAAGGACATCATCATCACCGCCGGGGGCAAGAACATCGCGCCCGCGAATCTCGAGAACGACCTCAAGCGCTCCCCGTGGATCAGCCAGGCGGTGATGTACGGGGACCGCAGGCCGTACCCCGTCATCCTGGTCACGCTCGACGTCGACCGCGTTGCGGCCTGGGCGGCGGAGACGGGCGCGGAGGTCCCGGCGGGCGGCTTGCACGAGGACCCCACGATCCGCGGAGTCGTGCAGCGGGCGGTTGACGAGGCGAACGCCTCGTATGCGCGCGTGGAGCAGGCCAAGAAGTTCGCCATCCTCGGACGGGACCTCTCGCAGGAGACGGGCGAGTTGACCCCGACCTCGAAGGTGAAACGGAACGTGGTCCACGAGAAGTTCGCCGACGTCCTGAACGCGTTGTACGAGACGTGAAAGCGGGGGGCGGCCGGGTCGTGGGGTCCGCCGGTAAAGTCGGTGACGTGCGCGAACGGATGAGCGAGCGGCTGATCCTCGACGCCGCGAAGGACCTGTTCTACGTTCGCGGGTTCACCGCGGTCGGCGTCAACGATCTCGGTGCGGCGGTCGGGATCAGCGGTCCGGCGATCTACCGGCACTTCTCCAGCAAGGCCGAGATCCTCACCACGTTGTTCGACGAGGCGATGGATCGGCTGCTGGAGCTCGCGGGCCCGCCGCTGGACGACCCGCGTGAGAACCTGCTCGCCCTGGCGCGCACGCACGCGGAGTTCGCCCTGCGCGACCGGGCGCTGGTCAGCGTGTACATGCGTGAGGAGCGATCGCTGTCCGACGCGGAGCGCACCCGGCTGCGCCGCCGGCAACGCGCGTTCGTCGACCGGTGGGTTCGCGCCCTGGAGCGCTGCGCACCGGACCGGAGCCCGGACGAGATCGAGGCGTCCGCCCACGCGCTGATCGGGATGCTGCTCTCCGCGGCGCACTGGCCCGCGTCGGTGCGGGGCAACGTGGCGTACGCAGACCTGCTCGTCGATCTCGTCGACGGCGCGGCGACGCGCCTCGCCATCTGAGTCACCTACCGTGTCCCGCTACGGGACTGTCGTAGGCGCGGAGCGGACCCCTGCGGTGCACACCCTCAGCGGGGACCGACTCTGCCCGCCGACATCGCCTCCTCGATGTGGGGGGCGAGTCCGCGGAGCTCGCTGGGGAGGGTTCCGGGCGCGGCCAGCTCGCTGCGGAGCGCGGCCGCATGGTCGGCGAAGCGCCGGTCGGGATAGTCTCCGGCGGTTGCGAAGGTCCGGAGGAACGCCCAGTCACTGGACTGCGCGGCGAGCAGCTCACGCCAGGCGCGAGGTGTGGCCCGGGGACCGGCGTCGACTACCGCGCGCTCCAAGCGCACCGTCTCGTTCGCGAGGGCGGCGACGCGCGGGCCGTTCCAGGTCGAGAGGTCGTGTCCCCGGCCCCAGGTCGTCGTCGTCGCCGCCGCGTCGGGCAGAGCTGACGCGCGAGCGCGCGACTCCGGACCGCCGGCGAGGTCGGCATGGGTGATCTGGAGGCCTTGTGCGACGGCCTCGTCCAGGACCGATTCCAGCCACCAGAGGCCTTCCGCCCACGCATGGCCCAAGAACTCGGTGTCGAACGCGACCGTCGCCAGACCGCCGGTCGCCACTCGCTCGCGAACCGCCCGGACGAACACCGAGGCGTCGCTGCGCGCCCGCTCGCGCGCCCGACGGGGGCACCATGGCCGTCCGTCGTTGCTCCAGGCTCGGAGTCGGTACCGCGTCAGGTGGTGGGAGTCGAGGTAGGGGGCGCCGGCGGGCATGGCGCCGTCCGACCAGACGAGATCCATCAGGGAGCGGTCGAGCGGGAGGAGCACCGTGCCGGCCGTCGTCCGGTACGGCTGGAGGTGGTCGCGGGACCCCCGGCCGAGACGGTCCGTCAGATCGACGCAGGTCGTGCGCACCCCGGCCTCGGCGAGCGCGTCGTCAAGGCCGGGGGAGTACGCGCACTCGGGTAGCCACAGTCCGCCCGCCCAATCCCCCGCACGCCGGCGGTGGCCGTCGACGCCGACGCCGAGTTGCGCCCGGAGGCCCTCGGGGGTCGCGACGAGCGGCAGGATCGCGTGCGTTGCGCTCGAGGTCCAGGTCGCGACCCGGACGAGGTCCCGCGCGAGGTCCCGGATCGCGGCGCCCGACGGGCGGCAGGTCTCCCTGTACCGCCTGCGGAGGACCTCGAGCGCCGCGGCCTCACCGGGCAGACCCTGTCGTCGGAGGTCGTCGATCTCGGCGCCGTACACGAGCTCGCGGGTCGAGTTCAGGAATCGGTCGAACCGCGGCGCGACGCCCCGGGCCGCGAGCTGATCGGCCAGCACGGGCGTCACCGAGACGGTCACGGCCGGGCCGTGCGAATGCCGTTCGAGCAGGTCGAGCAGCGGCCTGTAGGTTGCGGACGCAGCCTCCCACAGCCACTCCTCGCCGAACGGCCAGGTGTCGAACCCCTCGACGTACGGGAGGTGCGTGTGCAGGACGATCGCGAGGGCGCCCGGTCGGCTGACGTCGCAGGCACGGTCGGTCCGTCCCGGCCGACCGGCGGGATCGTCAGGCATGTCGATCCCCCGCCGCGGCCTGAGACGGTCGGTGCTGGTCGCGGAGGCCGTGGTCGACGAGAAGAGTGCCTGCGCGGGACGGGTGCCCGAGGCGCTCATCACTGCATCGAACAGGAAGAAAACACATCGTCGACGGAGAGTAAGTTAATGTCGATTAACACGACGTGTGCGGCGTAGCACACCGATCGAAATATGCCATCTCGACACCCACTCCCGCGCCCGCTTCTCCTGCTCGTTGCGCTCCTGCTGACGGTGGTCGTCGTCGCAATGGTCGTTTCGGGCCGCGACGATCCGTACCGGGTGACGGTGGAGTTCGCCGACGCCGGACAGCTCGTCAAGGGCAACCTCGTCAAGGTCGGGGGCAGCACCGTCGGAACGGTCTCCTCCATCGAGCTCAACGATCGCGGTCAGGCCGCGGTGGAGCTGCAGCTGGAGGACAATCGCGTGCGACCGCTGCACCGGGGGACCCGCGCCGTGCTGCGCAACACCTCGCTGTCGAGCATCGCCAACCGCATCGTGGTCCTCGAACCGGGACCCGACGACGCGGAGCCTCTCGCCGACGGGGGCACGATCGAGGCCGTCGACACGCGCGGCGCGGTTGACGTGGACACCGTGATCAACACGCTTGACACGCGGAGCCGGGCGTACCTCCGGGACGTGGTCCGTGGCGGCGCGACGGCGCTGCGCGGAAACGAGCAGGCGACCAACACCTTCCTCGAGAAGATCAACCCCACGTTGACCCAGACGCGGCGCACCCTCGACGAGATCACCGCCGACGAGCCGGCCCTCCGGCGGCTGATCTCCGCGACCGCCGCCGTCTCGTCCGTCGTGGCCGGTCGGCGTGACGACCTGGGTGCGCTGATCGAGGGCAGCGCCACGACCTTGCGCGCCGTCGCGTCCGAGCGCGACGCACTCGCTCGTACGATTCGCCGCGCTCCGCGGGTCATCAACCGAGCGAACGGGACGTTCGCCGGCGTCCGGCCGCTCCTCCGCCGAGCCGAGCCGCTGCTGCGGTCGCTCCGCCCGGTGTCACCGCGGCTGTCCGGCGTCCTGCGGGAGACCGGCCCGCTCCTCCGCGACGTCCCGCCGCTGCTGGCCGACGCGCGGCGGACCGTCCCGTCGCTCAGGCGCGGCCTCGATGCGCTCCCCGGCCTCGCCCGCTCGGCGGTGCCGGCGGTCCAGCAGACGACCGCCGCCCTCGACGCCGCGGAGGGCATCATCGACGAGGCGCGTCCCTACACCCCGGACGTCATCGGCACGCTGACGTCGTTCTACTCCGGCAAGGCCGCCGGTGGCTACGACGCCAACGGGCACTACACGCGGATCTCGCTGAACGTCAGCAACGACACCATCCCCGAAGAGCTGGTCCCGGCGCCGCTCTCGGACGGCCTCGGGGGACTGGTCGACCTGCTGGGACCGGTGACGGGCACCAACCTGTCGACCCCGCAGGAGCGTGTCCTGCGACGGTGCCCGGGCGGGACCACCCAGACGGCGGCCGACGGTTCCAACCCGTGGCCGGTCGGCCTCGGCGGG
The DNA here is from genome assembly GCF_000240225.1 of Patulibacter medicamentivorans. Classification (GTDB taxonomy): domain Bacteria; phylum Actinomycetota; class Thermoleophilia; order Solirubrobacterales; family Solirubrobacteraceae; genus Patulibacter; species Patulibacter medicamentivorans. The sequence continues at coordinate 27,119 of NZ_AGUD01000242.1, forward strand.
ACCTGCGACCCCGACGGCGTCCCTCTCGGAGGGGCCGTGTCGCCGACCTCGGAGGAGGCGAAATGACCCCGGGATCGGTCGTGCGCTTGGCGATCGCGTCGCTGCTCGGGGCTGCGGCCGTCTCGGGATGCGGCGGTTCCGCGGCCGATTCCGATTCGTCGGTCGACGCGATCTTCCCGAACGCCAGCGGCGTCGGGAAGGGGCAGGACGTGCGGATCGCCGGCGCCCCGGTGGGTTCGGTGACCGGTGTCCGATTGACGCCCGACCGACGGGCCAGGGTCTCGATGCAGATCGACCCGCAGTTCCTGCCGTTCCGGCGCGACGGCGGGTGCACGATCGAACCGCAGTCGCTGATCGGTGAGAAGTTCGTCAACTGCGACCCCGGCACCCCGGGCGCACGACCGCTCGAGGCCGGGGCGGGCGGCACGCCGACGGTCCCGCTGGCGCGGAACAGCAGCCCGGTTGAGCTCGACCAGGTCGTCGCGATGCTCGGCCAGCCGATCAACGTCCGGTTCCAGCTGCTCCTCAACGAGTTCGGGGCCGGGTTCACCACCCGTGGTGAGGACCTGTCCACGGCGATCCGGCGCGCCGTCCCGACGCTCCAGTACGCCCGGGACACGACACGGATCGTGGGGCGGGACCGCGACGCGCTGAAGCGCCTGCTCGCCGCGACGAACACGGTCGTCGGTGCCCTCGCCGCGAGCCGCAAGGCGCTGGGCGACAGCTTCGAGAACGGTGCGACGACCTTGGCCGTCACGAGTCGCTACCGCACCGAGCTCGATCGGGCCATCCGCCTCCTTCCTCCGACGCTCAGCGCACTCAAGCCCGTCCTGCGATCGCTCCAACGCCTGACGGCGGACGGGACCCCCACCCTCGCCGCGATCCGCCAGGCGACGCCGGCCGTCCGTCGGCTCGCCGGCGACCTGCCGCCCCTCGCGAAGGCGGCGCGTCCCGCCCTTTCGCGCGTGTCGGACGCTTCGGCGGTCGGCGCACCGGTCTTCCGGCGACTCCAGCCGCAGCTCCGGCTCCTCGAGCGCGACGTCGAGTCGCTGGCTCCGGCCACCGACCTCGCCGGGCAGCTGACGCCGAGCCTCCGCGCCAACGCCGTCCCCGAGTCGCTGCTGAAGTTCTTCTACAACGGGAGCCTCGCGATCTCGAGGTTCAACAGCAAGGGCCACATCGTGGGCGCCAACCTCATCGCGCCGCTGTCGTGCCTCCCACTCGCGCTCGCCGGCACCGCGCCGGGCTGCTCGGCGCGATTCGCCGACGACGGCAACGGGCAGACCGAAGCGCGATCCGCGGACACCGGAGCACGCAGATGAGGCGCCGGTCGTCGTTGGCGGGCAGCCCCGTCCTGATCGGCGCGGCGACGGCGCTCATCGCCCTGGTCGCCGTGTTCCTGGCCTACAACGCGAACTCGGGACTGCCGTTCGTCGAGACGTACGACATCACGGCCGAGGTCGCCGACGCGCAGCAGCTGACCACGGGCGTCGACGTCCGGATCGGCGGCAAGCGGGTCGGGCAGGTCAACGGCATCACGGCCCGCAAGAGCCGGACCACGCCCGGCGCGTTCTCCTCGTCGCTCGAGCTGAAGCTCGACCGCGGTCTCGGGCCGATCCCGACCGACTCGACGATCCGGATCCGGCCCAAGAGCGTCATCGGCGCCAAGTTCGTCGAACTGCAGCTCGGACGGAGCCGCAGGACGATCGCCGCCGGCGGCGTCCTCCCCCAGTCCCAGTCGAGCGCCGCGGTCGACGTGCAGGACTTCTTCAACGCCTTCGACGCCGGGCGACGCCGGGCGGTCCGTCGCGTGGTCAAGGAGTTCGCTTCCGCCGCGGCGGGCCGCGGGGCGCAGTTCAACGCCGGCCTCTCGATCCTGCCCACGGCGCTGTTGGACGGTGGGCGCGTGCTCCGGACGCTCGCGGATCCGTCCACGGACCTCGACGGGTTCATCTCCGGCCTGGATCGGGCCTCGGGGGCGTTGTCACCCGTCGCTCCCCGGCTGCGGGCCGCGATCCCCGGTGCCCGCGACACGCTGGGGGCGTTCGCACGGGCGGACGATACCTTCGGGGAGAGCATCGACCGGACCCCCGCGCTGGAGAAGGCGGTCCTCCGGGCCGAGCCGGTGGTCTCCCCGGTCCTGCTGGACGCGGCATCGCTGGCCCGCGAGCTGCGTCCCGGCGTCCGGGCCCTCCCCCGGACGGTGGGCGCGCTGCACGACGCCGTCGAGGTCGGAGTCCCCGTCCTGCGGCGGGCGATCACGCTCGGTCCGCAGCTGCGCGCGACGTTCGCCTCCCTCGACGACCTCGCGAGGCAGGACTCCACCACGGCGACCCTGACCCGTCTGGACCCGATCGGCCAGAACCTGCTGGCGGTGCTGCAGCACGTCGCCCCGCTCGAGATCCGCTGCAACTACCTCGGCCTGTTCGGCCGGAACTCGGCCGACATGCTGGGCGACGGGGACGAGTACGGCAACTGGTTCCGCGCCCCCCTGCAGGTCCTGGGCATCCAGAACTTCAAGAGCCCCGACGTCGCGCCGGACTTCCGGTACCAGGTGTACCCCGACAACGTCCCGGGAGGGTGCGCGATCGGCAACGAGACCTTCCGACGCGGAGGGCTGATCGGTCGCGATCCTGCTCAGGCCCCAGTCCGCAACCCCCGAACGCCCCGGCCGGCCGGCATCCCGGAAGGACCCCGATGAAGGCGCTGAACCGTCTCCGACCGCTCCGCAGGAACCGGCGGCAGTCGGTCGAGGAGGTGCGCAGACGGCACGTGCTGTGGGGAGCGGCGACGATTCTTCTGGCCACCGTGATCGTCGTCCTCGTGTTCCGTGGCGTCCCCGGGGGCGGCGGCCCGAAGCTGACGATCATCACGGCGGACTCGTTCGCCCTGCGCGCGGCCACGGCGACGAAGGCGCGGATCGCGGGGGTCGACGCCGGGCGCGTCACCGCGATCGAACCCGCCCCGGGGCGGCCGGGCTTCTCCGCAGTCACGGTCGAACTGAAGCCCGACACGCCGACGATCCGCCAGGACGCCACCGTCAAGATCCGTCCGCGACTGTTCCTGGAGGGCAACTTCTTCCTCGACATCGCCCCCGGTACCCCGGGAGCCCCGCCGCTGGGCGGCCGGGCGATACCACCTGGGGCGACGACGGTCGCCGTCGCGGCGGACGAGGTGTTCTCGGTGTTCGACGGCAACACCCGCGAGGACCTCCGGACCACGCTTCGCAACCTCGGGCGCACGTTGGACGGGGGAGGGGCCGGCGAGCTCGGGGGCGTGCTCGGTGCCCTGCCCGCGCCGACGAGGGACCTCTCGGTCGTCGCCCGTGCCCTCCGTGGCCGGACCGACGGCGATCTCGCCGACACCGTGCGGGAGAGCTCGCGGGTGATGGACGTGCTGGCCCGCGACCGGACTGCGCTCTCCGGCGTCCTCCGCGACGGAGCGCGCACCTTCGCCGCCACCGGCGCCCAGGAGCAGGGCATCCGGGGAACGCTGTCCGGACTCGACCGCGTCAGTCGGGCGGCCGGCCCGGCACTTCGGCAGACCGACTCGGCGATCGAGCCCGCCGAGGACCTGATCGACACGGCGACCCCGCTCGCGCGCCGGCTCCCGTCCACGCTCGACCTGGCCGAGCCGGCCCTGCGGGCGACGTCGACCGTCGCGCGTCGCGGACGGGTCCAACGGCTCCTCCGACAGCTCCGTCCGACGGCGCGGAGCGTCGCGAACGCCGCCGAGCCCGCCGCGGACGCCCTGGCCGCGATCCGCCCGGTGGCCAACTGCCTCAGGCGCAACATCATCCCGATCCTCCAGACCGAGGTTCCCGACGGGCCGCTGAGCTCCGGCCAACCCCTCTACCGCGACATCCTCTCGGCCTCCGTCGCCTTCGGCGGGCAGATCCAGAACTACGACGCCAACGGCCCGTACGAGCGATTCCTGGTCAGCGTCGGGGACTACCTCGTCTCGACGGGGAGCGGCGGTGGCCGGCAGGAGACGCGGGCGTCCGAGCCGATCCTCGGCTCGATCCCGCCCAAGCGCGACGCACCGCCCCCGTACCGGCCCGACGTCGCGTGCGAGACGCAGGACGTCCCGAGGCTCGCGGTCGCGCCGACGCCCTTCGGAGGCCGGCAGCGCAAGGTCCCGATCGATCGGGACCGTGTCCGGGGCGCCGTGAAGACGTTCGTCGACGAGCACGCCGATCTGCGGGGCACCGACAAGGCCGGCATCAGGCCGATGCAGGACGCGTTGACCCGAGCCCTCGGGGCCGCCCCGCCCAAGACCGGCGCCCGTTCGACGAGCACCGTGGCGACGGACGGCCGGCCGTCCGGCAACGGCGCACTCGATCGCATGGTCGCGGGCATTCTCCGCCCCCTGAACGCGATCACGACCACCACGACGAGGACCCGCCGATGAGATCACTGCGCATGGCCCTGCGGCAGTATTGGTGGGCGGTCGGCGTCATCATCGGCGCCGCGGCCCTTTCGGCCGTCGTCGGGGGCTACATCCTGGTCCAGCAGCGCTTCCCGATCCCCGGCGAGCGGGCGTACACCTTCGAGGCCGACTTCTCCTCCGCCCAAGCGGTCACACCCGGCCAGGGGCAGCAGGTCCAGGTCGCCGGCGTCGATGTCGGGGAGATCACCGGCGTCCGACGCAGGAACGGGCGTGCACTGGTGAAGGTCCGCATCAAGCAGGACAAGCTCGATTCCGTGCACGAGGGTGCCCGGCTGACCCTCCGGCCCCGGACCGGCCTGCAGGACATGACGATCGACCTCGATCCCGGGAATCCGAAGGCCCCGAAGATCGACACCGGAGAGGTCCTCCCCGCAGCGCAGACCGTGTCGCAGGTCCAGATCGACGAGATCCTGCAGTCGCTCGACGCCGACAGCCGCGCGTACTTCCAGCAGGCGCTGCAGGCGACCGCAAAGGGGCTCGGGTCCGAGCCCGACACGCTCCGTCGCGCGCTCCGCGTCGCGACCCCCGCGCTGCAGAGCACCGGCACCGTCCTGCGTGCGGTGCGTGAGCGGCGCGCCGCCGCCCGCGACCTCGTGAGTCGCCTGGGCGTCCTCACCGCCGAGCTGGCGAAGCACCAGCAGGCGATCGGTGACTCCGTCGAGCGTGGCGCCACGACGTTCAAGGCGATCGGCGACCGCGGCCCCGAGCTCCAGCGCGCGCTCGCACAGCTGCCGTCGACCCTGAGCACCGCCGAGCGGGCGCTGCGTGCCACCGGCCAGTTCGCCGGCGAGCTGCGTCGCACGTCGACGCCGCTGCGGCCGGCGCTCGACGACGTCCGCGCCGCGCTCCCCGACGTCGATCCGCTGCTGCGCGAGCTCCCGGACGATCTTCGGCACGTCGCGACGCTCAGCTCCAGCGCGGTCGGTCCGCTGGAGTCGGCGCGGCGGTCCGTCGACCGTGTCGCCCCCCAGCTCCCGGCCCTGCGCACCGTCGGCAAGGACGGCCAGTATCTCGTCAACGAAGCGGCGTACAACCCACCCGGGTCCGACGAGGGCTTCGGCTTCAACCTCGCCTGGGTGCTGCACAACGCCAACTCGATCCTCTCCCGGCAGGACGCCAATGGCAACGCGTACTTCGGTCAGGTCACGTTGTCCTGCAACTCGGTGAAGGCCACCTTGAACGCCGACCCGTTGCTGCGAGGCGTCGTCGGCCTGGTCACCGCCCTAGGGGTCTGCAAGTGAACAAGAATCGCCCGCACGCCGCCCAGCTGATGGTGATGGTCGCCTTCGCCCTGAGCTCGTTCGCACTGCTGCTGTTCTTCTGGTCGAGCTTCGGCGGCGCGGTCCCGTTGCGCGCGAAGCAGTACCAGGTGGTGGTCGACTTCAGGCAGGGCGCCCAGCTCGCCGGCTACGCCGACGTGCGGATCAGTGGCGTGAGCGTCGGCAAGGCCGTCGAGGTCGTCCGGCTCCCCGGCCGTAGCGGGGTCACCCGCGCGACCCTCGCGATCGACCCGAAGTACGCCCCGCTGCCTGTTGACACCCGCGCGACGCTCCGCGCCAAGACCCTGATCGGCGAGACCTTCATCGCGCTCTCCTACGGTCGGCGATCCGGGCCCCGGATCGCCGACGGCGGGAAGATCCCGGACCGCCAGGTCATCAGGACCGTCGAGATCGACCGCTTGGTCGACGCGTTCGACGCCCCGACCAGACGGAACCTCCAACGCGTCCTGACCTCGGCGGCGTCCGCCGTCCGGGGCAACGGACCCTCCATGAACGAGGCGGCCGGCGAGTTCGGCCCGACCTTGGAGGGCGCGGACGGGCTCCTGCGCGTCCTCGACCGCCAGTCGCGGGAGGTCGCCTCTGGGACACGGGATCTCGGCGCCACGTTCTCCGAGATCGGGGAGCACACGGGCGCGGCGCAGGAGCTCGTGCGCGGCGCCGACGATGCCCTGAACGCCACGGGCCGCGTCAGCCGCAGCCTGAGTGCAACGATCGACGCGCTCCCCCGGTTCACCGACGAGGCACGACAGACGGTCAACCAGGTTCGGGCGACCGCGAAGATCGCGCGCCCCGTCCTCGCGGACCTGCGCCCCGTGATCCCGCTCGTCCGGCCGGCTCTGGACGACCTCCGGACCCTCGCGCCCGACCTGCGCACGACCCTGCGTGACCTCGATCCCGTCCTTCCGCGCGTCGATCGAGGACTCCCCCAGCTCCGCGGCATCGTCGACGCCCTGGGGCCGGCGATGGACACGCTGGACCCGGTGACCGCCGATGTCCAGCCCGTGTCGGCCTACCTGAAGGCCTACCGACGGGAGCTCCTCGTCACCTTCGCCAACACGGCAGCGGCGGAGCAGGCCTCCGCGCCGGACTCCTCCGGCCGGCAGCGCAAGTACCTGCGATTCCTGCCGGTCGTCTCGGACGACCTACTCGTCTCCAGCACCCAGCGGGTGCCGACGTCGAGGTCGAATCCGTACCCCCGGCCCGGCGCGCTCGAGGACTTCCCGCTCAAGGCGTTCTCGTGCGACAACACGCAGAACAGCGCCGGGCCACTCGGGGTGCTCGCAGCGAACGGGAACGTGCCGTGTCGGGTGCAGTCCCCGTTCGACGTCGACGGACGGACGATGCAGTTCCCCCGATTGCGCGAGGCGCCGCCGGTCACGTCGGCCGCCACGACGACGCCAACGACGCGATGACGACCAGCACGAGCACAGGGACGACCATGCAACGACAGCGATTCATCGGTATGAGCACCGGCACCTTCGAGACCGTCGCCGAGCGCGGACGACTCAGGTTCTTCGCCGAGGTGATCGGGGATGCGGATCCGATCCGCACCGATCTCGCGGCGGCGCGGGCCGCCGGGTACGACGATCTGCCCGTACCCCCGACCTTCCTCATGGGGCTCGACGCCGAGCGACCCGACGGCTTCGGGTATCTCACCGAGATGGGTGTCGACCTCCGCCACGTGCTGCACGGCACCCAAGCGTTCGACTATCACCGCGTCGCCGTCGCGAACGAGCCGTTGACCTACAGGTCCCGCATCGACGACGTCTTCGAGAAGAGCGGCGGGGCGCTGCAGTTCATCGTGCGTACGGTCGAGGTCCGCGACGCCGCAGACGCACCGGTCGCGGACCTGCGGTCGACGATCATCGAGCGCCGCCCCCGGAGCGCCGCATGACGGTCGCATGGCAGGACGTCACCGAGGGCACCGAGCTCCCCGAGCTTGCACTCCCGCCGATCACGCGGGCCACGCTGGCGCTGTTCGCCGGGGCCAGCGGAGACCACAACCCGATCCACATCGACCGCGACGTCGCGGAGTCCGCGGGCCTCGCCGACGTCTTCGCCCACGGCATGCTCTCGATGGCGTACCTCGGCCGGCTCCTGACCGGTTGGGCACCCCAGGACCGGCTCCGGTCCTACGAGGTCCGGTTCGGGGCGATCACCCCGGTGCACGGCCGCCCCGTGTGCACGGGGACGGTGACGAGGATCGGCGAGATCGGCGGCGAGCGGATTGCGGACCTCGATCTCCGGGTGACGCTCGAAGACGGCACCGTTACGCTCACCGGCGGGGCGCGGGTCGCCCTGACCTGACGGCCTGTACCGCCGGGCCGGCCGCACCGTCGCGGGGGTCCGGCCTGCCCCCGTCGGCGCGCGGCCGCATGGGGGCAACGGCCGTCCGCCGCGGCTTCAGACCGAGACGACGGCCTTCCAGACCTCGTCGTCCCCGGCTTCCACCTCGCCGCGGCGGCGCAGGTAGTCCAGGTGGGCCCACGTCTCCATCTCGGCGAGCATCCGGTCCGCGGCCGTCGTCGCCCGGACCCCGAAGATCGTGCCGCTGAGCTCGGCAAGGGGCACCGCGCCGTCACGGAGGGCGTCTCGAAGCCGATCGAGGCGCACTTCGTGGTGCTTCCTCAGGACACCGGCGCGAGCGTGACCGTCGGCGTACGGCTCCCCGTGCGACGGCAGGACGAGCGTCGGCCGGAGGTCGCCGGCTCTCGCCAACGAGGCGAGGAACGCCTCGAGCGCGTCGGATCCGTCGAACGCCGGCTGGACGTTCGGGGTGAAGTCCGGAAGCAGCAGATCCCCGCAGAGGAGGACGCCGTCGGATGCCCGCCACAGGCAGAGGTGCGCCGGCTCGTGCCCGGGCGTCGAGAGGACCTCCCACGCACCCAGGCGTTCCCCGTCGACCAGGTCACGCACGGACGGCACGCCGCCGATGAGCTTACGGAACCCGCGGAAGGCGCGCTCGGCACCTCCGCCCGCGTGCTGTCGCGGACCGAAGCGCGAGACCGCGACCGTCGACGAGCCACCGGCGGTGAAGTCCATGGCCAGCTCGAAGCTCTGCCGGCACGCTGCGTGCGCCAGGACCGTCGTTGCGAAGTCCGTGGCGCCCCCCCAATGATCGACGTGCCCGTGGGTGATCAGCACCTCCGCCGGCTCGATGTCCGCGTCGGCGAGGGTCGCGGCGACGAGGCCGTTGCGGTCCACCGGCCCCGGATCGACGAGCACCCACCGCCCGTCGACGTCGATGAGATGCACGTTCAGATGATCCGGCGACGTGATCGGCAGCGGGATCGTGAATCGCAGGACCCCGGGAGCCGGGGTGTGCATGGGCAGGGCGTTGGTCATGGAACTCTCGATGTCGTAGTGGGCACGGATCGCGTCAGTCGCGCACGAGGATGTGGACGGCGCAGACGCTGCCGCCGCCCACCATGTGGCAGAGCCCGACCCGCGCGCCGTCCACCTGACGGCCGACGGCCTCACCGCGGAGCTGCAGCGTCGTCTCCCAGATCTGCGCCAGGCCCGTCGGGCCTCCGGGGTGCCCGCGGCCGATCAGGCCACCGTCGGTGGAGAACGGGATGCGACCCCCGAGCCTCGTCGCGCCGGTGCGCACGAGCTCGTCGCCGTGGCCGTCCTCGCAGATCCCCAGGAGCTCGTAGTACTCCAGCTCCTCGATCGGGAAGGCGTCGTGCACCTGGGCGAGATCGACGTCCTCCGGCCCGATCCCGGAGCGCTCGTACGCCTCCCGGGCCGTGTGCCGGGTCATCTCGGACGCTCCGGTCACGGGCCCGACGAACACGTGATCGGGCTGATAGCGCTCGGTCTGCAGCGCCGAGGCGGCGACGCGAACGAACGGCCGATCGGGACGGAGGCGCTCGGCGACCTCGCGCGTGCAGACGATCGCCGCCGCCGCGCCGGCGCCGACGGCCGCACTCATCTTCGACGTGAGCGGGTCGGCGACCATGCGCGAGGCGAGGACCTCCTCGGCGGTCACGACGTGATCGGCGTGGCGCTGGGCCATCGGGTTGAGCGCGGCGTGGTTCCAGTTCTTCGCCGCGATCTCCGCGAACGTCTCCGCGGTGGTGCCGTGCGTCTCCATCCGCCGCCGCGCCCACAAGGCGAAGAACGCCGCCGGCAGGATCACGCCGTCGACGCTCGCCGCGCGCTCCCCGGGCGGAGGCATCGCCTCCATGTCGTCGAACGCCAGGGCCAGGGCGATGTCGCACTGGCCCCCCGCCACGGCGTGGTACGCCTCGCGGAACGTCGTCGACCCCGTCGCGGACGCGTTGGTGATGTGCTGGACGGGAACGCCGGTGAGGCCGAATTCCTTGACCACGATGACGCCGGTCATCAGGGGTTGCGAGATGTGGCCGACATAGACGGCCCCCACCTCGTCGAAGGTCACCCCCGCGTCGTGCATCGCGGCCGTCCCGGCCCGGTAGGCCATCTCGCGGAGTGACGCTTCGGCCATGCGGCCGAAGCGGTACATCCCGACGCCGGCCACGCCGACGTCGGTCGGAGCCGGAGATGCTGCTGAGGTCATCGAGTTAATGTACATTAACTCGAGAGATGCGCAGAACTTCCGATCCCCGAGGGGAGCAGTCATGACGTCCGCGGTGCCAAAGTACGTGTCCACCGATCCGCGGCTGTTCCGGGTCGAGGGGACGACGCCCGTTCTCATGGGCAGCCGGTGTCCGGCGTGCGAGATCTCGTTCTACCCGCGGCGTTGGGTGTGTGCGGTGTGCCTCCGGCCGGTCGGCGACGTCGACTTCGCCGGCCGTGGCGTCCTGGCCTCGTACACGTACGTCACGTCCCCGATGTACGGGCGAAAGATGGTCGCCGGTGGTGGGTACGGCATCGGGCAGATCGATCTCGACGAGGGCGTCCGCGTTCAGGCGGTCATCGGCGGGGCGAGGGATCGCTGGCGCATCGGCCAGCGGTTCGTCGTCGGGCTCGCGCCGTGCGGTGACCCCGAGTCCGGGGAGCAGGCGGCCCTGTACGAGTTCGGCCCCGAGCCCGAGGTCTGACCCGCACCCCGCCGCCGCGTGTCGCACCCTGCGCTCGCTCGGGCGCAGATTTCCGCACACGTTGAGTGAATCATCATTAACATACGGGCCGAAGGTCAACAGCAATAGGCGAAGATGGAGGCGACGTATGATGGGTCTCGACGGACGGGTAGCGCTGGTGACGGGCGCCGGCAGGGGGATCGGTCGCGAGATCGCTCTGCTGCTGGCGAGCCGTGGGGCGAAGGTCGTGGTCAACGACCTCGGCGGCGATTGGCGGGGGGAGGGTGCTGACCCCGGTCCCGTCGGGGAGGTCTGCCGCGCGATCGAGTCGACGGGTGGCACCGCGGTCGGCGACGGTGGGAGCGTGAGCGACGCGGCCGACGCGAACGCGATGGTGCAGCGCGCCATCGACGAGTTCGGCCAGCTGGACATCCTCGTCAACAACGCCGGCATCCTCCGCGACAGGATGATCTTCTCGATGGCCGACGAGGACTGGGACTCCTGCATCGCAGTACACCTCCGCGGTCATTTCCTGACGACGCGAGCCGCCTGCGCCCACTGGCGCGCGCAAGCGAAGGCGACCGGGGCGCCGGTCGACGGCCGGATCCTGTGCATGACCTCCGAGGCGGGGCTGTACGGCAACGTCGGACAGGCGAACTACTCGGCCGCGAAGGCCGGGATCGCGTCGTTCTCCGTGACCGTGGCCCGGGAGATGCAGCGCTACGGCGTGACCTGCAACGCGATCGCGCCGCGGGCGCGCACGCGGATGACCGAAGGGACCTTCGGGGAGCTGCCGACGGGGGCCGACGGAGCGGACACCTGGGGACCCGAGAACGTCGCTCCGATCGTGGCGGCGCTCGCGGGGAAGAAGGGTTCCGGGTACACCGGTCAGGTCTTCGTCTGCGGAGGCGGGGTCGCGCAGGTGATCGCGCCGTACTCGGTGGCGGCCGAGGTGACGTTCGGGGACCGTCCGGAGGTCGAGGACGTCGAAGCGTTCCTCCTCGACGCCTTGGGGTCGCAGTCCGGGCCCGTCCCGTTCCCCGACCTCGGGCTCACCCCGAGCTCGAGGTCCTGAGCCCCCGTTCGGGGGGCCGGCCGTCGACACCGTCCCGACGGTCGCGCGCCGACGCCGACCGGAAGGCGTGCGTGGGCACCGGACGCACCGTCGGGGGCGGATGCGGAATCTGGCCTCCCCGGTCGCGGCGCCGTCCTCGTCGTGGAGTGTCGGCGGGCTGCTCGACCGGTGCGGGACCCGGACGGTCTGCCGGCCCCACGGGCGGCAGTGCCCGCAACACAAACCAAACGTTGACGGGCCGTCAACGTCGTGTACCTTGTCGTCTCGTCGTGCGACGGACGTCGCACACCCCAACGAGCGATCGCGTCCGGTACCGGACGTGCTGAGCGGGAGCGCCATGAAGATCGACACCTCCACCGCGGCCGCAGCGTCGCTGCCGGGTTCGCCACCACCCGGCCTTCCGCTCCCTAGGCCCTTGATCTCGTGAGGACCGCTGGGGCGGTGCTTGGTGGTCTGGTCGGGAGGGTGGTGCTTGCGTTGCTGGTGGTCGTGGTCGTGGTCGTGGTGCTGGTGACGCGTGGGTCGGGGTCGTATCGGG
>NZ_AGUD01000241.1 GCF_000240225.1 Patulibacter medicamentivorans
CCGCGGCGCGCTCCGGGAGCCGCGCCCGGCTCCGACCGCGGGCCGCCGGGCGCCCGGGGTCCCGATCGTCAGCCGCGAGGCGGGGCGCCGCGGCGGACCTGACGCGAGATCCCCCCGGTCTGGAGGCCCCAGAGGACCCAGCCCGCCCGGCCCGCGGTCGCCCCGCGGACGCCGCCGGCCGGCAGGTCGCGGCCCTTCTGCAGGTCGCCGGAGGTGAGGATCTCGATCACCGTCGCCGGCCCGGCCGGGCCGCCGGACGCCAGCCGCCGCCCGGCGCGGTCGGCCAGGACCTCGCCGACCTGGACCGCGGTCGCCATCCACGGCGCCGACTCGGCCCGCGAGCGGGTGCCGACCGGACCGAGGACGTAGGCCTCGACCTGGACGCCGAAGCCCGACTCCTCGGCCGCCAGCACCTGGGCCGCCATCAGCTCGCCAGCGGCGACCGTCGAGACCGCGCCCGATCCCGGGACCGGGTAGCGGGCCGCGGCGCCGTTGATCATCACGTAGCCGGCGCCGCGGCGGTCGCGCAGCAGCGGCACGAAGGCGCGCATCGCCAGGTGGTGGCTACGGAGCCCGTCGTGGACGGTCCGCTCCCAGTCCTCCAGCGGCAGCTCCGCCAGCGGCGGCCCCGCGTCCCAGCCGCCGAGCGCGGCGACCACCAGATCCGGCGGTCCGGCCAGCCGCTGGACGTCGGCGGCCAACCGCCGCGCCGCGCCGTCGCCGCCCGAGAGGTCGCCGATCACCGGCACCAGCCGCTCGACGGCGGCGCCGGCCTCGGTCAGCCGGTGCTCGAGCTGCTGCAGGCGCTCGGCCCCGCGCGAGGGCACCACCACCCGTGCGCCCGCGGCCAGCAGCGCGATGACGATCCCCTCGCCGACCTCGCCCGCGCCGCCGCAGACGACGGTCGTGCGGCCGTCGAGCCGCGCGGGGGGCGCGGGCGTGCCGCGGCCGGGAAGGTGATCGAGCAGCGCCATCGGGCCGAGGCTACCGGTCGGCGCCGCGGTGGCCCCGCACAGGGTTCCGCGTGACCCGCGGCGCCCGCCGTCGATCGGGCGCCGCGGATCACGAGGAGGAGGGGAGAGGGGGGCGGCCAGGTGGGCCGGCCGCCCCACCGATCATGTTGTCGTGACCACGTCGAGGCGACCATCGCCAGCGGGCGCGACGAACCCCGTCCGGTTTGGCCGGTCGTCCATCCCGTCGCGGCCGGGAACCGCGTGACCGGCGAGCCCGGCGAAGGCCGCCAGCAGCGCCGCGGTCGTGACCGGCGCGTCCCGCTGCAGGTACCTCATCGCCTCGATAGCGGCGTCGTGGGCACGGCGCGACGAGCCGACGACGGCGTCGGTCGCGACCCGGAACCGGTGGTCGTGCTGATGCGCGTCGGCGGCCGTGTAGTGGATGCAGACGTCGGTCAGGCCACCGGCCAGCAGCACCGTCCCTGCGCGGTGGGCCTTGAGCACGATCTCCAGCTCGGTCCCGAAGAACGCCGAGTAGCGGCGCTTGCGGATCAGGAACTCGTCCGGTCGCGGATCGAGGCCGGCGACCAGGGCCGTCGACGGGTCGTCCTCGATGCAGTGCGGCCCCTCCGCCCCGTCGAGCTCGCGGCCGATGTCGACCAGCGAGCGCTTGTGGACCTCCTGGATGAAGACCACCGGCACGCCGGCGGCCCGCGCCGCCGGGACCAGCGCGCGGATCCGGGCCAGCCGCTGCGGGACGTCGTCCATGTCGGTCAGCCCGCCGCCGGTCTCGGGCGCGAAGACGCCCTGGACGTCGACCAGGACCAGGACCGGCCGGCCGGCGATCCGCGCGGGATCGCCGGCCGTGCCCGGGACGGGACGGTCGCGGGCCGTCACCGGACCGCCTGGCCGACCGCCTCCGGCGCCAGCCGCCCGGCGGTCTGCGCCGGCCGCTCGCCGCGGCGGACGGCGGTGTCGACCACCACGCCGAGCAGCCCGATCACGCCGATCATCAGGATCGAGCCCCACTCGACGTACCAGGCGGCGCCGATGTCGCGCGGCCAGGCGATGTTGACCACCTCGAAGGCCAGCCAGGCCGCGGCGGCGACGTTGACGACCGTGCCGCGGACCCGCCCGAGCGAGAACGGCCCGGCCTCCCAGCCGCCGCGCATCCGCGTGATCAGCAGCGCGAAGATCGGCATCGCGAAGGCGACGTAGAAGCCGGCGGTGGCGAGCGCGATCAGGGTGTCGTAGAACTCCAGCGCGACGGCGCCGACCAGCAGCACCGCCGAGATCCCCGCGGTCACCACGATCGCGTTGATCGGCAGCCCCTCTCCCGCCGAGAGCCCGCTGAGCAGCTTGGGCGCCGGCAGCTCGCGGTCGCGGGCCATCGCGTAGACGACGCGCGAGACGGCGGCCCCGACGGCGACCATCCCGGCGGTGAAGCCGGTGCAGACCACGATCATCATCGGCCGCACGATCCACGAGCCGAGCTCGGCGGAGAGCGTGGCGGCGATCGGGTCGTCGACCTTGCCGGCCAGGACGGCGGGCAGGTCGGGGATCGCCAGGATCAGGGCGAGGCCGGCGTACATGACGATCGCGGCGACCAGCAGCAGCGACCAGATCAGCGCCTTCGGCACGTTGCGCTCGGGCTCCTCGACCTCCTCGGCGACGTCGGCCGCGCTCTCGAAGCCGATGAACGCCCAGCCGACGATCGCGACCGCGGCCAGGAACGGGCCGAACGAGAACGAGCCGCTGCCGCCCGCGACGCCGGTGAAGAGGTCGCCGATGCCGTTCTCGCGGTGGAAGACGAGCAGGATCGTGCCGATCACGACGCTGCCGATCAGCTCGCAGCCGATCGAGACCAGCACGAAGATCTTCAGCGGCTTGCGGCCGACGACGTTGGCCAGCGTCGCCAGGCCCAGGAAGCCGAGCGCCAGCAGCAGCCGCAGCTCGGTGCTGGGATCGTCGACCCCGAGCGCGGCGGCCGCGAACGGGCTGGCCGCGTAGGCGGTCGCGACCATCAGCGCGATCAGGGTCCAGATGTAGGCCCACCCGGTCGCCCAGCCGTAGGTCCGGCCGAGCATCTTGCGCGACCACTGGAAGAGCCCGCCCTCGATCGGCCAGCGGCTCGACAGCTCGCCGAGGCTGAGCGCGACGAGCAGCTGGCCGGCGAGCACGACCGGGAACGCCCACCAGAACGAGGCGCCCGAGGTGCCGAGGCCGAGGGCGAAGATCGCGTAGAGGGCGATGATCGGCGAGATGAACGCGAACGCCAGCGAGAAGGCGGAGCGCAGGGTGAAGTCGCGCCTGAGCGCGTGGGGAGCCGCTGGTGGCTGCGCGGCGGCGGCCGCGCCAGAGGGGCTGGTCATAGGTATGACCATAGGTTCGGCCGATTCGTCCGACCTTCGACGCCCGTCCAAGAGCGGGCCCCGGGGTGACCGCCCGCAGGGACAGGCGTCCTGGCGCGTCGCCGCTCGGCCCGGGTCAGGTGTCGCGGCGGATGAAGGACAGCCGCACGCGCGACCCGTCCACGCGCACGCGCGAGAGGCCGACGACGTCGTGGTCGCGCGAGAAGTGGGTCTCGAGCAGCTCGGTGTAGGGCTCGCCGTCGACCACCAGCAGCCCGGCCGGCTCGCCGTCGCGGGCGACCCGGGCGAGGATGTCGGTCGCCGAGTAGTCGACCGGCGTCCGGCAGCTGTGGGCGATGAACTCGAAGGTCGAGTCGCCCAGGTGGACCTGCTCCAGCGGCACCGCCAGCCAGGCGACCGGGACCACGTCCTCGACGGTGATCACCGGATCCCCGCCGGCCAGCAGCAGCCGGTCGACGTGGACGCACGGCGCCCCCTCCGCGACCCGGAGCACCTCGGCGATCGCCGCGCTCGCGGGCGCGACGCGGTGCGACTGGCGGACGCCGGGCTCGTGGCCCTGCTGGGCGATCAGCGTGCTGAACGGGACCAGCCGGTTGAGCCGCATCGCCGACCGCAGCACGTGGCGGTTGACGAACGTCCCGAACCGCCGCCGGCGCGTCAGCAGGCCGTCCGCCTCGAGCCCGTGCAGCGCCGCCCGCAGGGTCGTGCGGCTGACGCCCAGCTGGACCGCCAGCTCCGCCTCGGGCGGCAGCCGGTCGTCGGCGAACGCTCCGTCGTGGATCTGCTCCAGCAGCGCCTGGCGCGTGCGCTCCGTCAGCGAGCGGGCGCCTCGGCCGCCCGGCACGGCCGGCGGCGGCGTGCCGACGGCACGGGCTTCGGGGGGCTGGTCGGCGATCTCCCGATCGTACTTCCGCCCGCCGACGAGCCCGGCCCGACGGCCCGCGGCCGACCCCGGAGCCCTCGCCGCGTCCGCCACCCGGCCAATCGGACGGGGACCGTTCCCTCCAGTCGTCCAAGCCTGGCCGCCATTGGTCATACCTATGCTTGGCAGGCCGCGTCCCGAGGAGCCCGATGCCCGTGCAGCACCCGCAGCCCGAGAACCCCACCCCGCTGGTCGAGACGACGATCCCCGGCGGCTGGACGTGGTCCTCGCCGATCCCGCGCGGCAGCGCGATCCGCCTGACCGACGTCGATGGCGGGGCCAACGCCGCCCTGACCGCGCTGCGCCTGTCCGACCCCTCCGAGCGCTACTGCATGGGCGACACGCTCAAGCCGCAGCACCGCTCGCGCCTGACCGCCGGCGACGCCCTCTACTCCGACATGGGGCGGATCCTGCTCTCGCTGATCGAGGACGAGGTCGGCGGGCACGACCCGTTCGGCGGCCTCGGCGACGACCGGCTGCTGACCCACCGTCACGGCCCGCAGGACTACCAGTCCCAGCGCAACGGCTGGTGGCGCAGCGGCCGCGAGTCGCTGACCGTCGAGCTCGCCAAGCACGGCCTCGGCCGCGCGGACGTCGGCGACGTGGTCAACCTCTTCAGCCTCGTCGACGTGGCCGCCGACGGCACCACCGCGCTGCGGCAGGGCCACTCGCCGGCCGGGGCCAGCGTCGTGCTGCGGGCCGAGCTGGACCTGCTGGTCGCCATCCACTGCGGTCCCCACCCCCACGCCGCCGACGGGCCCTGGGCGCCGAAGCCGGTCGCGCTGCGGGTCGACCCGATCGCCCCGCCCGCGGCCGACGACCCCGTCCGCCTGCGCTGTCCCGAGAACGCCCGTGGCCTGGCCGCCAGCGAGCAGGCCGCGCGCCTCGCCGCCTGAGCCCGCCGCCGAACCGGAGCCCCGCCCGTGAGCACCACCGCCCCCACCGCCGACCCGATCCCCGGCGTCCTGACCCGCGAGAGCCCGCTCGACCCCGCCGCCGCCCGGCTCGACGTCACCGTCGCCGCCGGCGACGGCTGGCTGCACCGGCTGCGAACCGGCGAGGTGCTGCGGATCGTCGACCTCTGCGGCAACCAGGCCGTCGACACGCTCCTCTACGACGCCGACGACGTCGGCCGCCGCTACAGCGCCGCCTCGACGATCCGCACCAACGGCAACGTCTACCTGCGCGCCGGGTCGACCCTCGTCGACGGCGAGGGCGGCGCGCTGGCGACGATCACCGGCGACACCTGCGGGCGCCACGACACGCTCGGCGGCGCCTGCTCGCAGGAGTCCAACGTCGTCCGCTACGGCGAGCACGCCCGCCACATGCACGCCTGCCGCAACACCTTCCTGCGGATGGCCCTCGACCACGGCGAGCCGCTGACCAAGCGCGACCTGGCCGCCAACGTCAACTTCTTCATGAACGTCCCGCTGACCCCGGACGGCGGACTCGAGTTCGCCGACGGGATCTCGGCCCCCGGCCGCTACGTGCAGCTGCGGGCCGAGCGGCCGACGCTGGTCCTGATCAGCAACTGCCCGCAGCTGAACAACCCCTGCAACGGCTACGACCCGACGCCGGCGCGGCTGCTGGTGTGGGACGCCGAGACCGCGGCGGCCGGCGATCCGGACGCCCCGGCCGCCGCGCCGACGACGCTGCCGGCGGTCTGGCGTGCGGGCGGCGGCCGGCCCACCGACGACGGGGCCGGAGCGGCGCGATGACCTGCGCGGCGACGATGCGCGAGCTGCTGCGCCAGGTCGACGTCGTCGCGCCCGGCCTGCAGACCTCGGTCCAGGACCTGCCCGGCCGGATCGGCCTCTGGGAGGTCGGCGTCCCGCCCTCGGGGCCGATGGACGAGCGCTCGGCCGCCCGCGCCAACGCCCTGGTCGGCAACCCGGAGGGCGCCGCGCTGCTCGAGGTGACCCTCGCCGGGCCGACGCTGCGCTTTCCCGGCGGCGCGCTGGTGGCGGTCTGCGGCGCCCCGATCGCGCTCGCCGTCGACGGCTTCCCGGTCCCGCACGACGTGGCCCTGCCGCTGCCGGCCGGCGCCGAGCTGGCCGTCGGCGCGACCACCGGCGCCGGCGTCCGCGCCTACCTGGCGGTCCGCGGCGGGCTCGACGTGCCGCTGGCGCTGGGCAGCCGCTCGACCTTCCTCGCGGGCGCGATCGGCGGCCACGAGGGACGGGTCCTGGCAGCCGGCGACCGGCTGCCGATCGGCTCCGATCCCGGGTCCGCGAGCCCCGCTCCGGCCCACGCCGACGAGCTGGCGGAGCCGCGCCCCGCGACGATCGACGGCGACTGGACCCTGCGCGTGCAGCACGGTCCCCACGGCGCCCCCGACCTGCTGACCGGCGCCGGGCTCGACCACGTCCTGAACGGCGACTGGACCGTCCACGGCCACGCCGACCGGACCGGCATCCGCCTGACCGGCGTCGAGATCGAGCGCGCGCTGTGGGCCCGCCGCGACGGCGGCGACGCCGGCCTCGACCCGTCGAACGTGATCGAGACGCCCTACGCGCTGGGGGCGATCATGCTCAGCGGCGGGACCCCGATCATCGTCGGCCCCGATGGGCCGAGCCTCGGCGGCTTCTGCTCACCGCTCTGCGTCGTCCGCGACGACCGCTGGAAGCTCGGGCAGCTGAAGCCGGGCGACCGCGTGCGGCTGGCGCTCGACGCGGCCTCGCGCGGGCCCGAGCGGACCGCGGCGGCCGACGGCCGCGCCCAGCCCCCGTCCCCGCTCGCCGACGCCGACGCGGCCGCCGGCGCCGCACGCACCGGCCGAGCCGTCCCCGCGGGTGTCGCGCCCGCCGTGCTGGCCGAGATGCCGGGCCGCAACGGCGCGCCGAACGTCCGCTTCCGGCGCGCCGGCGACGAGAACCTGGTCGTCGAGTACGGCGATCCGTCGATCGACCTCGGCCTGCGGCTGCGGGTCCACGCGCTCCAGCAGGCGATCCGCGAGCGGGCGATCGCCGGGGTCCAGGACCTGACTCCGGGCGTCCGCTGCCTGCAGGTCCGCTTCGACCGTCACCGGCTGGCGCTCCCGCGGCTGGTCGACGAGCTGCAGCAGGTCGAGGCCGCGCTGCCGCCGACCGACGAGCTGACGATTCCCGCCCGCGAGGTGACGATGCCGCTCTCGTGGGAGGACCCCGAGGCGGTCAAGGCGATGCGCCACTACCAGGAGCACGTCTTCCCCGACGCCCCCTGGTGCCCCGACAACATCGAGTACATCCGGCGGATCAACGGGCTGCCCGACCGCCAGGCGGTCCAGGAGATCGTGCTCGCCTCGCAGTACGTCGTGGTCGGCCTCGGCGACGTCTACCTGGGCGCGCCGGTCGCGCTGCCGCTCGACCCCCGTCACCAGCTGGTGACGACGAAGTACACCCCCGCCCGCACCTGGACGCCCGAGAACGCGGTCGGGATCGGGGGCGCGTTCCTCTGCGTCTACGGGATGGAGGGGCCTGGCGGCTACCAGCTGTTCGGCCGCACGGTCCCGGTCTGGATGCGCCGGTTCGCCGAGGGCGACGGCGACGGCCGGCTGTCGCCCGACCGCCCGTGGCTGCTGGACCACTTCGACGTCCTGCGCTTCGAGCTGGTCAGCGCCGAGCAGCTGCTGCGGCTGCGGGCCGCGGCCAAGGACGGGCGCAACGTCGTCTCGATCCGCGAGCGGAGCTTCTCGCTCGCCGACCGGCGAGCGCTGGAGCGCGACCACGCGCCCGAGATCGCCGCCCACCACGACCGTCGCAGCAGCGCGTTCGACCGCGAGCGGGCCTCGTGGGCCGCGTGAGCCCGACGCCGACCACGACCACGACCCGAGCCGCCGCATGAGCGATCTGCTGTCCGCGACCACCACCCCGGCGCCGGGCGCCGCAGCGACCGGCCTCGGCCGCGCCCTGGCCGCCGTCCGCGCCGGGGACGACGACCACCGGCAGCGGGCGCGCGCCGCTCGCGATCGCGCCGCGACGCACGACGACGCGAGCTGGATCGCGCTGCTCGACGACGACCAGCTCGCGACCCACGCGGCGCGGGCCGCCGAGGCCGGGCCGCAGGCGCCGCTGGCCGGGCTGACGTTCGCGATCAAGGACAACATCGACCTGGCGGGGACGGCGACGACCGCCGCCTGCCCGTCGTTCGCGTTCCTGCCCGAGCGCTCGGCGACCGTCGTCGAGCAGCTGGTCGCGGCCGGGGCGGTCCCGATCGGCAAGACCAACCTCGACCAGTTCGCGACCGGCCTGGTCGGCACCCGCTCGCCCCACGGCGGGCCGCGCAGCGTCGCCGACCCGTCCCGGATCAGCGGCGGCTCGAGCTCCGGCTCGGCGGTCGCGGTCGCCCGTGGCGACGTCGACTTCGCGCTCGGCACCGACACCGCCGGCTCGGGCCGGGTGCCCGCCGGGTTCAACGGGATCGTCGGCCTGAAGCCGACCCGCGGTCGCCTGAGCACCGCGGGCGTCCTGCCCGCCTGCGCGTCGCTGGACTGCGTGTCGCTCTTCACCCGCGACGTCGACGGGGCCGCGACCGTCCTCGACGCCCTGACCCGTGCCACCCCGGCCGACCGCCCCGACGGCCTCGGCGATCCGCGCGATCCGTGGTCGCGCGCGCGTCCGGGTGGCCTGGCCCCCGCGGCGCGGCGGCTGGCCGGCCCGGGCGACGGCCCGCGTCCCGCCCGCCCGTGGCGGATCGGGCTCGCCGCCGACGCGCTCGACGCCGACGGCGACGACCAGACCCGCGCCGCCTGGCGCGACGCGATCGACCACGCCGGCGCCGTCGGCGACGTCGTCGCGGTCGACCTGGGCCCGTTCCTCGAAGCGGCGCGGCTGCTCTACGAGGGGCCGTTCGTGGCCGAGCGCTACGCGGCCGTCGGCCCGTTCCTGGAGGGGGACCCGGCCGACGCCGACCCGGTCGTCCGCGCGATCGTGCTCGGCGGCCGCGACGCGCCGGCGCACGCGCTGTTCGCGGCCCTCGACCGGCTGCAGGCCCTGCGCGCGGCGGCGACCGAGGCGCTGGCCGGGATCGACGCGCTGCTGGTGCCGACCGCGCCGATCCACCCGACCGTCGCGCAGGTCGCCGCCGACCCGGTCGGCGTCAACTCGCGCCTGGGACGGTTCACCAACGGCGTCAACCTGCTCGACCTCTGCGGGCTGGCGCTGCCCGGCCCGGCGCGACCGGACGGCGTCCCGTTCGGGGTCACGCTGCTGGCGCCGGCGTGGCACGACGAGCTGCTGCTGGAGCTCGGAGCCCACTGGGAGCGATCGCTGGCCGAGGCGGCGGGCGACGGTCGCTCGCCGACCGCCGAGCCGCGGCTCGAGGTGGTGGTCGCCGGAGCCCACATGGCCGGCCTGCCCGCCAACCCGCAGCTGCTGGCCCGCGGCGGACGGTTCGAGCGCCTGACCCGGACCGCCGCCGGCCACGCCCTGCGGCTGCTGGCGACGCCGCTCGGGCCGCGGCCGGGGCTGCTGCGCCCGGTCGGCGCCAGCGTCGCCGCGACCGGCAGCGGCCAGGTCGAGGTCGAGGTCTGGTCGATCCCCGCCAGCGAGCTGGGCGCCCTCTCGACCGTCGTGCCGGAGGGCCTGGCGCTCGGCGCCGTCCGGCTGCTCGACGGCAGCGCCCCGCTCGGCTTCGTCGCCGCCGCGACCGGTCCGTACGACCCGGCGGAGCTGCTGCCGGGCGGCTGGCGGGAGCACGTCGCAACCGGTTGAGCGCCGGCGGCCGCGCGGTCGCCGGGTCAGCCGCTCGCGCAGTGGCAGCCGGCGACGTGGTCGTCGACGACGCCCATCGACTGCATGAAGGCGTAGGCGACGGTCGGCCCGACGAACGCGAAGCCGCGCCGCTTCAGCTCCTTGGCCATCGCCTTCGAGGTGGCCGTGACCGCCGGCACGTCGGCGAACGTCGCCGGCCGGCCGGAGCGCTCGGCGGCGGCCGCGTCGGCGAACGACCACAGCAGCTCGTCGAGCCCGCCGTCCTGGCGCAGCGCGACGGTCGCCTGGGCGTTCTTGATCGTCGCCGCGACCTTCGCCCGGTTGCGGACGATCCCGGCGTCGGCCAGCAGCCGTGCCGTCTCGCGCTCGCCGTAGCGGGCGACGACGTCGGGGTCGAAGCCGTCGAAGGCGGCCCGGAAGCCCGCCCGCTTGCGCAGGATCGTGATCCAGGCCAGGCCACTCTGGAACGCCTCGAGCGTCATCAGCTCGAACAGCTCGCGCTCGCCGTGCAGCGGCCGGCCCCACTCGCGATCGTGGTAGTCGCGGTACTCGGCGACGCCGGCGCCCCAGCGGCAGCGCGCCAGCCCGTCCTCGCCGACGACCAGCTCAGACACCGCTGTCCTCCGCGGACGCCCGCCGCACCAGCGCCCGCAGCGCGGCGATCCCGTCGGCGATCGGCGGGATCGCGACCCACTCGCTGGTGCGGTGCATGTCGGCGCCGCGCGTGATGCCGACGCAGACCGTCGGGATCCCGAGCGGGAAGGCGGCGTTGCACTCGGTCGACCCGGAGTCCTCGCGGGCCCGCGGCAGCCCGACGTCCGCGCGGGCGGCCCGTGCCGCCCGCAGCAGCGGATGGTCGCGCGGCGTCTGACCGGCCGGCCGGTGTCCGACCTGCTCGACCGTCGCGTGGATCCCGCGCGGCGCCGCCTCGAGCGCCCGCCGGACCAGCGTCGCCGTCCGCCGCAGGCGCCCGTCGTCCTCGTCGCGCAGGTCGACCAGCAGCCGCGCCTCGGCGGCGATCGCGTTGACCGTCGTGCCGGCCTCGATCACGCCGACGTTGACGTGGCGACCTGCCGGCACGGCCTTCAGCGCCGCCGCCCCCGCCACCAGCAGCGCGTGGGCCGCGCTGGCGGCGCCACGATCGCCCCACGAGTGCCCGCCCGATCCGCGGTAGGTCGCGCACAGGCGCAGCGCCCCGATCCCGCCGGTCACGAGGTCGTCGAGCAGGTGCCCCTCGACCGCGACGAACGCCCGCGTCGGCACGCTCCGCAGCAGGTGCTTCGCTCCGCGCAGGTCGCCGAGGCCCTCCTCGCCGACGGTCGCCGCCAGCACGACCGGGGTCGGCGGCGGGCTCGCGGCCAGCTCGCCGGCCAGCGCCAGCAGCGCGGCCAGCGCCACCGTATCGTCGCCGATCCCGGGACCGAGCAGGCGCTCGCCGTCGCGGCGCGGCTCCAGCGCCACGTCGCGCCCGAAGACGGTGTCGAGGTGCGCCGAGACGACGAGCGCCGGGGCGTCGACCGGTGGCACGCGGCCGCCGGCGAGCGGCAGCCGCGAGACGACGTTGCCGACCTCGTCGTGCTCGACCGGGAGGCCCAGGTCGGCGAGGCGGCGGCCGACGACCGCCGCGCGATCGCCCTCGTCCCCGGTCGGGGCCGGCACGGCCGTCAGTTCGAGCGTCGTGGCGACGATCTGTTCGACGAGGGGATCGAGGGACGCGAGCATGGCCGGGCGCGGAGGCCGACGCTTGCCGGCGACGCAGCCGTCACCCTAGATGAGCGGCACCGGGCCCGGCGGACCCCGGACGGCCGGTTCGGCTCATGCGTCGCACCGACGCGCCATCCTTCACCTCGGGGCCACGCCCGCCACGCCGTCCAAGGGGTCTTTCTCTCGATGTCCATCCTCCTCCGTCAACGCCGCGTCCCGTCCGGGCTGCGGTGGGCGCTGACCGGTGCCACGCTGCTCGCCCTGGCGGCCGCGCCGGCCCAAGCCGCGGCCGCGCCGGAGCACACGGCGGGGCTGCGGTCGTCGACGTCGCCGTCGGTGATCGGCGGCGGCACGACGACGATCACCTTCAGCCCCGCCGGCAAGCGCAACCTGCGCCGGGCGGGGATCAGGGTCCGCGCGCTGCCGACCGCTTCGACGCTGTCGACCGGTCAGCTCAAGCTGCCGGTCTCCCGCGGGCTGATGCGGCCCAGGGACCTGACCGCCAAGGTCGACCACCTCGGTGGCGGGATCGAGTTCCGGCGCGGCTCGCGGATCCTGACCATGACCGAGCTGCGGATCACGATCGGCAAGCGCACGATCCGCGGCTCCGCGGTTCTCGAGGGCAAGCGCACCAGCCTCTTCCGGGTCCTGCTCAAGGGCGCCCGGATCCGCGCGACCAAGCGCTCGCTGCTGGTCGAGCGGGTCCAGATGCGCGTCGCCTACGCGCTGCTCCAGGCGACGCGGAAGTACCTGCGCACGTCGAAGCTCCAGCGGGGATCGCTCGGCACGATCAAGCTCGAGGCGACGGTCGCCCCGTCGACGCGGGCCCAGCTGGACTTCGCGAGCGGGACCACGACGCTGACCCTCAGCGAGGCGGTCGCCGCCGGCCTGGCCCAGCAGAAGGTGACGGTCACGCCGGAGGGACCGGCGACGCTGGCCGGTCCCCGCGCCTACGCGTTCCCGATCGTCCACGGGGCGATCGACAAGCGGACCTTCCTCGGCTTCTTCCAGCACAGCGGCGGGCTGACCTTCGCCGCCGGCTCGACCTCGTTCGCGCTCCGCAACCTCCAGATCGTGCTCGACGGCAAGCAGCCGCACGTCAGCGCCCAGGTCGCCACCGACCGCTTCGCCGTCTTCAACCTCAACCTGCGCCGGATCAAGGGCTCGGTCGACGGCAACCCGGTGCGGATGACGAACGCGATCGCCTCGCTGACCTCGAACGCCGCGGCCGCGCTGAACAAGGTCCTCGGCACGACCACGATCACCAAGGGCACCCAGATCGGGACGATCGACATCACGGCGGTCCGCCGCTGATCGGCGCGCCGGACGCTTCCGGGATCGCCGGCGGGGCGATCCCGGAGCGCGTGGGTCGCGGCGGGCCAGCGGCCCGCCGCGCGCGGCTCAGCCGGCGGCGACCAGCTGCCGCAGGACGTAGCGGAGGATCCCGCCGTGGCGGTAGTAGTCCGCCTCCTTCGGCGTGTCGATCCGGACCCGCGCCTCGAACGAGACGTCGCCCGCCTGCACCTGCACCGTCTTCGGCAGCTCACCCGCGTTGAGCGGCCCGGCGAGGCCCGTGATGGTGAAGGCCTCCTCACCGGTCAGGCCCAGCGACTCGGCGCTCTCGCCGTCGGGGAACTGCAGCGGCAGCACGCCCATGCCGACCAGGTTCGAGCGGTGGATCCGCTCGAAGCTCTCGGTGATCACGGCGCGGACGCCGAGCAGGTTGGTGCCCTTCGCCGCCCAGTCGCGCGAGCTGCCCGAGCCGTACTCCTTGCCGCCCAGGACGACCAGCGGGACGTCGGCCTTCTGGTACGCCTCGGAGGCCTCGAAGATCGAAGTCGTCTCCCCCGCCGGCAGCGCGCCGTCGTCGAGCAGGTAGCGGGTGACGCCGCCCTCGGTCCCCGGCGCCAGCTGGTTACGCAGGCGGATGTTGGCGAAGGTGCCGCGGATCATCACGTCGTGGCTGCCGCGGCGGGAGCCGTAGGAGTTGAAGTCCGCCGGCTTGACGCCGCGCCCCTCCAGGTACGTGCCGGCGGGGGCGTCGCGCTTGATCGAGCCGGCCGGCGAGATGTGGTCGGTGGTCACCGAGTCGCCGAGCTTGGCCAGCACCCGCGCGCCAGCGATGTCCTGGACCGGCTCCGGATCGGCGGGCATGCCGTCGAAGTAGGGCGCCTTCTGGACGTAGGTCGAGCTGGCGTCCCAGGCGTAGCGGTCGCCGGTCGGGACGTCGAGGTTGCGCCAGTTCTCGTCGCCGTCGAAGACCTGCGCGTAGCTGCTGCGGAACATGTCCGCCTGCAGGCACTCCTCGACGGTCTGCGCGACCTCCTGGGTGGTCGGCCAGACGTCCTTCAGGAAGACGTCGTTGCCGGCCTGATCCTGCCCGAGCGGATCGACCTCGAAGTCGAAGTCCATGGTCCCCGCCAGCGCGTAGGCGACCACCAGCGGCGGCGATGCCAGGTAGTTCATCTTCACGTCGGGGCTGATCCGGCCCTCGAAGTTGCGGTTGCCCGAGAGCACCGAGGTCACCGACAGGTCGGCCTCGTTGACCGCCTTGGAGATCGGCTCCGGCAGCGGGCCGGAGTTGCCGATGCAGGTCGTGCAGCCGTAGCCGACGAGGTTGAAGCCGAGCGCGTCGAGGTCGACGTTGAGGCCGGCCCGCTCCAGGTAGTCGGTGACGACCATCGAGCCGGGCGCCAGCGAGGTCTTGACCCACGGCTTGCGGTTCAGGCCCAGCGCGGCGGCCTTGCGGGCGACCAGGCCGGCGGCGACCATCACCGACGGGTTCGACGTGTTGGTGCACGAGGTGATCGCGGCGATCACGACGTGGCCGTGGTCGAGCGGGAAGGTCCGGCCGTCGTACTCGACCTGGACCGACGTCTTGGACTCGAGCACCGCGGTGCCGTGGTGGTGGTCGCCCGCGGCCGCCTCGACCGGGTGGGCGGCCGAGCCGTTGCTGCCGCTCGGCTCGGCGGCCGACGGCGGGTCGCTGGCGGGGAAGCTGTTGTCGAGGGCCTTGTCGTACGGGCCGGACGGGCCGTCGTCGCCGTGCAGCAGGTCGCCGAGCGACGAGCGGAAGGCGTCCTTGGCGACCGACAGCGAGACGCGGTCCTGCGGGCGCTTGGGCCCGGCGATCGAGGGGACGACGTCGCCGAGGTCGAGCTCGACGACCTGGCTGAAGGTCGGCTCCTCGGACGGGTCGTGCCAGAGGCCCTGGGCCTTGGCGTAGGCCTCGACCAGCTCCAGCTGCTCCTTCGGGCGGCCGGTGAAGGCCATGTAGCGGATCGTCTCGGCGTCGATCGGGAAGATCGCCGCGGTCGAGCCGAACTCCGGGCTCATGTTGCCGATCGTGGCGCGGTCGGCCAGCGGCAGGCGGGTGACGCCCTCGCCGAAGAACTCGACGAACTTGCCGACGACGCCGGTCTTGCGCAGCAGCTCGGTGACGGTCAGCACCAGGTCGGTGGCGGTCGCGCCCTCGCGCAGCTCGCCCTTCAGCCGGAAGCCGATCACGTTCGGGATCAGCATCGGGATCGGCTGGCCGAGCATCGCCGCCTCGGCCTCGATCCCGCCGACGCCCCAGCCGAGCACGCCGAGGCCGTTGACCATCGTCGTGTGGGAGTCGGTGCCGACCAGCGTGTCGGGGTAGGCCTGACCGGTCCTGTCGTTGACGAACACCGACCGCGACAGGTACTCCAGGTTGACCTGGTGGACGATCCCGGTGTCCGGCGGGACGACCTTGAACGACTCGAACG
The DNA here is from genome assembly GCF_000240225.1 of Patulibacter medicamentivorans. Classification (GTDB taxonomy): domain Bacteria; phylum Actinomycetota; class Thermoleophilia; order Solirubrobacterales; family Solirubrobacteraceae; genus Patulibacter; species Patulibacter medicamentivorans. The sequence goes on from NZ_AGUD01000241.1 coordinate 15,391, forward strand.
CCTCCTGGCCCCAGCGCAGGAACTGGTAGCGCTCCTTGTTGCGCTCGAACTCCTTCTCGGCGTTGAACGCGAACGCCTGGGCGTTGCCGAAGGCGTCGACCTGGACCGAGTGGTCGATCACCAGCTCGGCCGGGACCAGCGGCTCGATCTTCGACGGGTCGCCGCCGAGCTCGCCCATCGCGTCGCGCATCGCGGCCAGGTCGACGACCGCCGGCACGCCGGTGAAGTCCTGCAGGACCACCCGGGCCGGGGTGAAGGCGATCTCGTCGGCGGGCTCGGCCTTGGCGTCCCAGGTCGCGAGCGCCTCGATCTGCTCCTTGGTCACCGAGCCGTTGCCCTCGGTGCGCAGCAGGTTCTCCAGCAGCACCTTGAGCGAGTAGGGCAGTCGAGCGACGTCGTACTGCGACTGCAGCGCGTCGAGACGGAAGACCTCGTAGGAGCGGTCGCCGACGGAGAGGGTGTCCTTGGCGCCGAAGCTGTTGGTGGTCATGCGCGGGTCCTTCGGGTGTCGGTGAGGGTTGGGGAGCCGGTGTTCGAGCGGTCGCGGCCGGCCTGACGGGCGACACGGCGACTCGGGATCGGGGGTGCAGCGAGCAAGAGCATCACGCGTCGGCGGGCAGCAGGGTGAAGGGGCGTCCGTCCGCGGTGGCCAGCGTCCGGAAGTGCCGGAAGTCGAGGGTCGCGATCCGCGTGGTGTGGAGCCGTGCCGCGAGAGCGATCAGCGACGCGTCGGTCAGGCCCAGATCGGGACGTTCGCGAGCGATCGCGATCATGTCGCGCAACCCATCGGCCCACCAGCGCAGGCCGAAGACGCCGGCGTCGAAGTTGTCCCAGAGGACCTGCTGGGCGCTCTGGCCGCCGACCCGACCGACGAAGTGATCGATCTCGGCGAGCGCCAGCGGCGTCGTGACGAAGTCCTGGTCGGTCGCCTCGAAGAACCGGGCCGCGGCTCCGTGATGCGCATCGTCGGTGTCGATCAGCGCGACGACGAAGCTCGTGTCGACGACGATGCTCACTCGCCGAAACCGGTCTCGGTCAAGAACGCATCGACGTTCTCCGAGATGTCGCTCCGTCCGCTGCTGACGATCCCGATGATCGACGGCCGCGGACGAACCGGCCGCCGCACGGCGCCGCCGAGCGTCCGGCGGATGAACTCCGCCTTCGTGATGCCCTCCTCCGCCGCGCGGAGGGCGAGCGCCTCGTCGAGCTGGTCCTCGATGTAGATGCTCGTCTTCTTCATGCCCTACGTAGGGTAGCACCCTACGTTCCCGACCGGACGGGTCGGAATGACCCCGCCGAGCCGTCGCTCAGGGCTGCAGCTCGTCGACCGCGTCGAGGATCCTGCCGGTCGGACCGCCGAGGAACGTGTTGCCGATCTCGCGATAGTCGGCGCTGCCCCGGCGGCGGACGAAGTAGGTCGGGGTCCCGTCGACCCCGAGCCGCTGGCGCAGCGCGTCGGTCTCCGCGACCACCCGCCGCGAGGCCGCGTCCTCACGGAGGCTCAGCGGGGTCGCCTCGAGGCTCGGCGTCACGGCGGCGATCCGCTGCAGCAGCCGGTCGTCGATCCAGCTTCCGCCCTCGGCGCCCTGGTTGAAGTAGAGCATCAGCGCCAGGTTCCAGGCGCTGCCGGAAGCGGCCAGCCGGTCGACCGCGACCCGGCCGAGGCCGGAGTTGGCGCCGAGCAGATCGACGAGCCGCAGCTCGACGTTGGCCTTGCCGGGCCGGACGGCCTTGTCGACCAGCTCGCGCAGCTCGTCGCCGGTGAAGTGACCGCGGCAGATCGGGCAGTGGAGGTCGGCGAAGATGGTGATCGTCGCCGGCGCGGTGGGCCGGCCGAGCACGATCCCCTGCTGCGGGATCCCCCGCAGCAGCTGCCCGGTCTCCTTCGCCCCCCGGATCCCGTTCGGCGAGCGGGTGCCCTTGTCGCCCCCGCCGCCGAAGCCGCCGAAGGCGATCGCCAGGCCCGCGATCACGACCAGCGCCAGGGCCGCGACGCCGAACAGCTGCCAGCGGCGGCTGCGCAGCTGGTCGAGCTCCGCGTCGTCGATGCTCATGCCCCGGCGAGCTCGCCGTCGACCCCGCCGCGCTCGTCGACCTCGTCGCCTTCGGCGTCGGCGTCGAGGTCGGTCGCGGCCGCGACCAGGTCGGGGCCGCGGACGAACCGCGTCGCGCTGATCACGAACAGCAGCGTCATGCAGACCGCGCTCGTGGTGCAGAACGGGCAGAACGCGTCGAGGGTGATGTACGCGCGGTACATCAGGTACATCGAGAACAGGAAGCCGCCGCCGCTGAAGAGCACCAGCAGCAGCCGCGCCATCTCACCGCGCAGGGTCAGCGCGGCGAAGATCAGCCCGTAGCCGACGACGCCGAGCACCGAGACCGGGATCCCGAACAGCTCCGACCACTCCGACTGCTGCACGACCGTGCAGCCGCCGCTGACGCCGCAGACGCCGCCGTGGGCGTACTTCGTGTAGACCAGGTAGCCGGCCGCGCAGACGCCGACGAGGGCGATGACGTAGCTGGCGATGCGCAGCCGGCGATCGGTCATGGAGCTACTTCGCCTTCTTGGCCGCGTCGGCGACGGCCTTCTTGATGTCGTCGACGCTGTTGAAGTTCGGGACCGAGGTGTACTCCCGCGTCCCGCGCGCCTGGACGAAGACCGACGGCGTGCCGGTCGCCCCCAGGTCGGTGAAGAGCTTCTGGTCCGCCGCCTGCGCGGTCCGGTTGGCCGAGGTCATCCGGGTCGAGAACGCGCTGGCCGGCAGGCCGACGCCGGCCAGGATCTCCTTGAGCTTGCCGTCGGTCGCCCAGCTGTCCTGCTCGGCGCCCTGGTTGTAGTACGTGGTGTGGACGAAGCTCCAGTACTTGTTCGTCGGGATCAGGTTGTTGGCAACCGTCCGCGCGCGCTCGCCGTCGGTCGTGCCGACGTTCGGGTCGATCACGTTGACCAGCCGGATCTCCAGGTTCGCCTTGCCGGTGCGGACCAGGTCGTTGACGATCGTCGGCTGGTTGTTGAGCTCGTGCTCCTTGCAGATCGGGCACTTGAGGTCGGCGAACTCGATGATCGTCACCGGCGCGCTGGCCTGCCCGAGGCGGATTCCCTGCTGCGGGATCCCCTTGAGCAGGTCGTTGGTCTCCTTGACGCCCTTGACCTCGGCGCCGCCGGCGACCTTGGTCTTGGTGGCGTTGTCGGCCTTGTCCTCCTTGAAGACGCCGGCGGCCAGCACGATGCCGACGACGACGACGATCGCTACGAGGGCCGCGCCGAGGATGCCGAGGCGCTTCTTGCGCTCGGCGGCTGCTCGTTCGGCGGCTTCGCGCTCCAGCCGCGCCTTCCGCGCAGCCTCCTGCTTGCTCTTCGATCCGGAGGGCATGCGCGGCATTGTGGCGCATCGGCGGCCGTGGGCCATGAACCGTTGCTAAACGGTTCCTGAGGATCGTTGCGCCGACAAGCTCCGCGACCCGGATTCCGGAGCCGCCGGCGTGCACCAATCCGGGGGCCACGCGGCGCGGTCAGGTGGCGTCATCTCACCGCGCCGCACGCCAGCTGGCGTCATTCCGCCCTGCCCACCGAGGCGACCTGACGCCACCCCTGCCGGGCCGCGGAGCATCGACGCCACCCCGCGCCGGGCGGTGCGCCTCAGCGGACCCGCACCGGCAGCTCCAGCTCCTGCTGGTCGAAGGCCGAGCGACGCAGCTCGACGCTGATCCGCCAGCTGCCGCGGGTCGCGAGCGGGACGGCGGGGGCGACCCAGTGGCCGGGGCCGGCGACGCGCGCGGGGACGTCGATCGGCGTGCCGCGGTTCGGCGGCAGCGCCCGTACCCGCAGCTCGGCGACCCGCCGCAGCGGCTGCCCGCGGCGGTCGAGGACGTACAGGTGCAGCGCGTTCGGTCCCCGGCGCGCCGGGTCGACGACCAGCTGGACCTCGAGATCGCCGACATCGCGGGTGACGGACGCCGGGCCGCTCGTCTGCGCCTTCGGCGGCGCGTAGCCCGCCAGCGCCCCGGTCGTGATCAGGACCGCGACCAGCAGCGCCAGCTCGGCCCGCAGCGCGGTCCGCACGTGACGGCCGGTGGCGGCGGCGTTCGACGCGGGCGCCTGGCCGGCGGCGGGCAGCGCCTCGGCCGCCGGACCGGCGGCGACCGGCGCGGATGCCTCGGCCCCGCCGGCGGTGGCGGTCGCAGGCGCGTCGGCCTGCTCGCCCTCGGCGAGCGCCTCGTTCCCGGCCGCCAGCCGCCGCAGGCGCGGCAGCAGCAGCTCGCGCTGGACGACCGCGACGCCGATCGCGACCGTCAGCAGCGACGCCTTGATCAGGATCGCCCGGCCGTAGGCGGTGTCGGTCAGGTCGTAGAGCGTCGTCAGCTGGAAGATCGCCAGCGTCGTCCCGGCCGCGGTCAGGGCCGCCACGGAGACCAGCGCGACCGGCGAGAACCGCATCAGGACGGCCGCCAGCAGCGCCGTCCGCGGCGAGCCCGCCGGCAGCGCCCGGGTCGCGCGCGGCAGCACCAGCAGCAGCGCCAGCAACCCGCCGACCCAGCTGCCCATGCCCGCCACGTGGACGATCTCGACCGGGATCAGGACCGCCGACGGCGACGAGGCCGCGGCGTGCCCGCCGATCGCCGGCGCCACCACCAGCAGCGCCAGCAGCGCCACGCCGACGATCGGCAGCCAGCCGCCGGTGGCCCGCGCCAGCCGGCCCGCCGCTCCCGCGAGCAGCGCGAAGGCGACGGCGGAGAGCGCGAACCAGGCACCGGTCCTGGTCCCCAGCACGTCGCCCAGCGGACCGGAGCGCAGGGCGTCGCCGATCCCGGTGCCGCCGGCGTTGGCGGTCTGCAGGACCAGCGCGGCGACGGCTCCGAGCGCGCCGACCAGGGCCGCTCCGCGCAGCAGCCGGCCGGCGGCGCGCGCGAACGGCTCGGCCGCCGGATCGGGCACGCGGCCCGCTCGCCGCAGCGGCCGCCAGACGACCAGCAGCAGCACCAGCAGCCCGCAGACGCCCCCGATCCCCAGGTAGCGGACGGCCCGTGCGATCGACAGCGCGGTGCCGATCCCGGCCGGCGCGCTGCTGCCCGCTGCCTCGCTGCGGACGTCGAGCGGCGTCGCGGTGACGCCGCGGCCGATCGTGAAGGTGATCCCGCCGCTGACCGGATGGCCATCGGCCGAGACCACGCGGTAGGTCGCGGTGTAGGCGCCGCGCCCGATCCCGCCCCGCAGGCCGACCGCCAGCCCCGACCCGCCGGCGACCCGCGAGACGTGGCCGTCGTCGACCCGTCGCCCCCGCTCGTCGACCACGCGAACGGCGCCGAACGAGCCCTCGACCTGCTCGCTGAAGCGGAACACGACCCGTGGCGGCGCGCGATCGATGGTCGCGCCCGAGGTCGGCTGCGACCCGGTCAGCGACGCGTGAGCGCCCGCCAGCGACGGGAAGCTCAACGCCACCAGCAGCAGGCCGAGCAGCAGGGCGATCGCCCGCCGGCGCTTCGCGAGGTCGATCACCAGACGTCCTCCTGCGCGCCCCCGCCGGCCCCGCGCCGGCGGCGGACGAGCAGCACCGTCGCCAGCGCCGCAACGAGCACGACCGCCAGCGCGACGATCGCCGCGACCGGGGCTCCGCCCTCCTGCGGGCTCCAGAACAGCGTCCCGTCGATCGTCGCCGGCCGGCCGTCGACCCGGATCGGCACCTTCCAGTCGTAGACCTTCGTCCGCTTCCCCGGATCGGTCACCTGCGGCGGGCGCCTCGCCCCCATCCAGTGGATCCGGTGGTCGTGGAACTCAATCCGGCCCGCCTTGTCGACCGTCTGCCAGACCGGCGTCGCCTTGGCGTCGGCCACCCGCGGGACCGGGGTCGTGCCCTTCGGGTCGTCGTTGAGGTAGGCCGCCGGACTGCGCTGGTTCTCCTGGACCGTGCCGTCGGGCAGCAGCCGCAGGTACGGCTCGCCCTGGTAGCCGGGGACCTCGATCCGGCGACCGCTCTCGTTCAGCAGCGCCAGCCGGTCGCCGCGGTCCAGGACGGTCACCTGAAGCCCGGAGGCGGCGGGACGGACGCCATGCAGGACCGAGTCGTAGTCGGGATCGGCCTGGTGCGCGGCGGCGGGCGCAGCGACGCCGACCGCGAGCAGCAGCGCGAGCAGGACGACGGAAGGGCGGCGGGATGGGAACGGCACGGGAGGACCTCGCGGGTCGCACGGACGATGACGCCTGAGCGCGGGCGGCGCCGGCTCGGCGGGTGGAGCGTGGTCGTGGGCGGCGGCCCGCGGACGACCACGCGAGCAGGGCGCGCTCCGGAGGAGCGCTCGTCAGGCGACGGCCGGCGGCGGCCCGCGGGACGAGCGGGCGTCCCAGCGATCGAGCCCGCGGCCGTCCCGCCGGCGGGGAGCGCGGCGTCGCAGCGCGGGCGGCGGCCCGCCCGCCGTCCGCGACCGCAGCCTGCGCCCGATCGCGCGCAGGATCCGCGCCTCCCCCGGCAGCCAGCCGAGGACCACGAGCGTCCCGAGCAGCAGCGCCGGAAGCAGCAGCAGCGCGGCGTCCGGGCCGAGCACGACGGCCGCGAGCACGACCAGCAGGGCCGCGCCGGGCGGCGCCAGCGCACGGGTCGCCGTCGTCGGTCGCCGGAGCACGCGCGGAACGCTACCGCTCGGCTCCCGGACGCGAGCCCCGATCCGCTGCCTCGACACGGGCGACCGGGGTATCGTCCCCGGGGATGGATCCGGACCCGACAGCGGCGCCCACGGGCCCGCGCCCCTGGTGGCGCCACCGGGCGGCCTACGCGACCGGTCTCGCGGCCGTCGTGATCGGCGGCGGGATCGCCGTCGCCGGAGCGGGCGGCTCGGCCGCAGGCGGGCACGAGCTGCACGCTTGGACGCTGACCGCGCCGGCGCTGCCGGTCCCGGTCGACGAGCCCGCCGCGACGGCGAGCGACCCGACCCCGTCGACCGGCGACCCGGCGAGCGAGCCGTCGACGGAGACGCCGTCGAAGCCGGACACGCTGCCCTCGGGCGCACCGACCGACGAGCAGGTGGCGCAGGAGCTGGAGCGGGCGCTCGGTCGCAAGGGCGGCGGCGCACGGACCGCGCGGACGCTGATCAGCAGCGCGACGGTCGACGGCAGCGGCCTGGCCACCATCCCGCCGGACGCCCCCAACAAGGTCGTCCAGATCATCCAGGCCGCCAACGCGGTCGCCCGCAAGCCGTACGTCTACGGCGGCGGCCACGGGCGCTTCGCCGGCGAGATCTGGTCCGACACGGCCTACGACTGCTCCGGCTCGATCAGCTACGCGCTGGCCGCGGCCGGCGTGATCGACGCGCCGATGGTGTCCGGCGCGATGGCCGACCAGTTCGAGCCCGGCCCCGGCAAGTGGGTCACGATCTACGCCAACGGCGGCCACGCGTTCATGTTCGTCGCGGGCCTGCGCTTCGACACCTCGGGCCTGCGGCAGAGCGGCTCGCGCTGGCAGTCGGCGACCCGCGGGGTCAGTGGCTTCCACGAGGTCCACCCGCGCGGGCTCTAGCCCGGCGGGCGGCGACGGCGACGCGCGCCGCCACCACCCGCCGTCGGCCTACCGCGGGCCTCGCAGGCTGACCTTCCTGGCCTTGGCGACGGTCGTCCCGCCGCGCCCGCTGAGCGACACCAGCAGCGTCGCCTTGGACCCGCGGGCGAGGATCCGCCGCACCGCTCGCGGAGCCGTGAACGCGACCGTCCGCGTGCGGCCGGAGGCGATCGTGACCGTCGTGCGGGAGAGCGCGACGCCGCCGCGGCGAATCGTGACGCGGACGCGGCACGAGCTCGAGGCGCCCTTCGAGCACGCCAGCTTGACGCTGAAGCGGCCGCGGCTGGTCGCCCGCAGCGACGAGCTCACCACCGTCACCCTGCCGGCCTTCGCGGGCACCGACGGGGCCTCGCTGATCGGGGTCGGCGACCCCGGCGGCGGCGACGTGACGGGCGGCGCCGCCGGCGTGACGACGATCGGCTGCGGCTTCGACCCCTCGACGTACTTCAGCGGCGGGGTCAGCGCCGTCTCGACCTTGCCCTTCGCGACCTGCTCGAACGCGTAGGCGTAGCCGAGCAACTCGGGATCGGAGAACTCGCGGCCCTGCAGCTGCAGGTTGATCGGCTGCCCGTGGTCGTTGCGGCCGGCCGGGAAGATCACGGTCGGCACGCCGGCGGCCGAGGACTGCGGGTCGCGACGGCCGAAGCTCGGCTGGATGCTGTCGTTGAGGTGGATGTCGCTCAGCTCGCCCGGGAAGGCGACGGCGTCGACCCCGTTGTCGTCCATCCACTGGGCCAGGATCGCGCGGTAGCGCTTGCGGTAGTCGATGAACCCCTGGACCTCGGCGTCGGTCATCGGACCGGTGCCGGTGTAGGTGGTCGCCGTCGAGCGGAACAGCGGCACGCGCTTCTGGTTGAGCGTGATCTGGGGAACGTCGCTGTAGGGGTTGTTGGGGTGGTCGAGGATCCACCGCCGCCAGCCCTCGTAGCCGCGGTCGCCCGGCACCCCGGTCGGGGCCGGCGGCGGATCCGGGATCGCCTTGACGGTCGCCCCGGCGGTCGTGAAGTGCGCGAACTGCGCCCGCATCGCGTCGCTGGTGCCGGTGGTGCCGAACGGATCGTCGAACGCCGTCGCGGGAACGCCGATCGTCTTGCCCTTCAGCGCGTCGTCCTTCAGGTAGGCCGACCAGCTGGCGGGGCGGTGGGCGTCGGCCTCATGGGTCAGCGGGTCGCTCGGGTTCGGGACCGCCGTCGCCTGCAGCAGCGCCGCGAGGTCCGGGATCGTGCGCGCGATCGTGCCCGCGTAGTCCTGGATGAACGTCAGCGGCATCACGCCGTCGGCGCTCTGCATCCCGTCGGTGCCGCGCAGCGACACGAGGCTCGCGGCGCTCGACGGCCCCCACAGCGAGTCCCCGGTCTGGGTCCCGAGGGCGGCCGCCGCCATGCTGGTGGCGACCGACACCGCCGAGCCGCCCGACGACCCGATCGAGCTCTTCGACGCGTCGAAGGCGTTCCAGACCTGGCCGTAGGCGCTCGGGCTGAAGTGGCCGTCGGTCGCGAACTCGGCCAGGTTGGCCTTGCCCAGGATGATCGCGCCGGCCTCGCGCAGCTTCGCCACCTGGAAGGCGTCCTTGGTCGGCTGGTAGCCGTCGAAGACGAGGCTGCCGCCGGTCGTCGGCATGTCCTTGGTGTCGTAGATGTCCTTGGCCAGGATCGGGATGCCGAGCAGCGGCCCCTTGATCCCGTTCGCCCGCGAGATGTCGGCGATCTTCGCCTGCGCCATCGCGTCCTTGGCGACGGTGATCACCGAGTGGAAGCCGAACGGCCCGCCGTCGTAGGCGGCGATCCGGTCCAGGTAGGCGCGGGTGATCTCCTGCGACGTCGTCTTGCCGGACTCCATGTCGGCCTGCAGCTCGGTCAGCGACTTGCCCGTCACGTCGTACGGCGAGCTGGTGACCGGCTCGGGCTCGGCGGCCAGGGGGACCGTGACCTCCGGGGTCCGCGCGGGCGTGCAGTCGGCGGACGTCACCAGCGTCGACACGTTCCAGTTGGCGATCGCGCAGAACTGGGCGGTGCTGAGATCCGAGAACGCCGGCGCCGCGGTCAACGCGCTGGCGGTCGCCGCGACGGCCGCGACCTGGGAGCCGGCGGCCGGGATCGCGGCGCCGGAGGTCAGCGGCCGCGTCTCCGAGAGGCCGGTGACGACGAAGCGGGCGATCGACCGGGTCTGGCCGGGCTGGATCGTCAGCCGGTTGACGAAGCCGACGTGGTTGGCCTGCTCGCCGCCGGCCGCGAGCGGGACCAAGAACGGGTCGACCAGGAAGTTGCCGGTCCTCGTCAGGTTGCCGCTGCCGGGGGTCCCGAGCACGACGCCGACCGGGCCGTTGTTGGTGCGCCCGGCCTCGCCGGCGAGGGTCGAGGGGTTGGCGACCTCGACCCACCCGTCGGCGGGCGTGATCGACTGGTCGCCGCTGGAGGTCGTCGCGATCGCGCTCTGGTTCGAGCGGCCCGTCGCTCCCGCCGCCGAGCCGTAGCCGAGCTGGCCGCCGAACGCGACCTCGATCGTCACGGCCTGCTTGGTCGTGTTGGTGAACGAGTCCAGGAAGCGCGCCCAGCTGCTGGCGCGGTCGATCAGGATCGCGCGGGTGATCGCGACGCCGCCGAGCTCGACGGCCTTCGTCGTCTCGAAGCGGTTGACGCCGTCGAAGCGCAGCCCGAAGCCGCGCAGCAGGACGCCGTCCATCCGCTCCTTCGGGCCGCCGCTGACCTGGACCCGGAGCCCGCCGAAGCCCTGCAGCGACCCGGTCGACGTGTTGTGCACGCTGCCCGTGTCGAGGCCTGGGATCGCGGCGTCCGAAACCGCCCAGCTGTCGCCGTTCTGGTTGGTCACGTAGTTGAGGGCGGAGGCGGGAGCGGCGACCGCGATCGCGGCGATCGCCGAGATCCCGAGCGCGCCGCCGGCGCGGACCGCGGATGAGCGCCGGGAGGACCGGCGGGATGAACGAGAAGCCATTGCGTGCGTCCAGATGTCGAGGAGCGAGGGCCGACCGGTCCGGGGCGGATCGGGCGACCTCCCGACCCTAGGTGCGGCCGAAAACGATTCGGTTCGCCGACGGTCGAACCGTCGCGGCCCACGTTTGGACGAGCGCCACGCGGTCGCCGGACCTCGCCGTGCCTTGCCCGCTCCCGGGCATCGTCCGCCGGCCCGACCCGACCCGCCGCGGCGCGGCGCCGTGCGCCCCGCCCGCTAGCGCAGCTCGAGGCGTGCCCGCTAGCGCAGCTCGAGGACCTGGCCGCCGGTGGTGCCCACCAGCACCCGGCCGCTCGCGTCCTGGAGGTAGGCCGACTGGTGCGGCACCCGCGCCGGCTCGCGTCGCATCGGGTGACGGCGACCGTCGGCCGGCACCGACCAGGTGCGGCCGCTGCAGTAGTCGCCGAAGACGTAGCGATCCAGCAGCGCCCGCGGGGCCGCCGACCCGCCGCCGCGGGGCCGCCGGACGACCACGCCGCCGGTCACCGAGCAGCCGTTGGCGTGGGTGTACGAGGCGATCGGCCAGGCCAGCGGCCCGCTCTCGTCGAGGTCCTTGCCCGGCTGGCGACGGGTGCCCTCGAAGGCCGACCAGCCGAAGTTCACCGGCGGCGCGACGTCTTGGGTGCGGCGATAGGACAGCCGGTCGATCTCCTCGATCGTCTGCTCGCCGACGTCGCCGATCCAGATGTCGCCGGTCCGCTGGTCGACCGAGATCTGCCACGGGTTGCGCAGGCCGTATGCGGCGATCCGCCAGCGCGGGCGGTCCGCGTCCAGGTCGTAGCGCAGCAGCTTGCCCAGCTGCGTCTTCAGGTTCTGGCCGTTGTCGCGCGGGTCGAACGCCGACCCGCCGTCGCCGAGGCCCACGTACAGCCGGCCGTCGCGGCCGACGACGATCGCCCCGCCGTTGTGGTTGGCGTAGGGCTGCTCGACGTCGAGGATCACCTTCGCCGTCGTCGGGGCGACGCGGCCATCGCGGACCTCGTAGATCGCGACCTGCGTGTCGCCATCGAGGCCGGTGCGGTGGACGACCACGCGCTGCGGCCCGCGGGTGCCGGTCCGTGGCAGGAAGGCCAGGCCGAGCAGCCCCTGCTCGCCCCCGGACTTCGTGACCGACCGCAGGTCGAGGAACGGGGCGCCGGCCGCCGGCCCGTCGCCGTCGAGCCAGCGGGCGGTGCCGGCCTGCTCCAGCACCAGCGTCCGACCGCGGCGCCCCGGCTCGCGGACCAGGCCGGTCACCTGGCGGAACCCGCGGGCGAGGACGTGCGCGTCGACGCCCGTGGTGGCGGCCACCTGACGGGTCGGCCCGGCGCCCTTCGGCAGCTTGGTCCGCGCGGCGTCGGCGGGCGCGTCGTCCCCGCAACCCGCGACGGCGATCGCGATCGTCAGCAGGACCGGGATCGGGAGCACGCGCCACGCCATCGACGCCCGAGGATAGGGACCGCGCCGTCCGGACCGCGCCGCGCCGGGGATGGCGGCCGGCATCGCGTCGTCGCGATCGCGCTGGTGACGAGGCACGCGCGGCGGCGCTCCTCAGCCGAGCCCCGCGACCGCCGCGGCGAACCGGTCGCCGCGATCCTCGAAGTCCCGGAAGAGGTTGTGGCTCGGCGCCGCGGGCGACAGCAGGACCGTCGCCCCGGCGGGCGCCAGCTCGCGCGCGGCCGCGACCGCCGCGACCATCACCGCCCCCGGCTCGTCGCCGTCGACCTGTCGCACCGGCAGCGTCCGGCCGGCCTCGCGAGCCGCGTCGGCGACGGCCTCCGCCAGCGCCGGGCCGGTTCCCGGGAGCGTCACCACTCCCGCGATCCGGACCTCGGCGAGCGGCTCCCCGACCGCCCCGGTCGGCACCCGACCGGTGGCCAGGGCGCGCGCCAGCGCGTCGTACCGCTGGCGGCGGTCGTCGCCGCCGGCGATCAGGACCAGCGGACCGGGTCCGAAGGCCGCCACCGCCGACAGCGCCGCCTCGGGCGTGGTCGAGATCGAGTCGTCGACCCAGGTCCGGCCGTCGGCGGCCGCGACGACCTGCTGGCGGTGCGGCAACGGCCGGAAGTCGCGCAGCGCGCCCGCCAGGTCGGCGACCTCGTAGCCGAGCGCCCGGACCGCCTCGAGCGCCGCGCAGACGTTGCGGGCGCCGGTGACGCCGCGCAGCGGCAGCGCGTCGATCGGGCACAGCACCCGGGCGCCCTCGCGGATCTCGCCCCCGGCCACGTGCAGCCCGTCCGGATGGTCGACCCACAGGATCGGCACGTGCGGCAACGTCTCGGCGGCGCTCCGCAGGCCCGGGTCGGCGTAGGAGAGCACCGCCATCCGCGGCCCGTCGCCCGCGGTCAGGATCCGCAGCTTGTCGGCGTGGTAGGTCGCCTCGTCCCCGTGCCAGGGGAGGTGGTCGCGCATCAGGTTGGTGACGACGGCGATCGTCGGCGCCCGCGGCAGGTCCGCCAGCTGGTAGCTGGACAGCTCGACGACCCAGGCCTCGGGCGGGTCGGACGGGCGTAGCTGGTCGAGCAGCGGGCGACCGATGTTGCCGGCCAGGACGCTGCGGACGCCGGCCTTGCCGAGCAGGTGGTGGAGCAGCGACGAGGTGGTGCTCTTGCCCTTGGTGCCGGTGATCCCGACGACCGTCTCGCGGTCGCCGCGCTCGGCCAGCCAGAGCGCCGTGCCCGACGTCAGGGTCGCTCCACCGGCCCGGACGGCGTCGGCCTCGGGGCCGCGGACGGGCACCCCCGGCGAGCGGATCACGACCTCGCAGGCCGCCAGCGCGGCGAGCCCCTCGGCACCGTGCAGGTGCCTCGGCGGGCGCCCGTCGGGACCGTCCGGGAGCGGCGCCGCGCCGTCCGGCGGCGCACTCGAGCTGGCGACGACGACGGAGCTGCCGGGGGCGTGCGCCGCGAGCGCCCGGATCGCCGCGGCCCCCTCGCGTCCGGCGCCCCAGACGCCGACGCGACGCCCCGCGAGGTCGGCGATCCGCAGGTCGGCGGGCGGCAGGGGAACGGGACCCAGGGGCACCCGGCGGAGGGTATCCGGCGGCGTCCGTCGACCGCCGCCGGGAAGAGCCGACGGCCGGTCGGCGTCCTCGTGGGCAGCAGGTCCTCCCACCGACGCCGTCGACCTGTGATACCCCCTGTCCGATGCCGCGATCACCGTCGAGCCCCAGTCCGGAGGAGCTGATCGAGCTCGCGGCGCTGGCCGACGGCACGCTCGCGGCCGACCGGCGGGCGGCGCTCGAGGCGCGGATCGCCGGATCGCCCGAGCTGCAGGCGGCGCTCTACCGGCAGCGGCAGGCGCTCGTCGCGGCCCGCGCGCTGGACGACGAGCCACTGCCCGAGCGCCTGCGGAGCGGCGTCGCCGGCCTCGTCGCGCGCGAGCGGCGACCGCGACGCC
>NZ_AGUD01000240.1 GCF_000240225.1 Patulibacter medicamentivorans
GCGCCGCCCGCCTGCCGCCGGCGTCGGCGCGCGAGCTCGGGCGCACGTCGCGGGCGCGCGCCCGGGCCGTCGCCCGCCTGACGACCGCCGACGCCGCCGTCGCCGTCGTCCGCCGGCTGATCCTGTCGCTGGACCTCGAGGACCTCCTGTCCGACCAGCCGCTGCCGTCGTTCCGGGTCGCCGGGCTGCGCAGCGGCTACGCGCGGATGGGTCGCGACGCGGTCCTCCTGCGGCGCTACGGCTACGTCCCCGGAACCGCCGTCAGCGGCGACGTCGGCGACGGCAGGACGACGGTCGTCCGGGTCCGCGGACGCGGCCTGCGGGCCGGCTCGTACCGGATCCCCAACCCGCTGAACGATCCCGAGTCGCTGCTCGGGGCGATGGGCATCGACCCCGAGGCGGTCGAGCTGCTGGAGCCGTCGTCGGTGCGCGCGATCGAGCGGCTGACCGGCCCGTCGCGGCGCCGCTGAGCCGCGCGGCCCCGCGCGCGAGCCGGGCCGCGAACTCTGCAAGGCTCCACGGCGATGCCCAACGCCCTGGCCGCGGAGACCTCGCCCTACCTGCTCCAGCACGCCGAGAACCCGGTCGACTGGCTGCCGTGGGGCCCCGAGGCGCTGGAGCGGGCGCGCCGCGAGGACAAGCCGCTGCTGGTCTCGATCGGCTACAGCGCCTGCCACTGGTGCCACGTGATGGCCCACGAGTCGTTCGAGGACCCGGCGACCGCGTCGGTGATGAACGCCCACTTCGTCTGCGTCAAGGTCGACCGCGAGGAGCGCCCGGACGTCGACGCGATCTGCATGGAGGCGGTCCAGGCGATCACCGGCCAGGGTGGCTGGCCGCTGAACGTCTTCCTGACACCCGAGCAGCAGCCGATCCACGGCGGCACCTACTTCCCGCCGCAGCCGCGCCAGGGCATGCCGTCATGGCGGATGGTGCTCGATGCCGTCGCCGAGGCGTGGCGCGAGCGCTCGGGCGAGATCCGCGAGCAGCTGTCCGACGTCGCCGACCGGCTCTCGGGCGCCTCGCGCCTGACGCCGGCCGACGCCGTTCCCGGCCCGGAGCTGCTGGACGCCGCGGTCCGCGGCCTCGGCGAGCGCTACGACAGCGTCCAGGGCGGGTTCGGCGGGGCGCCGAAGTTCCCGCCCCACCCGTCGCTGCTGTTCCTGCTCCAGCGGGCCGCCGACGAGCGGCCCGGCGAGGACTCCGGCACGGCCGGGCGGGCGGCGGCGATGGCCCGCCACACGCTCCGCTCGATGGCCTCGGGCGGGATCAACGACCAGATCGGCGGCGGCTTCGCCCGCTACGCGGTCGACGGCACCTGGACCGTCCCCCACTTCGAGAAGATGCTCTACGACAACGCCCTGCTGGCGCGGGCCTACGTCGAGGGATTCCGGCTGTGGGGCGACGAGCGGCTGCGCGAGACCGCCGAGCGGACCCTCGCCTTCCTCGCCGACGAGCTGCGCGGTCCCGAGGGCGGCTTCCTCTCGGCGCTCGACGCCGACAGCGAGGGCGTCGAGGGTCGGTTCTACGTCTGGACCCCGGAGCAGGTCCGCGCGGCGCTCTCTTCGGCCGACGCCGAGGCGGCGATCGCCTGGCTCGGCGTCACCGAGCACGGCAACTTCGAGGACGGCGCGACCGTGCTCGAGGATCGCGGCGAGCGACCGGACGACGAGACGGTCGCGCGGATCCGGGCCGGGCTGCTGGCCGCGCGATCGCAGCGGATCCGTCCGGGGACCGACGACAAGCGCGTCGCCGGCTGGAACGGCCTGGCGATCCACGCCTTCGCCGAGGCGTCCGCGGTGCTCGGGCGCGAGGACCTGCTGGAGGTCGCCCGCCGGGCGGCGGCGTTCGTGCGGCGGGACCTGACCGTCGACGGGCGGCTGCGGCGCACCTGGTCGGACCGGGAGACCGCGGGCGCTGACACGAGCGGCCACGGCGGCCGGGCGCGGCATGCGGCGGTGCTCGAGGACCACGGCTTCCTGCTGGAGGCCGCGGTGGCGCTGTTCGAGGCCGGCGGGGACCCCGAGGACCTGGCCTGGGCGCGCGAGCTGGCGGACACGATCCTGAACCGCTTCGCCGACCCCGAGCGCGGCGCGTTCTTCGCGACCGCCGACGACGCCGAGGCGCTGCTGGTGCGGCGCAAGGAGCTCGACGACGCGCCGATCCCGTCCGGCGGCGCGTCGGCCTCTCGCGGGCTGCTGCGGCTGGCCGCCCTGACCGGCGAGGCCCGCTACGCCGATGCGGCCGACGGCTGGCTGCGGCTGGCGGCCACGGTCGCCGAGCGGATCCCGCAGGCGGTCGCCTACGCCCTGCTGGCGCTGGACGAGCGCCACCGTCCCCCGCGCGAGGTGGCGATCGTCGGCCCGCCGGCCGCCCGCGCGGCGTTGGTCGCGGTCGTCCGCGAGCGCTCGCGGCCCGGCCTGGTGCTGGCCGTCGGCGACGGCCTCGACGACCGTGGCGTGGCCCTGCTGCGCGGTCGGCCGACGGTCGACGGCCAGGCCACGGCGTACGTCTGCGAGCGATTCTCGTGCCGCGCGCCGGTGACGGAACCGGACGCCCTGCGGGCGGCGTTGGCGGGCTGAGACAGTCTCCCGGGACGGCGGTCTGCGGCGTCTCAACGGCCCGTCCAGCGACGTGAAGGGATCAGCGCCCGCGCCTCAGCGAGCGGGTAGGGTCCTCCGACGCGGCGCCAAAGCAGCCCCGCAGCAGTCCCATCACATCCCCCTCCCAGGAGCACCATGCAGCTTCGCACCATGCTCGTGGCCGTCGCCCCAGCCGCCGCCCTCGCGGTCGGCGTTCCGGCGACCGCCTCCGCCGCGACCATCGCGCCGACCAAGGCCTGCTACACCAACGTCCCGACCAAGCAGTCGGAGAACATCACCTTCACGATCTCGGGTGGCACGCCCGGCGGTCGCTTTCAGGTGGCGGTTGAGAGCTACGGCGTCCTCAGCGGCAACTTCGACGGCGCCGGCAACGCGACCCCGACGCTCTCCGGCAAGTTCGGCATGGGCACGATCGGCCCCGTCAGCGGCAAGACCTTCCCGGTCACCCTGACCGAGTACACCGCCGGCGGCCCGGCCGTGACCGGCACCACCACGGTCAAGGCGACCAACGCCGCGCTCGACATCGCCCGCAAGCCGACGAACCCGTTCCGCACGCGGACGTGGCGGGTCTCCGGCCTCAGCCCGCTGTTCGGCGGCGGGCGGCTCTACGCCTCGTACGTCAACGGCAAGGGCTCGAGCAGCAAGGTCGTCAAGCGCGTCCGGCTCGGCAGCCCGAACGCCTGCGGCTACCTGAAGGTCAAGCGGCTGCTGCCCCCGAAGCGCGCCTACCGCACCTGGACCGTGTTCGTCCACGTCGGCCCCTCGCTCGACAAGAACAAGTCGCTGGCCTTCAACTTCCGCACCTTCAAGCGGTACTACTAGGACGCTCCGCCCCGCGCCCTTCGCGTCCGGTTGCGGCCGGACGCGGGAGCGCGGGCGCGCCGCCCGCTACAGCACGGGCAGGTAGCGATCCAGCTCCCACCGCGTGACCTGGACGCGGTAGTCCTCCCACTCCTCGCGCTTGATCTCCACGAAGCGGTCGAGGGTGTGCTCGCCGAGCGCCCGCAGCACCAACTCGGACTCGGCCGCCAGCTCGACGGCCTCGCCCAGCGTCTCGGGCAGCTGCTCGATCCCCAGCCGCCGGCGGTCGTCCGGCGACAGGTGGTAGAGGTTGCGCTCCATCGGCTCGGGCAGCTCGTAGCCGCGCTCGATCCCGTCCAGGCCCGCGTGCAGCAGCAGCGCGAAGACCAGGTAGGGGTTGCAGGCCGGATCGGGGCAGCGCAGCTCCATCCGCGTGGCCTGCTCCTTGCCCGGGTGGTAGAGCGGGACCCGGACCAGGGCCGAGCGATTGCGACGCGACCAGGCGACGTAGACCGGGGCCTCGTAGCCGGGCGCGAGCCGCTTGTAGCTGTTGACCCACTGGGCGAAGACGGCCGACATCTCGCGCGCGTGGCGCAGCTGGCCGGCGATGAACGCCTTGCCGATGTCGGACAGGAAGAAGCGGTCGTTCTCGTCGTAGAACGCGTTGCGCCCGTCGCGGAAGAGCGACAGGTGGGTGTGCATGCCCGACCCGTTCTCGCCGGTCAGCGGCTTGGGCATGAAGGTCGCGTGCCAGCCGTGCTGCATCGCGATCTCCTTGACCGTCAGCCGGTAGGTCATGCAGTCGTCGGCCATCTTCAACGCGTCGGCGTAGCGGATGTCGATCTCGTGCTGCGACGGGCCACCCTCGTGATGGCTGTACTCGACCTTCATCCCCATCGCCTCGAGCGCCAGGGCGGTGTCGCGGCGGACGTCCGATCCGGCGTCGAGCGCGGTCAGGTCGAAGTAGCCGCCCTCGTCGAGCGGCTCCGGCTCGCGGCTGTCCTTGAAGAGGAAGTACTCCAGCTCGGGCCCGACGTTGAAGCTGTCGAAGCCCATCTCCTGCATCCGCTTGATCGCGCGACGGAGGATGTAGCGCGGATCGCCCTCGTAGGGGGTCCGCTCGGGGGTGTGGACGTCGCAGAACATCCGCGCGACGCCTTCCTCCTTGGGCGTCCACGGCAGGACCGCGAAGGTCGACGCGTCGGGGACGGCGATCATGTCCGACTCCTCGACGGCGTTGAAGCCGGTGATCGAGGAGCCATCGAAGCCCATCCCGCCCTCGAACGCGTCGTCGAGCTCGGTCGAGTTGACCGAGAAGGACTTCAGCTGCCCGAGGATGTCGGTGAACCACATCCGTACGAAGCGGATGTCGTGCTCCGCCACGAGGCGCTTGACGTCCTCAGGGGTGCGCGGGGTGTCGGCCACGGTGTCGTTCGCTCCTGCGGGAAGGTCGGGACGCGCGCCCGATCGGCTCGCGCGCACGCTGGAGGCTAGCCGAGCGGAGCGGCGGGACCCTTCGCCGCTGGGACATCTTCGGCCATCCAACGCTGTCCCCAGCGCTCCAGGGCGTCGACGACCGGCTCCAGGGCGCGGCCCTTGGCGGTCAGCTCGTACTGCACCCGCAGCGGTGGGCCGGGGCTGACGGTGCGCGCGACGACGCCGGCCATCTCCAGCTCCTTCATCCGCTGGGAGAGCACGCGATCGGAGAGCCCGGGGACCGCGACGGCGATCTCACTGAACCGCTGCGGCCCCTCGCCGAGCAAGACCGCGACGATCGCCCCGGTCCAGCGACGGCCGATCAGCTCGACCGCGAGGTGGTAGTGCGGGCAGCAGCCGCGGTCCTCGTCCAGTTGCTCGTCGTCCCCGGCGATCATCGAGACCCCTTCCCCACGCTGCAGATCCTACGGTCGGTCCAGGCGGCTGGCGTTCGTCCGTCGCCGAGCGGCTGGCGAACGCGGCGACGGGCGCGCCGGAGGCCGCCCGGATCCGGGCGGCCTCCGGGCAGCGACCCGACGGTCAGGCAGCGCGCAGCTGGCGCGACTCCTCCATCGAGCCGTCGACGGGCACGTCGCCGGCGATGTTGACCAGGGCCGAGAAGACCTCGACCGAGGCGTAGGCGATCGCCTCGAGCAGCTCCTCCTCGGTCCAGCCGAGCTCGAGCGCCTCCTCCTGGAGGGCTGCGGGCGGCTGGCTGCGGCGCTGCAGCAGATGACCGATGTAGCGCAGCAGGACGTCCTGCTTCTCGTCGGCGGAGTGGAACTCGCGGGCGAGCTGGACCTCGTCGATCCCAAGGCCCGCGACCCGCGCGGTGCGGCTGTGCATCTTCAGCCCCGGCGTCGAGCGGAAGTGCTCGGCGACGGCGAGCGACAGCCGCTCCTTCGTCGGGGTGGCGAGCCTGCCGTGGCGGAGCTCGTTGCGGAACCGCGCGTATCCGCGCAGCGCCGCCGGCGAGCCCGCGAGCACGCCGACCAGGTTGGGGAGCTGTCCGGCCGAGTGCAGCGCCCCCTTCAGCACCGGGAGCGAGCCCTCAGGGGCCGACAGGTCGTCGTGGATGGTGAAACGGCTCATCGCGTTGGGCATGCGCGACCTTCCAGCAGGGTCGTTATTCGTGCTTCAACAAGTGAAGTGACTTACTGATGATTAGTGTAGGCGGCGCTCCCCTGGTATGCAAGTACCCAAGCGTGCGAGATCGCACACGGGTCGACTGAGATCGTGCGGCGGGGCAGGTGGGTGGGTGTT
The DNA here is from genome assembly GCF_000240225.1 of Patulibacter medicamentivorans. Classification (GTDB taxonomy): domain Bacteria; phylum Actinomycetota; class Thermoleophilia; order Solirubrobacterales; family Solirubrobacteraceae; genus Patulibacter; species Patulibacter medicamentivorans. Next base: position 6,144 of record NZ_AGUD01000240.1, read on the forward strand.
CGGGCGCGACGGGGCGGGGCGGCCGGTGGCAGGACGGCGAAGCCGGTGTGAGACGCCAAACCCCCGGCCGGAGGCTCGGCCCTGGCGTCCTATGCGCGTGGAGCATGCAGGAGGCGCCAGGGCCCCGCGGGATCCGGGACCCTGGCGCGTGAGGCAGGTCGCCGTGGCAGAGGCGGAGCATCACTCCGGGTGCCGGCGAGCGAGCACGGCGGGCCGCCCCGCAGCGCCCGCGGACGCCCAGATGCCGTCCGCCGAATCGGCGTCTCGCGCCGCGCCCGACCGCGAGGCGACGAGACGACGCCCCAGCGACGCCCGATCGTCACCTCACCCTCGAGCCGTCACCGAGGCGACGAGACGACGCCCCAGCGACGCCCGATCGTCACCTCACCCTCGAGCCGTCACCGAGACGACGATTCGCGGCCGCCCTCGCCCCGCTCCGCGCCGCGGGCGGATGTGAGGCGTTCGTAGACCGAGGAGGTCGTCGCCGGGAAGCGAGAGCTGTGCGCCAGCACTGCCGAGCCGAAATGGGCCCACCGCGAGTGGATGCGACGTGTTCGTAGACCGAGCAGGTCGGTGCGGACGAGCGAGAGCCGTACGCAGTACTGCCGAGCGATGGCCGTGCCGAGATGCGAAGCGTCTACGGACGCGTCGCGCCACTCGCCACGTGGTGCACGACGGAGGCGTCCGACGTGGTCGCGGCGGCGAGCACGAGGAAGAGGCCGAGCAGCGCGGCGTAGAGGAGCAGCTTCTCCGGCCGGGCGACCGGGCTGCTGGTGCGGCGACGCGCCGGGCGACGGTTGCCGGGGCGGCGGGCGACGGAGGTGCCGACCTCGCGGGAGCGCTCACGGGCACGGCGGTCGCGCTCGCGCTCGATCCGGTGCCGCTCGTCCCCGCGCTCCTCGTTGCTGAACGGCGACTCGTCGACCCACTGGTACTCGACGGCGTCGGGACGGCGCTGACGGGCGCGACGCTGCTGGGCCGCGGCACGGGCCGCGGCGGCACGACGGCGACGGGCAGCGGCGGTCGCCCCCAACTCGTCGTCGAGGCGCACACGCTCGTCCAGGACACGTCGGCGCGGAGCGCTGTGACGGTAGTCCTGCGCGTCAGCCCACCAGGGTTGGTCGCGATCGTTCGCCATGGTCGTAAGTCCTCCGAGAGCGCTTACGGGGTTAGCTGTCGGACTCGCGCTGGAGTGCGCTACGGCCTGGGCCGATTCGCCCCAATACTTGGGTCCCCCGCTTTCCGGACGCCGGCGGCAGGCGTGATTCCGGAAACTCAGCGTTGCGGGCAGGATAGCAGCGTGGGCGGCGACTGCACAACGCGTTCCCCATGACGGGCAGTCTGCACGATTCCTTGCAGGAGCAGGAAGTTCTTGTGTACCCGGGTCGTTTCGTGAGACGTACGCGCGCGTACGACGCGCGTGACGCGCGTCCGGGATCCGTTGTTCGGGAAGCGCCCGGTCGCACGTGGATCGCCGTTCAGCGGCCGCCCCTCCCCCGCCCGAAGTGCATGACGTCGGGCGCCACCGCGCGGAACCCGCCCGGCCGCGGGCGCGGGCCGACCGGCGGCCGGCCGGCAGGCGCCACCCCACCGCCAACGGCGATCAGGCCGGGTTCCTGCTCCTGCTCCTGCTGCCGGCGCTGCAGCTCCTCGGGCGTCAGGGCGTGCAGCTTGCGGACGGTCGCCGCCGTCTCGGCCGTCAGCTCGTCGAGGGGGCGGATCCGCTTGATGAGGACGTTGATCTGCCCGCCGCCGGCCTTCAGGCGCTCCAGCCGCCCCTCGGCGACCACCAGCGGCTCCGTCCGCACCGCCAGCCGGTCGCGCAGGTAGACCGACGGCGGCACGACCAGGTTGATCGTCCCCAGCTCGTCCTCCAGCAGCAGGAAGGTGACGCCCTTGGCGCTGCCGGGCCGCTGCCGGGCCAGGACCAGCCCCGCGACCTGCACGGTCCGACCGTGGGGGACGCGCTTCAGGTCCTCGCTGATCAGCACCCCGTGCGGTGCAACCTGGGACCGCAGCAGCCCCATCGGATGCGCGCCGGTGGTCAGGCCGGTGGTGGCGTAGTCGGCGATCAGCCGATCCCACGCGGTCAGGCCCTCCAGCTGCGGGTCGCGGGCGGCGCCGTCGGCCTGCAGCTCGAGCGCCAGCTGGGTGCCGGACGCGACCACGCGGCCCGGGGTCAGGACGCCCAGCTGCCAGAGCGCCGCCCGCCGGCGACGGGCCTCCGGCACCGAAGCCTGACCCTCGACTCCAGCCTCAGCGACGAGCTCATCGCAGGCACCGGCCCAGGCCAGGTGCTCGAGCGACGCGGTACTGACCCCCAGCCGGGTGACGAGGTCGCCGAGCGAGCTCCAGGGGCCGTTGGCGCGCCGCTCCGCGACCAGCGCGGCGACCTCGTCGCGCTGGACCCCCTTGACGTAGGCCAGGCCGATCCGGATCGCCCGGTCCCCGGTCACGGTGCACTCGGCGTCGCTGCGGCGGACGTCGGGCGGCAGCACCCTGATCTTGCGCCGCTGGGCCTCGTGGATCAGCGCGTCGGGCGGGTAGAAGCCCATCGGCTGCTCGTTCAGCAGCGCGCAGAGGAACTCGAGCGGGTGATGGACCCGCAGCCAGGTCGACTGGTAGGCCAGCAGGCCGAAGGCGACCGCGTGGGCCTTGGGGAAGCCGAAGCCGGAGAAGCCCTTGACCATCCCCCACACCTGCTCGGCCAGCTCCCGCGGGACGCCGTGCTTCGCCATCGCCCCCCGGACGAAGTCCTCGTGCCCGGCCTCCATCGCCTCGTCCGAGCGCTTGCGGCTCATCGCCCGCCGCACCGCCTCGGCCTGGGCGGGGCCGAAGCCGGCGAACTCGCGGGAGATCTCGACCACCTGGTCCTGGAAGAGGATCGTGCCGAGGGTCTGCTTCAGCGGCTCCTCCAGCGAGGGGTGCAGGACCGGCGGCCGGTAGCGCCGCTCCGGCGGCACGCCCCGCTTCTGCTCGGCGCGGATCCGCTGCTTGCGCTCGATGTAGGGGTTGACCGCCCCGCCCTGGATCGGCCCCGGCCGGACGATCGCCACCTGGATCGTCAGGTCCTCCAGGTTCTCGGGCAGGGTACGCAGCAGCGACCCCATCTGGGCGCGGCTCTCGATCTGGAAGACGCCGGTCGTCTCCGCCCTCTGAATCGCCTCGTACGTCTGCCGATCGTCGAGCGGCACCCGCGCCAGGTCGAACGGGTCGTCCGGTTCCCGCTTGGCGGAGATCAGCTCGACGCAGCGCTCGACGCAGGAGAGCATCCCCAGCCCCAGCAGGTCGATCTTGGCGAAGCGGGCGTCGGAGCAGGAGTCCTTGTCCCACATGATCATCTGCCGGCCGTCCATCGCGGAGGGCACGACCGGGCAGCAGTCGATCAGCGGCTGGGTCGAGATGATCATCCCGCCGGGGTGCTGGGAGAGGTGACGCGGCAGCCCGTGGGCCATCGTCGCCAGCCGGGCCAGCCAGGCCCAGCGACCGGGCAGCCCGCGACCGGGGTCCTCCTCCGCGGGGATCCACGGCGGTTCCATGCCCGGCACGACCGGCGCCGGCGGCCCGAGCGCGACCGGCTCCCGCGGGAGCGATGACCCCTCGTCGTGGAGCGGAGCGTCGGCGTGCGGGGTGCGACCGTCGAGCGGCAGCCCGAGCGCCGAGGCGATGTCGTCGGCCACGCTCCGCCCCGACCAGCCCTCCGACCCGCGGGCGATCCGCTCCAGCTCGACCGCCGGCAGCCCGAGCGCCATCCCGAGGTCGCGGATCGCCCCGCGCGCGCGGTAGGTCGGGAAGGCCGCGACCAGCGCCGCCCGCTCCTGGCCGTACTCCCGGTTGACGCGCGGGATCAGGACCTCGCGGATGTCGCGCGGGAAGTCGAGGTCGATGTCGGGCAGCGTCTGCTCCAGATCGTCGTGCAGGAAGCGTCCGATCGAGAGCTGGTTGGCGATCGGGTCGACGTGCGAGAGCCCGGTCAGGTAGCAGACGATCGAGGAGACGCTCGACCCGCGACCGCGGCCGGGAGCCAGCAGCGCGCGCGCCGCCGCCGCGCCCCGGACCTCGTGCGCGACGTCGGCGGCCAGCTCGAGGATCTCGTGGTGGAGGTGGAAGAACCCGGAGAGGCGGAGCTTCGCGATCAGGTCCAGCTCCTCCTCCAGCCGGGCACGGGCCTGGCGGCGGATGTCGGCCGGCGACCGGTCGTCCCTGGCCCCGAGCCAGATCCGCTCGGGGGCGTACTTCTCCTCGAATCGGCCCCAGCAGGCGGCCGCGAGCTTCCGCGGCATCTCGGCGTCCTCCTGCCCCGGGTACTGGTAGCCGATGCTCGTCGTCAGGTCGAACTGCTTCAGCCGCTCGGCCAGCCGGACCGTCTCGGCCACGGCATCGGGCTGGTCCTCCAGCCGCTTGACCATCGCCCGCGGGCTGGCGAGGGCGTGGCTGTGGTTGCCGCGCCGCAGCGGCTCGGACGCGTCGAGGGTGGTGCGGTGACGGACGGCGACCAGCGCGTCCTGCAGCCGCGCCCGCTGGCGCGAGTGGGCGTGGACGTTGCCGGTGGCGACGCAGCGCAGGCCGAGCTTGCGCGCCAGCCGCGTGCGGGTGCGGGCGTGGTCGCGATCCCCGCGCAGGTAGCGGCGCTGCAGTTCGACGTAGAGGCCGTCGCGCCCGAACGCCTCGAGCAGCGTCCGCAGGCCGGCCTCGTCCTCGATCCCGTGGTCGGCGCAGCCGCTCAGGCAGATCAGGCCCTCGTGGCGGGCGAGGACGTCGGCGACGGTGACCCATGGCCGGCCGGCGGTCCGCTGCGGGTGGTCGCGGGTGTGGGCGTGGGCGTGGGTCAGGAGCCGGCAGAGGTTGGCCCATCCCCGCTGCTCCTGGACCAGCAGCGTCAGATGGCGAACGTGCGCCCGCTCCAGCTGCCAGTCGCCGACCACCCGACCGTCCCGCATCGGCGGCGGGGCGTCGACGACGGTGACCTCCGCCCCGTGGATCGCCTGGATCCCGGCCGCCTTGGCCGCCTGGGCGAACTCCATCGCCCCGGCGACGCCGTCGTGGTCGGTCAGCGCCAGCGCGTCGTACCCGAGCCGCTGCGCCGCCAGGACCAGCTCCTCCGGCTGCGACGCCCCGTCGAGGAACGAGTAGGCCGAGTGGCAGTGCAGCTCGGCGTAGGGCGCGGACGACACGAACGCATGTTCGCATCGCGACCGGACGGCGACGCCGGGCACCGAGCGGCCGAGCCCGTCGGCCCGCGAGATCGGGCACCGCCGCGCCCGATCCGCGCCGACCGACGCGAACGCCTACCCGCCCGCCGCCACCGCCTGCGGCACGTACTCCATCCGCAGCGCCCCGAACCGCGCCGCGTCCGGGCCGGAGAAGCGCTCGACCAGGCGCAGGGCGACGTCGAGGCCCGAGGTGACGCCGCCGCCGGTGACGACGTCGCCGTCGTCGACGACCCGCTCGTGGGGCCGGATGTCGGCGCCCGCGGCGGCCAGGTCGGCGAGCGCGATCCGGTGGGTGACCGCGGGCCGCCCCTCGAGCAGGCCGGCGCGGGCCAGCAGCATCGCGCCGGTGCAGACCGAGGCGATCACGCTGCCGGCGGCGTGGCGGGCGGCGATCGCGGCCGGCAGGACGCCGCGCTCGTGCTCGGCCCAGGTCCCGGCCGCGGCGCGCGCGGCCCAGCCGCCGCCCGGGACGAGCAGGACGTCGGGGGCGGCGGCCAGCTCGCCGTCGGGCAGCACCCGCAGGCCGTGGGTGGCGGTGACCGGCGCGCCCGGGTCGTGCTCGCCGGCGAGCACGACCAGCTCGCAGTCGAAGCCGGCGGCGGACAGGACCTCGAACGGCGCGATCGCGTCGAGCTCGTCGAATCCGTCGTAGATCAGGACCTGGGCGTGCGGCATGGGCCGATCCTCGCCCGCACCGGTGAACGCCGCCAGTGGCAGGAATGACCATGTACGTGATATTCCTGCCATGTGCCGCCGCCCGCCCCCGCTCCTTCGGCCCGGCCCGGCGGCCCGGCCCCGAAGGCGCCGCACCTGGTGGTCGCCCTCGTCCTGCCCGACGTCGTCCTGCTGGACCTGGCCGCCCCCTGCCACCTGTTCGGCCACGTCGGCCGCCCGCACTACGAGCTGCGCGTGGCGGCCGCCACGGCGTCCGCCGACGGATCCGGCGCGACGGATCGCGACGGATCGCCAGCGGTCCCGGTCGCCGGCGTCGGGATCACGCTCGGAACCGCCCACGGGCTCGAGGCCCTGGAGGACGCCGACACGATCGTCGTCCCCGGCTACGGCCGGGCGGCGACCGTCGCGCCGCCCGCCCCGGTCCTGGACGCCCTGCGCCGGGCCGCCGCCCGCGGCGCGCGCGTGATGTCGGTCTGCACCGGCGCCTTCGCCCTCGCCCACGCCGGCCTGCTCGACGGCCGCCGCGCGACGACCCACTGGCACGACGCCACCCGCCTCGCGACCCAGTTCCCCCGCGTCTCGGTCGACCCCGACGTGCTCTACGTCGACGAGGGCGCCGTGCTGACCAGCGCCGGCGTGGCCTCGGGGCTGGACCTGTGCCTGCACGTCGTGCGCCGCGATCTGGGCGCCGAGGTCGCGGCGACGATGGCCCGCCGGACGGTGGTGGCCCCGCACCGCGACGGCGGTCAGGCCCAGTTCATCCCGCGCCCGGTCGCGGCGCCGAGCCGCGGCGGGATCGACCTGGAGCGCACCCGCGGCTGGGCCCAGCGGCACCTGGATCAGCCGCTCGACGTGGCCACGCTCGCCCGCCACGCCCAGGTCAGCGAGCGGACGTTCGCCCGCCGCTTCCGGGACGAGACCGGCACCACGCCCGCCCGCTGGATCGCCCAGCAACGGATCGGCCTGGCCCGCGAGCTGCTCGAGCACGACGACCGCCCGATCGAAGCCGTCGCGACCGCCTGCGGCTTCGGCGACGCCGCGGTCCTGCGGGCGCACTTCGCCCGGATCGTCGGCACCACCCCGACGGCCTACCGCCGCAGCTTCCGCGGCGGGTCGGCCGCGTACGGATAAGCGAGCGCGGGCGACGGCGCAGTCGGGTCGCGCTTCCCAGACGCCGCCGGGCGGGAGCGTGCGGGCGGCCACGAGCCGCGAGAGCGACCGCAGTTCCTGATCGCGGAAGCCGACCCGCAGGCCGAGGGCCAGCTCGCCCTCGAAGCCGTCGGCGGTCGTGGTGGTGCGGTACTCGCGCTCGTCGACCCACCCCTCCTCCCGGGCTCGGCGGCCGAGCGCCCCCGCCGCGCGAGCGGCGCCGGCCGGGCGGCCACGGACCAGCGCGCCGACCAGGGCCCGCAGCTCGGCGGCCAGCTCGGGCCGGGTGAGATCCAGGCGCAGCTGGTAGTCGCGGCGGCGCGTCCCACCGTCGCCGATCGCCTGGCCCACGAGCCGCAGCTCGCGCGGGCGCAGGTCGCGATCGAGCACGAGCGTCACCGCCGGCTCGACCCGCAGCCCGCCACCGAGCTTCAGGCTCAGCGGCCCGGCCAGCTGCCCGGCGACCGACGCCGGCAGCGCCAGGCTGACCGTCGTCCGGCCGCTGCCGCGGTCGCGACTGCCCTCGCCACGCAGGCCGGCGATCGCGGTGCCCGACGCCTCGACGCCCAGCGGTCCCGAGACCGCGCCGGTGAGCGTGCCGTCGGCCCCGATCCGCACCCGCTCGGTCCGGGGCGGGCCGACCCCACGACGGGCGACCCGCTCGTCGCCACCGGGGAGCCCGGCCCGCCGCCAGGCCACGTAGCGGCGCAGGAAGCGCTCGCCGGCGGCGCGGTCGGGCAGCTCCCAGGTGTCGCCCCAGCCGCCGCGCAGCCGTGCCTCGACGCCCGCCGTCGCCTCGAGCGCGACCCCGCCCCCGCGACGGTCGGCGTCGACCAGGGCGCCGTCGCCCGCGGCTCGCCGGCCGAGCCCGAAGCGACCGCCGACCGACAGCCCCACGCCGGCTTCGAGATCGCGAAGGGCGGTGATCGCGACCGTGCCGTCGGAGCGCCGCTCGACGACCAGGCTCTCGCTGCCGCCGACGCGGAAGAGCAGGAAGCTGGCGCCGGAGGAGTGCGTCTGCTCGTCGCGCGCGATCAGGCACGGCTGCTGACGGTGGAAGCCCGCGCAGCCCTCGCCGCTGGCGACGCAGAGCGCCCGTCGCAGGCCCGAGTGGACGCCGTTGTAGATCGACGGCGCCCAGGCGAGGGCGCCGCCGGCCACCAGCAGCAGCGCGATCAACGCGACCAGCGCAGCGTGCTCGACGCTGGCCTGGCCGCGGTCGTCGTCGAGTCGCGATCGGGACACCGGACGAGCGTGCCGCCTGGCCCCGTGACGAAACCAGTCCCGATCGGTGCCGAGAGCACGGCGAACCCGTGCCGGAAGCGCGCTACCGCAGGCGCCACCACTGCCGGGGCCAGCGGGTCAGGTCGCAGAAGACCACGACCGCGCGGCCGCGAACGGTGACCACCTCCCACATCCGCCGCAGCAGCGGATCGTCGGCCCACCAGCGATCGTCCAGCAACCAGGTCTCGACGACCGCCTCGACCCGCTCGCCGTCGACGGCCAGCGGCCGCCCCGTGCGGTCGACCTGGACCCGGGCCGGACGCGGCTCGCCCAGCCGCCGCAGGACGCCGGCCGCAGCGCCCGCGCCCCGTCCGCCCCCCACCGATCGGGGCCGGCCGGAGCGCGGCGGACGGGGTCGATCCCCGGGCGCGGAGGGACGATCCCCGAACGACACGAACGGATGTTCGCATCCCGCCAGGACGCCCACGCGCAGCCCGTCGGCCCCCGCCACCGAACGCAAACCGCGCGGGAGCTTCACATGGTGATTACATGCCCTTCACGCATGGCTCGTCTGACGCAGATCATCACGGGGCGCGACACCACCTACTTCGACCTGTTCGAGGAGTCGGCCGCCAACGTGGTGCAGGCCGCCGAGCTGCTCGGCCGCTTCCTCCACGAGTTCCCCGACAACCCGGGGCTCGCCAAGGAGATCCAGACGGTCGAGAGCGACACCGACCGGATCACGCACGACATCGTCCAGCACCTCAACCAGACGTTCGTCACGCCGCTGGAGCGCGAGGACATCCTGGAGCTGGCCTCGGCGCTCGACGACATCGTCGACTACATCGACGAGAGCGCCGACCTGATCATGCTCTACAAGGTCGAGGCGGCGATGGACCAGGCCCACGGCCTCGGGGACATCCTGCTCGAGGCGACCCGGGCGCTGCAGCAGGCGATGCCGCGGCTGCGGACCTTCGGCGACATCCGCCACTTCACCGTCGAGGTCAACCGGCTGGAGAACGACGGCGATCGGCTGTCGCGGGCCGCGATCGCCGGCCTCTTCGACGGCGGGATCGACCCGATGGTCGTGATCCGCTGGAAGGACATCTTCGAGCACCTGGAGGAGGCGATCGACGCCTGCGAGCGCGTCGCCAGCATCCTCGAGGGCATCGTCATCAAGAACCGCTGACCGGCTTCCGAGCGCCTCCGATGACGACCTGTACGCCGACCGTGCCTCCGGGCGCCCCTGCCTGAGCCGATGGCCTCCGATCTGCTGCTGGTGCTGGTCATCGGGGCCGCGCTGGCCTTCGACTTCACCAACGGCTTCCACGACACCGCCAACGTCGTGGCGACGTCGATCTCGACCCGCGCGATGGCACCGCGGGCCGCGATCGCCCTGGCCGCGATCCTGAACTTCGTCGGCGCGTTCCTCTCGCTCGAGGTCGCCGCCACGATCGCCAAGGGGATCGTCGACTCGGGGGCGATCACGCTCCAGGTCGTCTTCGCCGGGCTGATCGGGGCGATCCTCTGGAACCTCGTCACCTGGTGGTACGGCCTGCCGTCGAGCTCGTCGCACGCCCTGATCGGCGGCGTGGTCGGCGCGATGCTCGTCTCGCACGGGCCGTCGGCCATCCACGGCGACGGGCTGCTGGGCAAGGTCGTGCTCCCCGCCCTCGTCGCCCCCGTGCTGGCGTTCGTGGTCGCCGGGCTCTCGATCCTGCTCGTCTACCGGATCGTCGGCCGGCTGCGACCAGGGCCGGTGACCCGCGGGTTCCGGCTCGGGCAGATCGCGTCGGGATCACTGCTGGCCCTGGCTCACGGGACCAACGACGCCCAGAAGACGATGGGCGTGATCACCCTGGCGCTGGTCGCCCACGGATCGCTCTCGGCCGCGCATCCCGACGTGCCGTTCTGGGTCGTCGTCGCGTCGGCCAGCGCGATCGCGCTGGGGACCTACTCCGGCGGCTGGCGGATCATCCGCACGATGGGCTCGAAGATCATCAAGATGGACGCCGCCCAGGGCTTCAGCGCCCAGGGCTCGGGCGCCGCGGTGATCCTGGCCGCGACCCACGTCGGCTTCCCGCTCTCGACCACCCACGTGATCTCGGGCGGCGTCGTCGGCGCCGGAGCGGCCAAGCGGCTCTCGGCCGTCAAGTGGGGCGTGGCGGGCAACATGGCGGTCGCCTGGATCCTCACGATCCCCGCGGCCGGCCTGACCGGCGCGGCCGCCTACGGGATCTCGGCGCTCTTCGGCGGCGGGACGCTCGGCCCGCTGGTGGTCTGCCTGGTGCTGGCGGTCGCGACGGTCGCCCTGATCCGGGCGCGCAGCACGCCGGCGGCGCTGGCGGAGGATCCGGCATGAGCGACGTCGGAGATCTGGTCGAGGTCGTCTGGATGGGCCTGCTGGCCGGCGTCGGGCTGAGCGTGACCTTCTCGCTGGTGATCGCCGCCGTCGTCCGAGCCGGGACCGCGCGCCGCGACGGTCGCGACGGCGCGGCGGTGCTCCACAGCGCGATCGCCGTCGTGGCCGGGCTGGTCTGCCTGGCCGCGGTGGCGTTCGCCCTGATCACGATGCTGCACAAGTAGCGCGCGGCCGGCGCCTCACGCCTCGTACGGGGTCAGCGCCATCCGCCGCTCGGCCACGCGCGACCCGGGATCGACCTCGACCACCCGCAGCGCGCCCTCGGCCCCGGCGACCTCGCGGACCTGGTGGACCGCCTCGCGCAGGCGGGCGCGACGGATCGCGACGTCCTCCTCCAGCAGCGAGCGGTCGGCCGGGACCGGCGCCCCGAAGCCCTCGACGCGCAGCGTCAGCCGCTCCGCCGGCGAGGGCAGCAGCGCCAGCCGCAGCCCGAGGGCAAGCCGGATCCGCTGGGGATCGGTCATCGCCTCGCGCAGGACGATCCGCTCCTGCCAGGTCCCGCGCTCGACCAGGTGCGCCTGCAGCAGCAGCGAGCGCAGGGGCCGGTGCCGCCGCCGCGGATGGGCCAGGACGCGATCGACCAGCAGCCCCAGCGCGTGGCCCAGCTGCTCGCCCGAGGCGGCCTCGGGCAGGCGCAGGTCGGCCTCGATCGGGTCCGGCGGATCGCGGGGGCGCAGCGGCACGTCCTGCCCCTGCAGCAGCTCCTGGGCGATCAGGCCGGGACGGCCGAAGCGCTCGCCGACCGCGCCCCGCGGCAGCGCCGCCAGCGCCCCGAGGGTGGTGATGCCCAGGCGCTCCAGCGGCTGGACCAGGTCGGCGAGGTCGGAGCGCAGGGCCAGCGCGGAGATCGGCTCCCCGGCCAGGATCGGCGGCAGCGACGCCACCGGGACGCCATGGCCCCCGCGCGGTCCGCGCCCGGGATCGGTCACGCGGGTCCCCAGCGCGGGCAGCTCGACCACCACCGGCCGCTTGTTCCGCGCCCGCCCGGCGGCCACCCGCGCCAGGAAGCGGGTCGGCGCCGCCCCGATCCGGACCGGCCCCTGCAGCACGGCATGGATCGCCGCCGCGGTGCCGTCGAGCGACCCGCCATGCAGTCGCCGGATACCGGAGGCCGCGAACCAGGCGGTGCCCGGGGCCCCGAGGCCCCCGTGCTCCGCCGCCCCGCCGACCGCGCCGACGTCGACCGCCGCCCCGATCCCCTCCAGGCGATCGACGAACGTGGCCCAGTGGACCTCGACCGCGACCGGATCGGGCGGCAGCAGCTGCAGCCGCGGGCAGCAGGCCAGGGCCTCACCCAAGGTCTGGCCGGGGCGGACGCCGAGCGCCTCGGCCGCGGGCGAGACCTCGCCGATCCGCTGCGTGCGGCCGGCCTGCGGGGCGAGCGCCACCGGCGTCAGCAGCAGCTCGCGCCGCCCCTCCGCCGCGACGACCAGCGGGAACCGGGGCAGGTGGACGCAGATCACGGACGACACGAACGCATGTTCGCATCCGGGGAGGACGACCCGCCGACCACCGCACGCCGGCGCAGCGGACGACCCGCGCCCCGCGAGGCCGATCCGCCACGCGACGCCGCCCGGCCCGGCTCAGCCCCGGAAGAGGTCGCCCAGCCGCACGGCCAGCGCCAGGTCGCCCTCGAGGTCCAGGCGGCCGGCGAGCAGGGCGCTGCCGGCGTCGATCCGACCGCCGGCCAGCCGCAGCAGGTCGTCGGGGGCCAGTCGCAGGGTCAGGGACGGCTCGCGGGCGGCGCCGCGCCGCGCCACCGAGCGCAGCGGCGTCGCCTCGACCGTCCACGCCCGCACGCGCCCGTCGGCCTCGACCAGATCGAACTGCAGCTCGCCCTTGAAGGCGCCGGCGCGGGCGGCCGGTCGCAGCGCCCGGGCCATCCCGCGGAAGACGACCGTCAGCGCCGGGTCGCTGGCCACCGTCCGCCGCAGCAGGCTCGGCCCGCCGCGGTCCAGCAGCGCCCCGAACGCCGCACCGCTGCCGCGGGCGAGCACCGCTCGCAGGGCGTCGATCGCGCCGCGACGGGCGATCGCCTCGCTGACCCCGCCGCCGTTGCTGGCGGCGGCCACGACCTCGCCGCCGGCCGGGATCCCGTTGCCGCTGCCGTGCGAGGCGACGCCGTGATCGGCCGCGCCCGCGGGCGACTCCCCCGCGCGACCCACCGGCGCGTCGCCGCTGACCGCCCCCGAGACCGTCCCGAGACCGATCGGCGGGGCCGGGACGTCGTCGTCGACGCCGTCCTCGCGCGGGAGCACGATCGTCTCGCGCTCGACCGGGATCGGCCGCCGGCGGGCGAGCGCGGCGGAGATCTCCGGGTCGTCGGCGACGACCGCATCCTCGTCGTCCTCGTCCTCGTCCAGCTCGGGCAGGACGATCCGTCCCAGCAGCTCGAGCGAGCGTCGCAGCAGGTCGCGGTCGAGCAGCCCGACCGGCGGGACGAGCAGGATCTCCTCGACGCCCGCGTCGCGGTAGCGGGCCAGCAGCTCGATCACCTGGTCGGGGTCGCCGACGGCCCCGCGGATGCTGCCGCCGACGCGGACCGCCAGCGGCCCGTCGGGGTCGGCCAGGATCGGGGCCGGGTCGTAGCCGACGCCGGCCCGACGGCGCTCGAACTGCTCGGCCACGCGCGTGCGGCCGGGCCGGTGCGCCCCGAAGCGCGTGTGGTGGTCGAGCAGGTGGCGGTGCAGGTGGATCGCGTCCAGGCCCTCCGCGAGCGCGGTCGCCGGGTCCTCGGCCACGTGCACGGGCAGGGTCACCGCCAGCCCGCCCTCGATCGCCGCGCCGAGCGGCACGCAGCGGCCCGAGCGCAGGACCGCGCGGTGCTCGGCCACCCACTCGGCCGCCTCGTCGGGCTCGAGCAGCGTCCGGACCAGCGCTCCGAGCCCGGACTCGGCGGCGACCCGGACGTCGTCGGGGCGGTCGCAGGCCCGCCAGAGCGGCGGATGCGGCCGCTGCAGCGGCCGCGGGACCAGCTGGCGGACCGGCAGGCCTTCGGGATCGTCCTCGCCGGTGAAGGGCTCCTCGGCCAGCAGCCGGGCGACCTGGGCGATCGTGCGGTCGGCGGCGGCGCGGGTCGTGCTGCGGGCGATCCGCAGCGGCTGCAGCTCGATCGCGCTCGAGGGCTCGGCGAAGGCGACCGCCACCCGCCCCCCGGAGAGCGCGTCGAGCGCGGCCACCGACGCCGCCAGCCGCGCGGGATGCTGGACGTGCGGGTGGGCCAGCAGCGGGCCGAGGCCCAGGCCCAGCCGCCGGGTGCGGGTGGCGATCGCCCCCAGCAGCGCCTCGGGCGGGCCGGCGTGGTGCAGCTCCTCGTGGAAGTGACGCTCCGGGAGCCAGACCCGCGCGAACCCCAGCTGCTCGGCGTCCACGGCGAGGTCGACGAGGTCGCGGAGCCGCCGACCGTCACCGGTCGGCGCCCAGGGGCGTGGGTGCAGCGCCTCGAGCAGCAGCGCGAACCGCATCGGCGCCGCACGCTATCCCGCGCGCGGCGAACGGACGTGACCGTCCGGTGACCGGCGGGTGGCGCGGCCGGCGGCGGACCCGGTGGCGCGCCCGGCGACGAGCCGGATCAGCGGTGGCGATCGCGACGAGCGGCGACCCGGCGACGCGCGAACTCGCTCGCGGTCTCGACCAGCAGCTCGACCATCGCGTCGACGGCCGGCGAGCGCCACGCCTGCTCGTCGAGCGCCGCGACCACGCGCCGCGAGGGCGGATGCTGGAGGTCGCGGACGACGACGTCCTCGCGCACGCTCACCAGCGCCATGTCGGGGACCAGCGCGACGCCGACGCCGGCGGCGACGAAGCCCTGGATCGCCAGGTAGTCGTCGCTCTCGAACGCCATCTGCGGCTCGAACCCGGCCCGGCGGCAGGCGCGGTCGAAGATCGCCTCGTCGGGAACGTAGTCGCGGCGGCCGAGGATCCAGTGCTCGTCGCGCAGCTCCTCCAGCCGGATCCGGCGGCGGCCGGCGAGCCGGTGGTCCGCCGGCAGCATCACGTCCATCCGGTCGTCGAGCAGGTGGACGCGGGCGAACGGGTCGTCGCGGCCACCCGGGCCGCCGCCGGCGTGCTCCGAGGAGCGGCCGGCCGCGGGCGGGGACGCGGGCCAGCCGCCCGGGCCCGACTCCTCGGGGTCCTCGACCAGCAACGCCAGATCGCAGTCGCCGGCCTCGAGCGCGGCGCGGCCGTCGGGCACCTCGAGCGGGCGCAGCGTCAGCTCGACGCGCGGGAAGCGGGCCCGGAAGCGCGCGATCGCCAGCGGGACCAGCGACGCGCCGGCCGTCGGAAAGGCGACCATCCGCAGCGGCCCGGCGTCGCCCTCGCGGAGCGCGCGCAGCTCGCTCTCGGCGTCGGCGATCCGGGCCAGGATGCCGTCGGCGTGGCGCAGCAGGACCTCGCCGGCGCCGGTCGGGCGTACGCCGCGGTGGCGGTCCAGCAGCGGCACGCCGGCCTCGCGCTCGAGCGCGGCGACCTGCTGCGAGATCGCCGACTGGGTGTAGCCGAGCGCCGTCGCGGCGGCCGAGAACGAGCCGCGGCGGGCGACCTCGCGCAGGATTCGCAGGCGGCGGGCATCAAGCATCAGTGATCCTGATCGATTCTATCGGGAAGTCTCGTTGTACTTATCGTGCGGCGCGCGCAACCATCGTTGGGTGACCCGTCCACGCGCCTCGCTCTCCCCCGCGGCGGTCGCGACCTCCGTGCCGGGGGCCGCCCGTCCGGCATCCTCGACCGGCAGCTTCGTCCCGGCGCCCGCACCGGGCGGCGCCGGCGGCGCGCTCGCGCCCCGCACGACCTTCGGGCGCCGGTCGCGCGGCGGCCTGCTCGGCCACTGGAAGCTGGTCCTCGCGCTGGCGACGGTCTGGATCATCTGGGGCTCCACCTTCCTCGGGATCCGGGTGATGGTCGAGACCATCCCGCCGCTGCTCGGCTCGGGCCTGCGGTTCCTGCTCGGCGGGCTGGTGCTGGGCGCGGTGGTCCTGCGCGGGCAGGGTCGCCGGGCGTTCGTGCTGAGCGCCGACGAGTGGCGCGGCAGCGCGGCGATGGGCCTGCTGCTGGTGGCCGGCGGCGTCGGCCTGGTGGCGCTCGCCGAGAGCCACCACGTGCCCTCGGCGCTGGCCGCCCTGATCGCGTCGGCCGAGGCGGCGATCGTCCTCGGCCTGCGGGTCGCTGTCGGCCGCGAGCGGATCTCGGCCGCCACCGCGACCAGCGTCGGCATCGGCCTGATCGGGGTGGCGATCCTGCTGCTGCCGGGCTCGCGGCCGGCCGGGATCCCGCTGTGGGCGATGCTGCTGGCCCTCGCCGGGTCGGTGACCTGGGCGATCGGCACCTTCGCCGGATCGCGGATGGTGACCGCCCGCCGGCTGCTGGTCGGGATCACGATCCAGATGCTGGCCGGCGGCACGATCCTGATCGCGGCCGGCCTCGTGACCGGCGAGCGGCTGGACCTCGGCGCCGTCTCGACCGGCTCCGCGATCGCCTTCGCCGGTCTGACCGCGGCGTCCGTGGCGGTCTACGTGGCCTACGGCTGGCTGCTGCGCAACGCGTCGCTGTCGCTGGTGACGACCCAGTGCTACGTCAACCCGCTGGTGGCGGTGGCGCTCGGCGCGCTCGTCCTGCACGAGCGCCTGTCCGGCACGGCCGCGATCGGGATGGCGATCACGATCGCCGCGGTGGCGCTGGTGCTGCGGACCGAGCGGTCGGGCGGCGGAGGCACGGCGGATGGCGCGGGCACGGCGGATGGCGCCGCGGGCGCGGGCGAGCGGCCGCTGCCGGCCTAGGACGGGCACGGTCACCGGAAGTAGAAGGACCCCGCCGAGGCGGGGCCCTTCCGTAGCAGGCCGGTAAGCCGGATTCTGTCGTTGCGCAGCCATCCATCTGTGCGACCTACCTGGACCTCGACGGGCCGCCTGCGAACGGTCCTGCTCGGTCTTGCACCGGGTGGGGTTTACCTGGCCGCCGCGTCGCCGCGACGCCGGTGCGCTCTTACCGCACCATTTCAACCTTGCCTGTGCGGGCGGCGAACCACCCGCCATCGGCGGTGTCATTTCTGTGGCACTTTCCCGCGGGTTTCCCCGGGTCGGCTCCCCGACCACCCTGCCCTGTGGTGTCCGGACTTTCCTCGAACGGGACGAGCCCGCCCGCGGCTGCGTGGCCTGCGGTGTGAAAGGTACCGGGGCGACGCAAAAGGCACCGGGCCGGTACCGGTCGCCGGTGGGCGACGTCCCTCCCCCTCGAGGTACGCCACCCATCGACTCCCGAAAACCACCACTCGCCCAGGTCACGCACCCATCGCCTCCCAGCCGGGTCCGCCACCTGTCGCATCCTTCGCCTCCCAGCCGGATGCGTCCTGCCTGCCGCCCCACGCGAGGCGACGCCACCATCACCCGCTCAATCGAGCGAGGTTCCGCACTCCCCGCACGCCCCTCCCAAGGCGTAGCGAGCACCAACGCCCGTTCCCCGCCCGGCGGACAGCGGCCGCATGCGGCCTCCGCACAGCGGGCAGGGAACGGCACGTCCGGTGGACAGGCCCTCCCATGCGCCGACGACCAACTCGTCGAGCACGCGCCTGCCATCACGGCGAACGGGGCCGGTCGTCCCCATCGTCGCCGTGCCGGGTCGCGCCGTCGCGCCACCCAAGATCTCTGCCCGCTCCCGTCGATCGACGAGGCTGGGCGTCGCGCCGGCCACCGCAAGCGTCCCCGGTGCACCGGCGCCGGTCATCAGTGGACCTTCCGCAGCACGCCGACGACCTTGCCGAGCACCCGCGCCTCGCGCGAGCGGATCGGCTCCATGTCGGGGTTCTCCGGCTGCAGGCGGATGTGGTCGCTCTCGCGGAAGAAGCGCTTGACGGTCGCCTCCTCGCCCACCAGCGCGACGACGATCTCGCCGTCGCGGGCCGTCTCCTGCCGGCGGACGACGACCAGGTCGCCGGCCAGGATGCCGGCCCCGATCATCGACTCGCCCCGGACCCGGAGCAGGTACTCGCCGTCCTCGCCCCCCGCGAGGTCGGGCACGGGGACGTGCTCCTCCACCTGCTCCTCGGCCACGATCGGCGTACCGGCCGCGACCTGGCCCAGCAGCGGCAGCCGCCGCGAGTGGCCGACCGCACCGCGAACGCCCTCGACCGCGGACTCCAGCGCGCGGTCGAGCAGCTCGATCGCACGCGGCTTCGACGGGTCGCGCCGCAGCAGGCCGAGCTTCTCCAGGTTCGCCAGGTGCGCGTGCACCGTGGACGAGCTGGCCAGCCC
Organism: Patulibacter medicamentivorans; assembly: GCF_000240225.1. Lineage (GTDB taxonomy): Bacteria > Actinomycetota > Thermoleophilia > Solirubrobacterales > Solirubrobacteraceae > Patulibacter > Patulibacter medicamentivorans. The sequence continues at coordinate 24,074 of NZ_AGUD01000240.1, forward strand.
GACCGCCTTGCCGATGTCGCGCACCGTGGGCGGGTAGCCGTTGTTCGAGGTGTACTTCCGGATGAAGTCGAAGATCTCTTGCTGGCGCTTCGTGAGGTCCATGCCCTACTCCGCTCGACCGAACATGTGTTCGCTACGCTACCGCGCCGTCCGGCGGACTGCAACCAGACCTCGTCCGGAACGATGAACGGCTACACTCCGCCGTCCTGCGCCGATGGCGGAATTGGTAGACGCGCAAGGTTGAGGGCCTTGTGGGGGATAACCCCGTGGAGGTTCGAGTCCTCTTCGGCGCATACGCAGGACAGCGAGATCCCGCGGCTCTTCGGAGCCGCGGGATCTCCTGCTTTCGGGGGCCGCCGTCGCTCGCGACCGGCGCATGGCCCCGCCTCGCCCGCCGACGGCGACCGCGCCCTGCCAGGAGCTGGATTGACAGCGGAGAGCACCAGCGCATACGGTGCCGACAGCGCGAACACCGGCGTGTGCGGAGTCGCGGGTTCGCGGACAGGGTCAAGCACCGGAGGAGCATCCATGCGCAAGGCAGTGGCAATCATCGGCACCACGCTCATGCTCGCCGCGCTCTCGGCGGCGCCCGCGTCGGCCGAGCTCGGCGTCGCGAGCGGCGGGCCTCCCGGGGGCGCCGTCTGCGCGACCGACAACTACGTCAAGTCGTGCTTCGCGCAGAACGGCGACGACATCTACGTCTACGACGCCGAGAAGGACGGCGCCTCGGCGGTCGCCCGCTGGTCGCTCAGCGGCGGCGGCTCCGGCTTCTGCCGCAACCAGCGCGGGTACGGCACCTGGGTGAAGTGCGACAAGAACTTCACCGAGTGCTTCGCCAGCGGCGCCAACAACACGTTCCGGTGGGAGAACTGGACCTACGACGCCGACCTGGCCGACTGGAACTTCATCTCCGGGCCGTACGCGGTGGGGGTGTCGCCGAACCGCTGCCCGCAGCCGGTGTAGCGCTACGGCTGCGCGCCCTCCAGCCAGTTGCGGACCTGGGCGGGATTCGTCGCCTGCTTCCACGTCGTCGCGCACTCGTTGCCGGTGTAGATCCAGTTGACGAGCAGCGGGTGCTCCCCCGCGATGTTGCGGGTCAGATGGCCCTGGACGTAGTCGTGCGCCTCGAGCTCGCGCAGGTCCGGAACGTTCTCGCCGTCGCCGACCGGCGGGATCGTGCTCGCGTCGTAGCGCTGGTCGAGCTGCACCGGCGCGCCGAACGTCGTCGTCACCGGGACGCTCCATCGGATGCCCGCGGGGCCCGCCTCGACCTCGAGCTTCACCTGCCACGGCAGCTTGCCGAGCAGGACGACCTGGCGGTCGGTCTCGGTCATCCTGGCGAGCATCAGCCAGGTCATGAACGTATTGCCGCCGACGGTCTTCTGCAACGGCGCGTTGATCCCCCGCCCCGTGACCGCCACCGGTATCGGCCACCGCGGCTCGTCCGTGCACGAGACGTCCAGCAGCTGGTGGAGCCGCAGCTCCTCGGTCGCGCCGCCGCCGAACGCGTAGAAGGGCAGCGAGCCGATGTCACTGTCGCGCAGCGGCGAGTAGTACTGGAAGTCCTCGGTGATCTGCCCGCCGAGGTCGGAGCCGTAGAACGCGAAGCGCTCGTACGTGACGACGTTCTGCGCGAACCCGACCGTCCACTTCGGGACCTCCGCCGGGTCGACCGCGTCCAGGACCGTGATCTCGGCGCTGAACCGCGCCTGGGTCGAGGTCAGCATCACCGCGGCGATCTCGTTGCTGCAGCTGTAGTCGTCCTGGTCGATGTACTGCAGCGGCTCGCTCACCTGATCGATCGCGCGGTCCTCGTCGGTGCTGGCCCGCAGCTCCCCGTCGATCTGGATCCGCATCCCGGCAACCTCCACCACGCGCGTCATCGGGTCCCCCTCGGTCGTTCGTCGCGCACATCGGCCGGCGTCCGGCCGGCCGCGGTCGCGAGCCTACCCACTACGGGAACTCCAGCGTGTGCGATCCGTGGACGGCCCGGAGATGCCTGGGTCGCGCGTCCGGCGCCCGCTCCGCTCCACCGCGCCGCTCACTAGGCTGACGCGGTGGAGGCAGCGGCCCGACGACCAGCTCCCGACGCCGGTCCCGACCCGACGGGAGCCGGGCGGGAGCTGCATCGCTCGCGGACGCGCGTGATCTCCGGGGCGACCGTCGCCGCCAACGTGGCGGGCGCGCTGGTCGTGATCGTGCTGACGGCGCTGGTGCTGCCGCTGCCGGAGGCGATCCGAGGCACCGACGTCGTCGGGCGCAACGTCCTCGCCGGCGCGCTCTACCTGGCGGTGGCGGTCCCGCTCGGCCTCTGGCTGGGACTGCGCCGCGCCCGGCCGATCGGCCGCTGGCTGCTCGCCGAGACGCCGGCCGACGACCGAATCCGCGAGCACGTCCTGCGACTGCCCCAGCGGCTGCTGGGGATGCAGCTGGCGCTGTGGGGGATCGCGGTCGTCGTCTTCTACGCCAGCAACTTCGGCGTCTCGCGACTGGCCGCGTTCGAGGTCGCGATCACCGTCGCGCTCGGCGGGATCACCACCGCCTCGATGGCCTACCTGCTGACCGAGCGCGCGATGCGGCCGATCACCCGGCGGGTCCTGCGCGGCACCGCGCCCCGCAGCTACGCCGTCCCCGGCGTGGCGACGCGGACGATGATGGCCTGGGGCCTGGGCACCGCCGTCCCCGTGCTCGGGACCGTCGTCCTGGCCGCGTTCGTCCTCGCCCTGCCCGCCTCGCCCGCGGCCGCGGCCCGCTCGACGATCGTGCTCGGGGCGACCGCGCTCGTCGTCGGGTTCCTGGCGATCCTGATGGTGGTGCGCCAGATCGCGGCGTCGCTGCTGCTGCTGCGGACCGCGATGGAGCAGGTCGAGAGCGGCGACCTCGACGTCGACGTCCTGCCCGACGACGCGAGCGAGGTCGGCTTCCTGCAGGCCGGCTTCAACCGGATGGTCGCCGGGCTCCGCGAGCGCGAGCGGATCAGGGACGCGTTCGGCGCCTACGTCGACCACGACGTCGCCCGCCACCTGCTCGACGGCGGCGTCCGCGCCGACGGCGAGGAGGTCGAGGTGACCGTGCTGTTCCTCGACGTGCGCGACTTCACCGGCTTCGCCGAGCGCTCGACCGCCCGCGAGGTCGTCTCCACCATCAACCGCCTGTTCGAGCGCGCCGTCCCCGCCATCCACGGCCATGGCGGCCACGTCGACAAGTACGTCGGCGACGGGCTGATGGCGGTCTTCGGCGCTCCACAGGCCCAGGTCGACCACGCCGGCCGGGCGCTCGCCGCCGCGCGCGAGATCGCCGCCGCCGTCGAGATCGAGTTCGGCGACGCGCTCGGCGTCGGCATCGGCCTCAACTCCGGCCTGGTCGTCGCGGGCAGCATCGGCGGCGACGGGCGCCTCGAGTTCACCGTCATCGGCGACACCGTCAACACCGCCGCGCGGGTCGAGTCGTCGACCCGCCGGACCGGCGACACGATCCTGCTGACCGCCCGCACGCTGGAGCTCTCCGGCGAGCCGCGCGAGCGCTTCGTCGCCCGGCCCGGGATCGAGCTGAAGGGCAAGCGCGAGCCGATCGGCCTGTTCGCACCGGTCCCGGACCGCGCCGCGCGGCGCTAGCCGGCCGCGGTGCCGTCCCGCAGCGGCTCGTCCCGGCGCAGGTCCTCGACCGTTCCCGCATCGTGGATCCGGCCGTCGTCGGCCGACACCAGCACCCGGTCGCCGACGATCGCCAGCCCGTAGCGGCAGCGGGTCGGGAGCACCTGCGGGATCGTCGCCGGCAGCTCGCCGCGGCGCTCCGCGCGGTCGAGGCGCCCGGAGAGGTAGCCGCAGGCCACGAGCAGGCCGCCGTCGCCGCTGACGGCGAGCGCGACCGGAGCCCGCCGGAAGGGGCTGGCGACGGAGCTGAGCCCGGGACGATCGCCGCGACCGGTCCGCTCGCGATCGGGGCCGCCGGCGCGATCCGCGATCCACAGCCGGCCGCCGCGCGCCCGCGCGATCGCCGTCGGGTCGTGCCACCCGCGCGAGCGGCGCCGCGGGACCTGGCGGGGACCGCGATCGGGGTCGAGGCTGATGACGCGGCCCGCGACGCCCTCGGAGGTCCGCGCCCGGTAGGCGCCCCCCTGGTCGCCGACGGCGAGCACCAGCCGCCCGCCCGGGAGCGCGACCAGGCCACCGCCGACCCGCCGCACGCCGGCCCGCGGCCCGACCCAGACGATCCGCGCCCGCGGGAGGCCGATCTCGGCGACCACCAGCCGCCGGTCGGCCGCCCGCACGTACGACGCGTAGACCCGGCCGTCGGCGGCCGCGGCCAGCCCGCGAACCCCGCCGGCAGCACCGCCTCGGACCGCCAGCTCGGCGACGATCTCGCCGCCCGAGACCTGGTCGCCGTCGATCGTGCCGCGCCGGACGCGCCCGCTGCCGCGCTCCGTCCAGAGCAGCTCGCGATCGCCCGGGATCGCGGTCAGGACGCTGGCCGGCGCTCGCGGCCGTTCCGCCGCCGGCGGAGGCGCGATCGCGCCGGGAGCCGGAGGCAGGTGGCCGACGGCCTCCAGCCGCGGTGGCGAGAGGACCGTCGGGTCCGGCTCGGACGCCTGCAGCAGGATCGCTCCGAGCGCCGCGACGGCCGCCGCGATCCACGCGACGGCCGTGCGCCGGGTCACGAGCCGTGGAGCGGGCACCATCGAGTCACGAAGCCTCGCAGAGCGGGCGGCGGCCCGCCGCCGCGGCGAGCCGGCCACCGCTCACCACGGCTTCCCGCGGCGGGCGTAGGCGCGCCGCAGGGCCTGGCGCGTCGACGCCGCGTCGGGCCCGTTCGCGACCACCGGCCGCGGCCTCCACCGCAGCCGCAGCTCGCCCGAGCGGCCCGGCAGCAGCAGCGAGCGGCCATCGGCGGCCAGCCCCGGCGCCTCGACCTGCTCGACCGCCCGCGGGATCCGGACCCGCAGCGGCACGTCGTCGGGGACGTCGGCCGACCACCGCAGCAGCGCCCCGTCGGCGAGCGCGTCGAGCTGCAGGTCGACCGGTCCGTGGATCGTGGCCGCGCGCTGGATCCGGGTCCTGCTGCCCGGCCGCAGCCAGGCCGGCGGCAGCGCGTCCAGCAGCAGCACCTCGCCGCCGGACTCGCGCACGAGCATGTCGTGCAGCAGCGACATCAGGTCGGCCGCCGCCCAGGCGTGCGGTCCGAGCGCCCAGAGGATCTCGCGCCGCGAGTAGGGCTTCGACGCCTGCTCCCAGGTCCCGCCGCTCGCCGTCAGGTGCGCCAGCACCGCGTAGACGCCCGCGACCGCCACGTCGGGGCGCCCGTCGAGCAGCGCCGTGTGGCGGCGGCGCAGGCCCAGGTACAGGTGCAGCCGCTTGTCCCAGATCGCCAGCCCCTCGCGCTCCTCGGCCGCGCCGGCCGCCATCGTCGCCCGCACCAGCGGGTCGTCCGGGGCCAGCAGCCCGGTCGGCCAGGCCAGCCACATCTGCCCCCAGCGCTCGCCGCCCTTCGCGTCGAGGACCGGTGGCACGACGCCGTCGACCGCGGCCTCGGCGACCCGCGCCCGAGCGATCTCGGCGACCCGGTCGGCGATCGCGCCCCAGGCCGCCGCGCGCGCCTGATCGCCCGCCACCAGCGCCAGCCCCGTCACCCGCCGCGTGCCGCCGGCGAGCCAGGCCAGGTCGCCGGTCACGTGCCCGGCCTGGTCCTCGTTGTCGCCCGGGTCCGAGGGCGGCAGGATCCACCGCGGATCCTCCGTCAGCCGTCGCTCGACCCACGCCATCGCCCGGTCCGCGACCGGCAGCAGCGCCTGCGCCTGCGCCCGATCGCCCGATCGCAGCGCGTGGTCGCCGAACGACCACAGCGCCTGGCCCATCCCGTCCTGCTGCCCGCGGCGCGACTGCAGCAGCCCGTCGGCGTTCTGCCACGCGGGCAGGAAGGCCACGTCCTGGCCGGCCTCCTCGTGCAGGCCGACGAGGTCCAGCGTGTGGGCGATCATCGCCGTGTCGCGCAGCCACGACGCCTGGTACTGGAACTTGTTGACGCCCTGGACCCAGCGGCCGTCGGCGAGCTGGATCCGCGGCACCAGCAGCGCCTGCAGCCCGGCCCGCCAGGCCAGGTCGACCGCCGGCTCCGGCGTCTCGAGGCTCATCGCCCGGTCGAGCACCGGTCGCCATGCGGCGGCCAGCCGTGCGAGGCCGGCGTCGAAGCCGTCCTGCAGCACGGCGCTGCCGGCCGGGACCGGGCGCAGCGGCACGACCACGTCGAGCGTCCGCGTCGCCCCCGGGCGGACCGTCGCCCGCAGCCGCTGGCGGGCGCCGACGGCGTCGCGGCGACGGGCCGGGAGGACGGTCCGGGAGACGGCGTCGCCGGCGCTCCGGCGCCCGCTCAGCTGCCCGACGGCCAGCAGCGGGCTGCCCGAGCGGTCGAGCACCCCGGCCTGCCAGCGGTAGCGCCAGGCGCGGTCGAAGAGGTCTCCCGGCTGGTCGAGTCCCCCCGGCATCTGCGGCTGCACCGCGCGCATGAAGCGGTAGTACGGCCGCGCGGGCTGGCCGGGAGCCGGCGAGCGCTCGCGGACCCCGGCCCCGAGCCAGCCGACGTCGAGGCCGAGCCGGAACGATCGCGAGCGCGCGGAGCGGTTGACGACCTCGACCCGCAGGTGGACGACCGGCACGCCGGCGGCGTCGACCGCGAAGGCACGCACGCGGTGGACCAGGCCGTCGACTCGGCGCACGGCGCGGTAGACCGGCAGCTCGCCCTCGAGCGTGCGGGTCGGCTGGTCCCAGCGCCGGAGCGTGCCGCCGACCCGCAACGTCAGCTCGAGCCGGCCGCTGTAGAGCGAGCCGGTCGGCGTCAGCTCGGCCGACTCCGGGGCCCCGGGGACGCCGAGCTGATCGGTCGGGTGGGCCAGGTAGCCGCCACCGGCGCCACCGCCCGGGCCGGTCGTGCCGGTCCTGCTCGCGGCGGCAGCCGACGGCGCGAGCGCCAGCGCCGCGAGCAGCGCAGCGGCGGCCGCGAGCGGGCGCCGCCGGGATGAACGTCCGCCGGAGCGCGGAACGGCGCTCCGGGACGATCGAGAGAGCCGGCCCATCAGCGGTACGCAACCACAGATGGCCCGGTCGGCGAGCCACCTCGTCGCCCGCGGGAACTGCGCGGCCGAGACGATCGAGGGAACGCGGGCGGTGCGCCGGCGGGCGCGGATCGAGCCGGGCCGGGACGGCGCAGCGGCGTTCAGATCTTGATCAGGACGATCGTGTTCACGACGAACACGACGCAGAAGAGGACGGTCCAGCGGTTCAGGTTGCGCTCCACGTAGGAGCCCCCGCCGAGCGGGCCCTGACCGGTGCCGACGCCGAACGCGCCCGACAACCCGGCGTCCTTGCCGGAGTGCATCAGGATCAGCGCGATCAGGACGATCGACACGAAGACCTGCAGAACCGAGAGGATGACCTCCATCGTGGCTACAGCCTACCGGCCGGCGCCGCGTCGGGCGGGCCGCCCTCGCCGGTGGTCGCGGCCGCGGGATCGTGGCCGTCGCCGGCCGCTGCCGGCGGCGGGTCCTCGGGCGCCTCGGGCGCCGTTCCGAGCCCGTCGAGCTCGTGGAGGATCTCGACCGCGTCGGCCCGCAGCCGGCGGTCGATCGCCTGCCAGTCCGCGTCGGAGAGCTTGCCGGTGGCGTGGTCGAGCTCGGCGTCGCGGATCTCGCGGTACTTGGCGATCTTGGCCGCGTCGAGGTCGGCGCGGCGCAGGTCGTGGCGCCCCGCGGCCGCCTGCTCGCGACCGGGCCACAGCGGCTGGCCGAGCACGAACAGCGCGATCGCGAGCGCCGCGAGGACGATCAGGGCAGCGACGGCGTCCATCGTCGTCCTAGTCCCCCGCCGGCGCGCGGCCGAGGTCGCGGGCGACGCGCGCGGCGTGCCGCGCTCGCACGCGCCGGGTCTGCAGGTCGGGGGCGGGCCAGATCGCCAGCAGCCCGCCGAGGCCGGCCAGCAGCGCGCCGATCCAGATCCAGGTCACCAGCGGCGACACGATCACCTGGAAGGTCACCGGGGACGGGCGCTGGCGGTAGAAGTCGGCGATCCTGACCGCCGCGTCGGCCGACGCGGCGAACGGCGCCGGGTTCTTCTTCAGCCGGTCGTCGACCGCCCGCAGCAGCTCGGCCAGCGCGTCGCCGTCGGGCTGCATCGCCAGCCACAGGTCGCGGCGGATGCCCGGGTCGAGCGCGACCTCGGTCGCCGACTCGCCGAGGAAGAAGCGGCTGACCGGCCCCAGCGAGACGTCGGTCGAGGGGAAGTACTCGCGGGTCGGGCGCATCGTCTGCAGCCGCTTGCCGTCGCGGTAGATCCCGACCTGGGCGCCGAGGATGATCTTCTGGATCTTCTCGCCGCTGCCGTCGGCCTGGGTCTTCCAGGTCCCGATCGCCTTCTCGTAGCGCAGCTCGTAGCCGCCGGAGCGGAAGCGGTCGCCGACGTTGGCGTGGACGCGGTGCTGGTCCTTGAACGCCGAGCTGGCGGCCACCGCGATGATCAGGACGGCGATCCCGGCGTGGACCAGGTAGCCGCCGTAGCGGCGCCGGTTGCGGCCGACCTGGCGGCCGAGCGCGACCGGCAGCGGCTCGCCGGTGGCGGTCCGCCGCACCCGGACGCCGCGCTGCAGCTCCTGGCCGACCGCGCCGAGCACGAAGCCGCCGAGGAGGACCGCGATCGCCACCTCGAGGTGGCCGCCCGCCCCCAGCGCCAGCCCGATCGCGAGCGCCAGCAGCGCCACCGCCAGCGGGCCGCGCAGCTGACGCCAGGCGTGGGCCGCGGTCGTGCGCCGCCACGCGGCCAGCGGGCCGAAGCCCATCAAGAGCGTCAGGACCAGCGCCAGCGGGCCGACGAAGCGGCCCCACCAGACGGTCTCCAGCGGGCGCTGCTGGCCGGTCAGCGCCTCGCCGATCAGCGGGAAGAACGTCCCCCACAGGATCACCAGCACCAGGCCGACCAGGACCACGTTGCCGGCCAGGAAGAACGCCTCGCGCGAGAGCAGCGAGTCGATCCGGTGCTCGGACCGCAGCAGGTCGCGGCGCCAGGTGACCAGCGCGATCGAGCCGCCGATCATCGTCGCCAGCAGGATCAGGAACGGGATCCCGAGCGTGCTCGACCCGAAGGCGTGGATCGAGGACAGGACGCCCGAGCGGACGATGAACGTGCCGAGGATGCAGAGCACGCCGACGCCGAGGATCAGCGACGCGTTCCAGGTGCGCAGCATCCCGCGCTTCTCCTGGATCATCACCGAGTGCAGGAACGCGGTGCCGAGCACGAACGGCATCAGCCCGGCGTTCTCGACCGCGTCCCAGCCCCAGTAGCCGCCCCAGCCCAGCTCGGCGTAGCTCCAGCGCGCGCCGAGCACCAGCCCGATGCCGAGCAGCAGCCAGGCGCCGAGGGCGTAGCGGCGGGTCGAGCGGATCCAGTCGGCGCCGACGTGCCCCGCCGCCAGCGCGCCGACCGCGAACGCGAACGGGATCGCGAACAGCGTGTACCCGCTGTAGAGCATCGGCGGGTGGATCATCATGCTCGGGTACTGCAGGAGCGGGCTCAGGCCCACCCCCTCGAACGGGACCTGCGCGAGCGTCGAGAACGGCGACGTGAAGGCCGTCAGCAGCAGCAGGAAGAACGCCGCCAGGCCCAGCAGCACGGCCTGGGCCCACGGCACGACGTCGGCCATTCGGCGGCCGGTCCGCCAGAGCACCAGCGAGCTCCAGAGCGACAGCAGCCAGACCCACAGCAGCAGCGACCCCTCCTGCGAGCTCCAGGGGGCGGCGATCCGGTAGAGCAGCGGCGTCGTCGAGCTGGAGTGGTCGGCCACGACCTCGAACCGCAGGTCGGTGCGGATGAACGCGACCTCGAGCAGCAGGAACGAGACGGTCGCCAGCGCGGCGACCAGATAGACCGCGCGGCGGCCGGAGGTCGTCCAGGCCTCGCCGCGGGTGCCGCCGGCGCGGGCGCCGGCGATGCTCGCGACGACGCCGTAGACGGCGATCGCGAGAGCGAGGGCGAGCAGCCCGCGGCCGAGCAGGGCCATCAGGCCCTCAAGACGGGTTCGAGGCGGCGGGCGTCTTCTCGCTCTTGCCGTCGTCGAACTTCGAGGGGCACTTCGTCACCAGCGAGTCGGGCTTGCCGGTGAAGGTCGCCGAGCCGGCGGGGCCCTTGCGGACCGTGACGATGACCTCGCGGCCCTCCCGGAACGGATCCGGGACCTGCCCGCTGTAGGTGACGGGGACCGAGGCGTGGCCCTTGCGGTCACGGACCCGGAAGACGATCGACTCGCCCTTGCGCTTGAACGATCCCTCGACCACGACGCCGGTCAGGCGGTAGTCGGTCCCGGCCTTGGCGTCGCGCAGCTCGCTCGGCTGGCGGGCCTCGGCCGAGCCGGCGAAGCTCGTGTAGAGCAGGACGCCGGCGAGCACCACGGCAGCGGCGATCGCGAAGGACAGGCGGAGCGTCCGCGACATGGGCTCCAGTATGCCGAGGATCGCCGTCGCCGGCTCCCCCGTCCCCGAGGCCCGGGCGCGCCGGGGCTCGTGCACGGTGCCCGGCCACGGCGTCCTTGGCGCCCCTCCGCTTCCTACTCGCGGTCGCGTTTGTTCGGTTTCCGGTGGCGCGGGCCGGTCGGTAGCGCTACGATCGCGCCGGATGACCGGGACGAAGAAGGCCACGACGGGGCAGCGACCGGCGGCCGGCAAGGCCGCGCCGGAGCCCGCGACGGCGATCGGCGGCAGCCGCCGAGTCGCCGCGGGGCTGATCTTCGTCCTGATGCTCCTGGGCGGCCTGTTCATGTGGGCCGGCAGCCCCTACCTGTGGCTGCGGGTCACCGCCGCCAACGCCGACAGCCAGAACCTGTCGATGGGCCAGGTGCTGTTCATCCTGGTCGCGATCGGGGTCACCGGCTTCGTGATGGTCAAGATCCTCGCCTGGCTCAACAGCGTCTACACCCGGGTCACCGGCGGCGAGGACGAGGTCGTGATCCGGATGCCGTGGACGCAGTCGATGCGCGACGGCCGCACGACCGGCCGGGTCACCACGATCCTCGACGTCGTGATGGTGATCTCGGTCAGCCTGGCGCTGCTGGCGGCCGCCGTCTGGTTCTTCTTCTTCGCCGGCGACACGCTCCACCACGGCCAGAAGCGCAGCAGCGCGCCGGCCGTGACCGTCGTCGCGAGCGCCCCGAGCGCCCCCGCGCCGCCCGCCGTTCGGATCGGCGCCGCGCGGTAGCGCTCCCGGGGGCCGGCGACCGTCTACGGTCCCCCCATGGCCACCGCCGACCTCACCGTCCTGGGCCTCGGCCGCGCCGAGGCCAGCGCCAGCGGCTACATCGCCGAGATCCAGCGACGGCTCGCGGCGCAGGATCGCGTCGGCTACCGGATGCACGCGATGGGCACGTCGCTCGAGGGCGCGACCGCGGACATCCTGGCGGTCGTCGGCGAGCTGCACCGGGTGCCCCTGGAGCTGGGCCTCCCCCGCGCCTACACGGTCCTGAAGCTGGACGAGCGGACCGACAAGCCGGACCAGACGCTCGACGACAAGGTCGCCAGCGTCGAGGCGCGGCTGCGCGAGGGCTGAGCACGACGCCGCCGCCCGCGAGCGGATCGGCGGGCGGCCGCGACGTTCCCCCGTCCACGGCCGCCCGTCGATCCCGGCGTCGGCGGGCCCCACAGCCCGTCGACCGCCCAGCCGATCCCGACCGGACGGCGGGCCCCACGGTCCACCAACAGCCCGTGGAGCCCGCCGTCCGGTCGGTTCGGCCAGCCCGCCGCCCTACGGCAGCGCGCGAGTCGCCCGCGCCCGCCAACCGGAGTTGGTGAGCAGCTCGGGCGTCGGCCCGGCGAACGCGCCGCGGGCCACCGCGTCGCCGCGCAGCTGGTACTGCAGCCACGCGGTCACGTAGCCCAGCACCGGCGTCCCGGCGTTCTGGATCGTGTTGTGGTCGGCGCCGTTGATCACGCCGATCGCCGCCGGCCCGCCGGCCGCGTCGTAGTACTTGCGCAGCTCCGTCGCCGAGGCGATCAGGACGTCCCACTGGCCGCCGATGAAGAACGACGGCCCGGTCAGCTGCCCGACGTCGAAGGCGTCCGCGGCCCCGACCCAGAGCGGTGCCGGCAGCGCGTAGGTCACCGTCGTCCGGATCAGCCCGCCGGAGTGGGTCGTGGCGTTGACCGCCCCGCCCGCGCCCTGGGAGTGCCCGACGGCGCCGATCGCGGTGGTGTCCAGACGGCCCTGGAAGGGGCTGCCCGCCGTCGTGTCCTGGGCCACCATGTACTGCGCCCCGGCCAGCATCTCGCTACCGGTGCCGGTGTTCTGCGACGTCGAGGCGATCACCACGTAGCCCCACGAGGCCAGGTGGTTCAGCAGCCCCGGGTACTGGGCCGGCGTCGCCCAGCTGCCGTTGCCCCAGGTGACGATCGGCCGGCGGGCGCCGGTGGCGATGTCGGCCGGGTAGAAGATCCGGTACGTGACCGCACCGGTGCCGTCGGTGACGTCCTGCGTGAGGACGGTGGCCGGACCGGGCGCGGCGTAGGCCGCCTCGATCGGCGCGGCGCTCGCGGCCGTCGCGCCGGCCGAGGCCAGCAGGACGGTCAGGAGCGTCAGGACGAGCGCCAGCAGGCGCCGGGCGCGGCGGGGTGCGTCACGCATCTCAGTAGGCACAGGTCGGCGCTCCGTTCGCTCGCTGCTGGCGCATGAACGTGACGTCCCCGGCCACCTCGGCCTGGGTCATCCTGCTCATGCCGGTGACGATGTCGGTGAACGCCAGCGTCTGCCGGCGCATCAGGTCGAAGTCGATCGCCTCGAGCCCGAACTGGGGCGAGAACAGCCCGCCCGGGAGGGCGACGCCGGAGACGGTCGGCAGCAGGTGCTGGTTGTACGGGGTCCCCTCGCCGCCGAAGCTGCAGATCTGGGGCACCCGCGTCAGGTCGGCGACGTCGAGGCCCTTGAGCACCGCCGTCCGCCGCAGGTCGCGACGCTCGACCTCGCCGACGACGAGCTGCCGCAGCTTGAGGCTCTCGGTGACCGGGATCCAGTACATCTCGTTCTGGTCGGTCAGCTGCAGCCGCTTGCCGGGCTTGCCCGGCCGGTCGACCGCCTCGTAGCGGCGCGCGCCCATGTGCTCGAGGACCACCACGCCCTTGACCTTGTTCTGGTCGTACTCCTGGTCGAGGGTGATCGCCAGCTGCCCGGCTCCGCCGTTGCGGACCAGGTCGGACACCAGGTGCTGGTGCAGGTGCCCGGTCACGAACGCGAACTGGATCGTCTCCGGCCGGCACTCGATCGGCAGCGAGGCCAGGTAGCGCGCCATCGCGATCATCGAGATCGGGCCGTTGTCCCACTCGCCGTTCATGCCGTCGGTGTGGCTCTCGACGACGATCTTCTTGGCGTTGCCGCCGGGCAGCGTCGCGAGCAGCGTGCGGGTTGCGGTCGGGGCGCTGCTGGACTCCTGCGTCAGCGTCGCCCGCACGTTCGGGGTCGCCGCGATCGCGTCCTTCAGCTGCTGGCCCTCGTCGGCGGCCAGGTAGGCGCTCGGGAGCCCGAGCGGCTGGCCCTCGTAGGGCGCGTAGCTGCCGGCGAACTGGTCGTAGGCCAGGCGGCTGACCGACAGCACGGCCTTGGCCCCGGCGGCCTCCGCCGCGTCGACGTCGAGCCCGGCCTGCGCCAGGCCCTCGGAGTCGAACGTGCCGAGCAGGTTGGTCGTGTTGCCGGGGTCGTACATCGAGAACCCGAACAGCGGCGGATAGAAGAAGAGGTTCGGGAGGCTCGTCACCGGCAGGTCGCGGATGACGATCTTGCCGGCGGAGTTGGCGGCGGTGATCGACTGCCCGGGCGGCACGTAGACGAGCGGCGCGTTGACGCCCCCGGGCCCGGTCGACGCCGCGAACGGCACCGGCCCCGCGAGCCGGATCTGCTGCCCGCCGACCTCGAGCGTCCCGGGCTGGGAGTCCCAGCGGTCGGTCGTGTAGGGCAGCGACGAGGTCTGGACGCCGGGGATGGCGCTCATCTGGCCCTCGAGCCAGTCGATGAACGCGTGCTGGCTGGGGCTCGCGGTCGGGCGCGGACCGAAGTCCTGCTCGACCTGGTTGAGCGCGCGCAGCTGCGCCTCGGTGGTGAAGTCGGTCGGGTCGACGCGCGTCGGACAGACGTCGGCGCTCGCGACCGCCGGAGCCAGCGCGAGGCCGGCGATGGTCAAGGTCAGCAGCGCGCCCGTGCGCGCACGCCGACGGACGCGGCGTGACACGCCGCGACCAGGGGTGTGGTCCATGGTTCTCCTCCCGGGGGATCGCGGCGCTCGATCCCGTGCCGGTTTCTAACCGACAGTTAGTTATGGCATAGTTTCGCCACGCCGACCCGGAGCGATCCGGGTAACCGCCGCCGCCGATGCCCGCCCCACGCCGACCACGAAGCCCGCGACCCGCCGCCGAGCCGGCCCCGCGCAAGCGGATCTCGCGCGCCGAGCGCGAGGCGCGGATGCTCGACGCGGCCGAGCACGTCTTCGCGCGGCACAGCTTCCAGGCGGCGTCGATGGAGGAGATCGCGCGCCGCAGCGGGATCACGAAGGCGCTGCTCTACCAGTACTTCGGCTCGAAGGACGGGCTCTACGAGGCGACCGTCGAGCGGGGACGGGCGCAGCTCTTCGCCGCCCTGGCAGCGGCGGTCGAGGCGCAGCCGACCGGCGGGGCGCGGCTGCTGGCCGTCGTCCGCGGCTACTTCGACTACGTCGCCGCCAACCGCGGCCACTGGTGGCTGCTCTACGGCCAGGCCGGCAGCCTCGCCGTCAACGAGATGCGCGACCGCAACGCCGCGATGATCGCCGACCTGCTGGCCGACGGACGCAGCGACCTGGAGCCCGAGCGGCTGGAGATCGTCGCCCACGCGATCGTCGGCGCCGGCGAGCAGGTCGGCCGCTGGTGGGCCGTCCGCCCGGACGTCCCGCAGGAGCGAGTCGTCGAGCAGTTCGTGACGCTGACCTCGGGGGCGATCCGGGCGCTGCTGCCCGCACCGCCCGGCTGACGGTCCCTCGGCCTCACCCGGCGAGCGCAAGGTTGCTCCCATCGCGAGGGTCGAACAGGTAGAGCCGACGCGGGTCCAGCGCCAGCTCCAGCGGGTCGCCGACCCGGGCCCGGCTGGCGACGTCGACGCGCGCCACCAGAGACCGGCCGCCGACCAGCGCGCCCGCGCCGTCGCCGGCGCCCGCGTCGGCCGCCAGCTCCCGCAGCTGGTCGCTCTGGACCGCCGGTCCCGGGACCGCGACGTGGACGTGCAGCTCCGAGCCCAGCGACTCGACGACCTCGGGACGGGCCGTGAACCGCAGGTGACGGCCCTCCCCGCCCTCGCGGACCAGGCCGGCGTCCTCGACGTGCTCGGGGCGGATGCCGACGATCACGTCGCGCGGCTCGGCCGCCGCGCCGTGGCGCTCGCGCACCGCCGCCGGCAGCGGGACCTCGCCGAACGGCAGCCGGACCGTCTCGCCCTGCCAGCGACCGGCCAGCAGGTTCATCGCCGGCGAGCCGATGAAGCCCGCCACGAACAGGTTGACCGGGCGCTCGTAGAGCGCCGCCGGCGTGTCGAGCTGCTGGATCACGCCGCCGCGCATCACCGCGACCCGGTCGCCGAGCGTCATCGCCTCGGTCTGGTCGTGGGTGACGTAGACCGTGGTGGTGCCGACCCGGCTCTGGATCCGCGCCACCTCGGCCCGCATCTGGACCCGCAGCTTGGCGTCGAGGTTCGACAGCGGCTCGTCCATCAGGAACGCCTTCGGCGAGCGGACGATCGCCCGTCCCATCGCGACCCGCTGGCGCTGGCCGCCCGACAGCTGGGCCGGCTTGCGCTCCAGGTGCGCGTCGAGGTCGAGCGCGCGAGCGGCCTCCTCCACCCGCTCGGCGATCTCGCGCTTGGGGACCTTCGCCTGCTGCAGCGCGAAGGCCATGTTCTGGCGCACCGTCATGTGCGGGTAGAGCGCGTAGTTCTGGAAGACCATCGCGATGTTGCGGTCCTTCGGCGCGCGGTCGTTGACCCGGTCGCCGTCGATCCGCAGCTCGCCGTCGGAGATCTGCTCGAGCCCGGCGATCATCCGCAGGACGGTCGACTTGCCGCAGCCGGACGGGCCGACCAGGATCAGGAACTCGCCGTCGCGGACCTCGAGGTCGAGGCCGCTGACCGCCTCGGTGCCGTCGTCGTAGCGCTTGGTGACGTCCTGCAGCTCAATCGTGGCCACGGTGCTCCTCCGGAGTGGTCGGCGCCGCCACGCCGGTCGTCGGGCGGGCATCGACCGCTGGCGGTGCGGTCGGCCACGGGGCGGTGAAGGCGTAGCTGCCGGAGCCGATCGCGACCACGATCCGGTCGTCGTCGACCCCGCGCACGGCGACGCCCTCGGCGTCGGCCGCCGGCCCGTCGCCCTCGCGCAGCGCGGCCGGGTCGCTCCCGGGGATCAGGACGGTCGCGCGGCAGTTCGGCGGGACCTCGACGGTCACCGTCAGCCGGTCGCCGACCCGCGCCCAGCCGGCGCGGGCGGGCCCGCGGACGCCGTCGCTGCTGGCGCGGGCCCAGGTCAGCCGCTCGTCGAGCTGGGGGCGGATCAGCAGCTGGCCCTCGCCGGGAACGTCGGGATCGGCGTCGAGGCCGGCGACGTGCCGATGCAGCCACTCGCCGATCGCCCCGAACGCGTAGTGGTTGAACGAGTTCATGTTCGGCGACTGGAAGCCGTGCTCGGGGGTCCAGCCGTCCCAGCGCTCCCACATCGTCGTCGCGCCGTGGCGGATCGACGCGCCCCACGAGGGGTGCTCCTGGCTCAGCGCCAGGTCGTAGGCCAGCGTCGCGTGGCCGTGCTCGCTGAGGACCGGGCAGAGCAGCCCGGAGCCGAGGAAGCCGGTGCTCAGTCGTCCGCCGCGGGCGGCGATGTCGGCGACCAGGCCGGCGACGGCGCCGGCCCGCAGCCGCTCCGGCAGCACGCCGGCCCGCAGCGCCAGCAGGTACCCGGTCTGGGTCGGCTGGTGGAGCGTGCCGTCGGCGGCCACGAAGGCGGCGACGAAGGCGTCGGCGATCTCGCGGTGCAGGCGCCGATAGCGCTCGCCGTCGGCGGGACGGCCGAGCAGGTCGGCGATCCGGGCCATCAGCCGCGCGTCGAGCGCCCAGTAGGCGGTGGCGAGCAGCTCGCGCGGGGTGTCGGCGCCGACGTTCAGCCAGTCGCCGTAGTCGTTGTGGCGCTGGGCGTGGCGCAGCCGTCCGGGGTTGGCGCGCTCGAGGTGCGCCATCCACCGCTCCATCGACTCCCAGGAGTCCTCCAGCAGCCGCCGGTCGCCGTAGGCGCACCACGCCGTCCAGGGGACCAGCACGCCCGCGTCGCCCCAGCCCGGAGCCCCCCGCGAGAGCGACGCCTGCCGCGGCGGCACCGGCGCGACGTCGGGGAAGATGCCGTCGGCGGTCTGGGCGTCGCGGACCTCGGTCAACCAGCGCGGCAGGAACGCCGAGAGGTCGAAGCCACGGCAGGCGGTGTCGCCGATCACCTGGACGTCGGCCAGCCAGCCGAGCCGCTCGTCGCGCTGCGGGCAGTCGGTCGGCAGGCCGACGAGGTTGCCGCGCAGGCTCCACTCGACGTTGCGGTCGATCCGGTTCAGCAGCTCGTGCGAGCAGGCGAAGCTCGCGCTCCGGCGCACATCGCTGTGGAGCACCACGCCGGTCAGGTCGTCGAGCGCCGGCGGCGCCGGCAGGCCGGTGACCGCCACGTAGCGGAAGCCGTGGGTGGTGAAGCAGGGCTCGAACAGCGTGTCGCCGTCGCCGCGCGGCACGACGACGTCGCAGCAGTCCTGGGCGCCGCGCAGGTTCTCGGTGTAGAGCGTCCCGTCGGGGTGGCGGGCCTCGGCGAAGCGCAGCTGCACCACCGTCCCGGGCGCCGTCGGTCCGGGGATCCGCAGGCGGGTCCGGCCGACCATGTTCTGGCCGAGGTCGAAGACCCACTCCCCCGGCCGCGGCTGATCGAGGGCGACCGGCGTCAGGTCGGCGACGCGGCGGATCGGCTCGGCCGGGTCGGGCAGCAGCCGGGCGTCGGTCGGCTCGTGGAGCACGACCGGCTCCCAGTCGCGGTCGTCGAACCCCGGCCGGTCCCAGCCGGGCGCCTCGCGACGGGCGTCGTAGCGCTCCCCCAGCTGCAGGTCCGAGCAGACGACGGGCCCGTCGCTGGCGCGCCACGAGCCGTCCGAGGAGACCGTCGTCCGCGACCCGTCGAGGTGCTCGACCCGCAGGTGCACGAGCGCGCTCGGGCGGTTGCCGTAGTGGGCGCCGCGCTGCTTGGGCGAGAAGCCGACGAAGCCGGCGTACCAGCCCTCGCCGAGCAGCACCCCGAGCGCGTTCTCGCCGTCGCGCAGCAGCGACGTGACGTCGTGGGCGCGGTAGTGGATCCGGCGGCGGTAGTCGGTCCAGCCCGGAGCCAGCTCCTCGTCGCCGACCCGCTCGCCGTTGAGCTGCAGCCGGTACAGCCCGCGGGCGGTCGCGTAGAGGGTGGCGCGGACCACCGGACGGTCGATCCGAAACGTCGTCCGCAGCAGCGCCGCCGTCAACTCGGCGTTGGTCAGCAGGTCGAGGTCGTCCCCCGACGGCGGCTGGGTCGCGCGCCACGGGTGGCCGTGGCCGATCCAGCTGGCCCGCCAGGCCCGCGCCGGCAGGCCGGCGCCCCACGACCCGATCGCGCTCGGTCGCCCGGGCCGGCCGTCGCGGTCCCACAGCTGGACCCGCCAGTGCAGGCGCTCGCCGGCGGCGGGGGCCGGTCCGCCGTAGGTCACGGCCAGCGTCTCGTCGCCGGCGACGAGCCCGGAGTCCCAGGCCAGCGACCGCTCGGCGAGCAGGTCGTCCGGGTCGGCGGCGACGGTGATCCGGTAGCCCGTCTGGTACTGGTCGCGACCGGGGCCGCGGACGATCCAGCTCAGGCGCGGGGCCCGCGCGCCGACCGCCAGCGGGTCCTCCAGCCGCTCGCAGCGCAACCGCTCCGCGTGCAGGGCTCCGGTCACGCGGCGTCCCGGTGGAGTTGCACGCCGGCGTCGGCCAGCACGGCCACGGCGTCGTCCTCGAGGTCGACGCCGACCGCGTGGCTGACGTCGGCCAGGGCGGCGATCCGGTTCTGGGCGATCGCGCCGAACTTCGGCTGCTGGACCAGCAGGACCGCCTCCTTGGACTGCCCCAGGATCGCCTGCTTGACCTCGGCCTCCAGCGGGTCCGGGTCGGTCATCGCGCCGTCCGGGCCGATCCCGTGGACGGAGAGGAACGCGCGGTCGGCGTAGAGCTCGCCGAGGCCGCGGATCGTGGCCGGCCCGACGAACGAGCGGCTGGACGGCCGCAGCAGCCCGCCGACGGCGACCAGCTGGACCTGCGGGCCCGCGTCGGCCGCCAGCTCCATCACCGCCAGCGAGTTGGTGATGATCGTGCACGGCAGCTGCTCGCCGACGATCCGTTCGATCAGGAACCAGGCCGTCGTCGAGCCGTCGACGATCACGGTCTCGTGCGGCTCGATCATGCGCAGCGCGATGTCGGCGATCCGGCGCTTGGTCTCGGCGTCCTGGTCGCGGCGCTCGGCGAACGGCTGCTCGCTCGAGACCGGGCTGGGCATCGTCGCCCCGCCCCAGGTCCGCGAGACCAGGCCGCGCGTCTCGAGCATCGCCAGGTCGCGGCGGGCGGTCATCGCCGAGACGCCGAACTGCTCCTCGAGCTCGGCGATCGTGACGCTGCGGCGCTTGCGCAGCAGCGCCACCATCCGCCGCCGGCGCTCGGCCGGGGCGTAGCGCCGGTAGACGCCGCTGGTCATGCGCCCGCCCCGATCGGGTAGGCCGCGACCGACGGGTCGTCGATCGGGTCCAGGCAGGTGGTGAAGGCGTTGTGGACCCCGTCGAGGTCGACGCCGACGTCGAGCGGGTTCATCACGTTGGTCAGCAGGACGAACGCCGCGTCGTGCTCGGGGTACATCCACCACTGGCAGCCCGAGAGGCCGCCGTGCCCGTAGAGCCGGTGGTCGAAGATCGTCGGGCTGGTGCGCATGTTCCAGACCAGCCCCCACTCCTGGCCGGTGCCCGGGCCGATGTGCAGCGGGTCGGGCATCAGCCGCTCGATCCCCGTCGTCTGCGGGCGCGTCATCGCCTGCAGGGTCCCGGGGTGGATCAGCTGCCGGTCGCCGGCCAGCAGCATCGTGCTGAGCGCCAGCAGGTCGCCGGCGGTGGCGCTGACCGCCCCGGCCGGGTGGCGCAGGGCGCGGAAGCGGTCGACGTCGATCACGACCCGGTCGAGCCCCTCGAGCGGGATGCACGGGACGTCCGGATCCAGGCTCAGGCCATCGACGCCGGGCAGCGCGCCGAGATCGTCCGGCAGCAGCTCGTGCAGCGGCCGGCCGGCCGCTGCGCCGATCATCTCGCCGATCCCGGTGAAGCCGACGTTCGAGTAGAGCGCGAAGCGGCCGGCCTCGTACATCTGCGGCGCGTAGAGCAGCTGGTCCAGCAGCGAGGTCTCCGGGGCGACGGTCGCCTCGACGATCCCGCCGGTGTGGGTCAGCAGGTGCCAGAGGGTGACCTCGTCCTCGCGCGCCAGCCCGAACATCGGGACCGCCTCGGAGAGCGGCGTCCGCAGCGACAGCCGCCCGCGCTCGACCTGCCGCATCGCGGTCAGGCCGACCAGCGGCTTGCCGGCCGAGAACAGCAGGAAGGTGTCGTCGCGCTCGACCGCCCGTCCCGCCGCCGAGCCGAACGCCTCCAGGCTCTGGATCCCGGACGACGTCGCGACCCCGAAGACCGCGCACGGCAGGCGCCGTTCGCGGACGTGCTCGGCGAGCAGGTCGTGGACGAGGTCGAAGCTGGGCGAACCGGAGGTCATCCCTTCATCGCTCCTTCGGTGAGGCCGCTGATGACGCGGCGTTGGACGAACAGGTAGACCACGATCAGCGGCAGGCTCGTCAGCAGCACGTGGGCGAAGACGAGGTTCCAGCGGAGCGTGTCGACCGTGCCCGAGGCGAACTGGTAGAGCGCCAGCGGCAGCGTGGCGCTGTCCTCTCCCTGGATCAGGAAGAGGGCGAAGAAGAAGTCGTTCCAGACGGTGATCACCAGCATCACCGCGCCGACCAGCAGCACCGGCCGCAGCAGCGGCAGCATGATCCGGCGGTAGATCTGGAAGTAGGAGGCGCCGTCGACGGAGGCGGCGTCCTCGAGGTCGGTCGGGAGCGCGCGGACGAAGCCGGTGGTCAGGAAGACGACGACGCCCATCCTGGTCCCGATCAGGACCAGCGCGTAGGCCAGCAGCGTGCCGTCGACGCCCATCTGCCGCAGCAGGTAGATCGACGGGATGATCGCCGGCGGCAGCAGGATCGAGAGCGACGTGACGTAGAAGGCGACCTTCATCCAGCGCGCGCGGCTGCGGGCGAACGCCCACGACGCGGCCGAGCCGAGCAGCAGCACCACGATCAGCACCGGGACCGTGATCAGCAGGCTGTTGACCAGGCCCGACAGGTAGTGGCCCTCGTCGAAGATCGTCGACAGGTTGTCGCCGATCGCCCACTTCTCGGGCAGGCCGAGGCTCAGCGCCTGGGCCTCGCCCTCGGTCTTCATCGCGTTGACGATCACCATCCACAGCGGCAGCACGACCCACGGGATCGCGAACACCGCCAGCAGCAGGTACTTGACCCGCGACGGCCAGCGGCGGGCGCCGACCGGTCGGGTGCCGACGGCGGTGCTCATGCGATCTCCCTGCGGCGCAGCCACGCCACCAGCGGCACGGCGGTCAGGATCACCAGTGCGGTGACGGTCAGGCTCAGCGCGCTCGCCGGCCCGAAGAAGCTCTGCCCCCACTGCTGGCGCATCGCCACGTTGAGGGTCGTGGTGTGGTCGCCGGGTCCGCCGCCGGTGGTCGCGGCGACCACGTCGTAGGCGCTCAGCGCGCCGACCAGGGTGACCGCGACGTTGAAGGTCATCGCCGGCGCCAGCAGCCGCAGCTTGATCCGCCAGAAGCGGGCGAACGCCCCCGCGCCGTCGATCGTGGCGGCCTCGATCATCTCCTTCGGGATCGCCTTCAGGCCCGCGATGTAGACGAGCGTGATCAGCCCGCTCCACTTCCAGGCGTCGATCAGGGCGACGGCCGGCAGCGCGGTCGAGGTCTCCCCCAGCCAGTTCCAGTCGAAGCCGCCCGGCAGCAGGAAGGCGAGGATCCCGTTGAACGGCCCGTCGGGGGCCAGCAGGCCCTTCCAGACGTAGCCGGCCGCCAGCGGCGAGATCAGGACCGGGACGAAGAACAGCGACCGGAAGACGGTGTTGATGCGGGTGTTCTCGACCAGCATCAGCGCCAGCGGCAGGCTGATCGCCGTCTGCAGGAAGAGCGTGATCAGGGCGTAGAGCACGGTCACCGTGACCGCGTTGACGAACAGCTCCTGATCGATCAGCGCCCGGAAGTTGTCGAGCCCGTTGAACGAGATGTCGTTCGTGAAGCCGGACCAGTCCGAGAACGCGAACCCGATGTTGAGGACGAACGGGACCGCGAAGAAGACGACGACGAACGCGATCGCCGGCAGCGCGAACCAGGGCCAGGGGCCGCGGTCGCGGTCGCGGCGGCCGCGGCGGCCGGCGCCGGGGCGACCGCCACCGGTCGCGGCCGGTCGCCGGGG
>NZ_AGUD01000239.1 GCF_000240225.1 Patulibacter medicamentivorans
TTGCCCAGCGGAAGACGAGCACGCGGCTGTCGCGACGCCCGCCGCGCCGGGCGACGACGGCGACGTGGAGCGCGCCGGCGGCCGTCGCGACCGCCGCCCCGTCGAGGTCGACCGAGCCGGCCTCCGGAAGACGCGGCAGCGGGGACCAGACGCCCGCCGGGGCGGCGGCGGGCCGACGCGGTCCGTTCGGCTCGCGTCGGTCGCCTCCGCACCCGCCGAGCAGGACGGCGGCCGCGGCCCCCAGGAGGAGAGCGTGCGCCGCTGGCCGCCGCACCGCCTACCAGCCGGCGAACGAGCTGAAGCGGTCGTTGGCGCTCGCGCCGTCGTTCATGTTCGTGCCGGAGAGGTTGTTGTTCGTGACGCAGGACCCGATCGGACCGTAGTAGGCGCCGCCGCCGTCGGCGAGGTCGTGCCAGCGCGTGTCCCAGGTGTCGTCGTTCGAGGTCGCGAACGACGAGACCTTGTTGTTGTAGGTCGAGGAGTAGTTGAGCCAGACGTTGGTCCCGGTCGCCCCCTGGGTCCCGTGGGTGCCGAGCTGGTTGGCGTCGGTGTAGATGTGGGTGTTCACCCAGCCGCAGCTGCCGAGCAGGAGGCTGGCGCGGGCCGCGCTCGATCCACCTGCGCCCTCGTCCTCGAACGACTGCGCCAGCGCCTCGCGCTCCGCCGGGGTCGCCGGGATCACGCCCCAGCCCGCGGGCAGCTCGCCGGCTCGCACCGCGGCGGCCTGGGCGGTCGCCATGGCCTCCTCGGTGCTGAAGCACTCGTTGACCCCGGCGTCGTTCGGCCCGGCGCCGCAGATCGCTCCGGCGGCCAGGATCGCGGCCTGGGTCGAGGCCTGGCCGTCGAGGGTGAAGGTCTCGTCGGCGCTCGCGACGGCGGCGGGGGCTAGACAGGCGGTGCCGACGACCAGGGTCGCGAGCAGCGCTCGTCGTGCTGAACGGCGGCCACGAGGGGTACGGGACATCATGAGCTCCTCCTACGTAGAGTAAGAAACGATGGTGTTCTGAGACAGTAGACGACTCTGACCGACTCGCGGGAGAGGCTAGGCCGGCCTGTTACGTCGCGTCTGTCCAACATCCGCTGTTACATGGCCAGCGGAGGGGCGCCGATGCGTCCGATCGCCCCTCTGGCGCTTGAGTTCCGGGTATGGCCCGGGCTACGTTCGCTGCGTCGCAGCGACGCAGCCCACCCGCGTCGTCCGCGACACGACGATCCCCCGTCCGGAGAACCAGCACGCGTGCGCCGAAGCGCCCTTCGACCCAAGCGAGAGCGCCCGGAGCGCCGTGAGACCGCCGAACCAGCCCTGTCCGCACCCGACCGTCAGCGCTTCGACGACGTCTTCGCGTCCGTCGTCGCGCTCGAGGCCAGCGTGCGGGCGCTCAGCGGGCAGCCTTCGACGGATCTGATCCTCGCTCCCACGTTCGCCGCCGCCCAGCGTGTGGCCGGTGCGCGAACGTGGGAGTGGCTCGAAGCGGACTTGCCGACGCTGATCGAGCCGCTGATCGACGTCCGGACCTACGCCACCCGCTTCGCCGCCCTCGCCCCCGACCTGGCGGCCCACGCCGAGGGCGACGGGGCCGGCGCCCGCGCCTGGTGGGAGCTGTCCGCGGAGCTGGAGGAGCTGCGTCGCCTCGCCGGCACCGCGCGCGAGACGATCGGCGACTGCGTGGCCGCGATCCGCCGGCTCGCCACGATCAACCGCAGGGCGAGGATCCGCCTCGGCCTCGAGGTCGAGGACCTGCGCGATGACCGCCATGCGCCGTCGGTCATCGACTACGCCGTCGTCTCGTCGGCGGTCGCGGCCGTCGCCGGCCGCCTCAGCGACGCGAACCTCACGATCGCCACCGCGGCCCCCGCGGCGATCCGCCAGCGGCGGATCGTCGGCGTCAGCCTCTGCCCGGCCTCGGTGGCGGTCGGCGACGGGCGGCTCCTGGTCAGCGAGAACGTCGAGATCACCCGCGGCGTCTGCTCCGCCTGCGACGCCGCGATGGACGACGCCCGCCACGGGGTCGAGGACCAGGCGGTCACGGTCGCCGACCTGCCGAGCGAGGGGCGCGAGCTGAGCATGCTCGCCACCTCGCGCGGGCACGTCGAGGCGATCGATCGCCAGGTCGCCTTCGCGTCGCGCGTCCTGCGGACGCTCGACGAGTTGTGGACGGGCGAGGAGCGCCAGCTGCTCCGGTGGCTGGAGGGGCCGCAGGCGCTGGGCGGCCCCGAGCGGGCGGCCGAGCTGCAGCGGGACGGCATCCACTGGGCCTGCCACGCATCCGATGCCCTGATGCTCGTCGAGGCCTATGGCCGCACCGCGCGCCACGAGCCCGGCGATCCCGACCACCGGTTCGACGAGCGCGACTGGACCGGCCTGCTGCACTGAGCGGGCCGTGGCGGCTGGCAGCCGCTACCGCACGTCCAGCGGGCGCCAGGTCAACCGCCGCTGCTGGCTCCACGCCGACACGCGGTAGCGGCCGGCGGGCAGCCGCGGCACCGCTGCCACGGCGCGATCCCCACGGAGGACCAGCGGCCGCCGCGCCGCGACGACGATCCGGCCGCCGCGAGCGGCCGTGGCGGGCACGAACCGCAGCTCGACCCGGCCGCTGACGCCGTCGGTGGCGACGACGGTCAGGCGGTCGCCGGGACGCGCCTGGCGGGGCCCGTCGATCCGCATGCCGAGCGGCACGGGCGGCCGTCCGATCGGGGTCGCCGCGCCTCGCGGCAGCCACACCAGGCTGGTCCCGAACGTCTGGTAGCCGCTGTAGCGGCCGCGCATCCAGGCGAGCCCGCCGGCGACGGGGAACGGCCGCACGTTGGCCACGGGCGATCGGCGCGTGATCGGCGCGCTGCTCCACCCGTCCGGGGTCCGCATCCAGCGGTCGATCTCGTGGATCCCGCCGATCGTGCGCGAGAGGTAGGCGACGGTCGGATCGTCCGGGTCGAGCGAGATCCCGCCCGAGTAGCGCTGCTCGCGCACGTCCTCGGTGAAGGCGGGCCCGGCGGCGGTGATCGGCTCCTCGGTCCAGCGACGGCTCGACGGGTCCCAGCGCGCCCAGCGATAGACGTGGTCGCGGATCGCGGGGAAGGTCGCGTAGACGAGCACCGGCCGACCGTGGTCGATCGCGATGTCGTGGATCCAGGCGCCGCCGTCGGTTCGCGGGGGGAAGACCCGGTCGCCGGCGGTCGAGGCGATCGGCGCCCCGAGCGTCCCCAGGCGCCGCCCGTCCTGTCGCCAGAGGGCGCCGTCGCGGATCAGCGCGTGGTAGACGCCGCTGCGGCCCTGGCGCGGGTGCTTGAGGGTCCACGCGAGGTGGATCTCGTCGCCGGCCGCGCGGTACTTGACGTAGCGGACGTAGGGCGTGGCGGGGTCGAACAGCCGCCGCGCGGGGCCCCAGGTCGCGCCGTCGTCCCGCGAGACGGCGAAGGTCGCGTGCGAGCCGGATCCGGACCAGAACAGGTACAGGCGGCTCCCGACCCGGATCGGGTTCGGGTAGGTGTACCCCGGGCGCCCGCCGGGCGGGTTGGCCGGGGCCTGCGTGACCGGTCCCCAGGCGGTGATGTCGTCGCCGATCGTGGTCCGCTGCTCCAGCGAGGCCCCGCGGTGCCCCGACCAGAAGGCGGTCAGCCGCCCGTCGCGGCGGACGTAGAAGGCGGGGCTGTCGTGGTCGTTGCGCTCCAGCCGCACCTGGAGCGCGAACCGCCGGCCGCCGGCGTCCCCGACCATCACCGAGCCGTCGTCGTCGACCCAGCCGAAGACCGGCAGCCCGCGGTAGTCGATCGCGCGCGGGTCGGCGAACCAGCCCCAGGCGCCGACGGTCGCGATCGTGGCCAGGGGCGGCGGGGCCGGCGTCAGCGGCTCGGGCGGCGGGTCGGCGCGGGCGATCGCCCCGCCGCTGCCCGCCACGACCGACGCCAGCAGCCCGACGGCGACCGCGCGGCGCGCCCGTTCCCTTCCCGACCCCGATCGACGACCACCCACCCGCGGCACCCTAGAGATCGGCGCCGTCGACCGTCCACCGGCGGCGACCGCCCGCCCGGCCGGGCCCCGCCCGACGGCCGGGTAGCGTGAGCGGCGGGCCGCGCGCGGCCCGCCGTGCTCCCCACCCCCCGGAGGCCCCGTCCCGATGAACGTCGCCGAGCAGTTCGTCCAGGTCCTGCGCCAGGCCGGCGTCGAGCGCGTCTACGGCGTGGTCGGCGACAGCCTCAACCCGGTCGTCGACGCGATCCGCCGGACCGACGGGATCGACTGGATCCACGTCCACAACGAGGAGGCCGCGGCCTTCGCCGCCGCCGCCGAGGCGCAGGTGACCGGTCGGCTGGCAGTCTGCGCCGGCAGCTGCGGTCCCGGCAACACGCACCTGATCCAGGGCCTCTACGACGCCCAGCGCTCCGGTGCCCCGGTGCTGGCGCTGGCGTCGCACATCCCCTCCGACCAGATCGGCACCGGGTTCTTCCAGGAGACCCATCCCGAGCGGCTGTTCGTCGACTGCAGCGTCTTCTGCGAGACGGTCGGCCGGGCCGAGCAGATGCCGCGGATCCAGCGGATCGCGATCCAGCGGGCGCTCGGCGACGGCGGCGTGGCCGTGCTGGTGGTGCCGGGCGACGTCGCCGACCTCGACGCCGTTCATCCGACCGGCGACGGCGGCTTCGTCGTCGAGCGCGCCGTCGCCGAGCCGCCGCCGGCTCAGGTCCGGGCCCTGGCCGACGCCATCAACGAGGCGCGGACGGTGGCGATCTTCGCCGGCACCGGCGCCCGCGACGCCCGCGAGGAGCTGCTCGAGCTGGCCGACGCGATCAAGGCCCCGATCGGCCACACCCTCCGCGGCAAGGAGGCGATCCAGTTCGACAACCCGTTCGACGTCGGGATGAGCGGCCTGCTCGGCTACGGCGCCTGCTACGACGCGATGCACGAGGCCGAGCTGGTGCTGCTGCTCGGCACCGACTTTCCCTACGACGGCTTCCTGCCGGGGCGCGACACGGCCCAGGTCGACCACGACCTGGCCCGCCTCGGCCGCCGCACGCCGCTGCGGGTCGCCGTCCACGGCGACGTCGGCGCGACCCTCCGCGCGCTGCGGCCGCAGCTGCACGCCAAGGCCGACCGGGGCTTCCTCGACGAGATGCTGCGCCGTCACGAGCGGGCGCTGCGCAACGTCGTCGAGGCCTACACCGGCGACGTCCGCCAGCGGACCCCGATCCACCCCGAGTACGTGGCGGACGTGCTCGACGAGATCGCCGCCGAGGACGCGATCTTCACCGTCGACACCGGGATGAACAACGTCTGGGCGGCCCGCTACCTGACGCCCAACGGCCGCCGGCGGGTGATGGGCTCGTTCCTCCACGGGACGATGGCCAACGCGCTGCCGCACGCGATCGGCGCCCAGTTCGCCCAGCCGGGCCGG
The DNA here is from genome assembly GCF_000240225.1 of Patulibacter medicamentivorans. Taxonomy (GTDB): domain Bacteria; phylum Actinomycetota; class Thermoleophilia; order Solirubrobacterales; family Solirubrobacteraceae; genus Patulibacter; species Patulibacter medicamentivorans. The sequence goes on from NZ_AGUD01000239.1 coordinate 5,391, forward strand.
CAGGTGATCTCGATGTCCGGGGACGGCGGCCTGGCGATGCTGCTCGGCGAGCTGCTGACCGTCCGCCGCCACCGGCTGCCGGTCAAGATCGTCGTCTTCAACAACTCGACGCTGGGGATGGTCAAGCTCGAGATGCTGGTCGAGGGCCTGCCCGACTTCGGGACCGATCACGACCCGGTCGACTACGCCACGATCGCCCGCGGCGTCGGGATCGAGGGCGTCCGGATCGAGCGCCCCGAGGAGCTGCGCGACGGCCTGGCGCGGGCGCTGGCCGCCCCCGGCCCGGTGCTGGTCGACGTGGTCACCGACCCGAACGCGCTCTCGATGCCACCGCGCGTCTCCGCGCAGCAGATCCGCGGCTTCGCGACCGCCGCCGGCAAGACGGTGCTGGGCGGCGGGGTCGGCAAGATGCTCGACCTGGCGAAGGCGAACCTGCGCAACGTGCGCGGCGTCTGAGTCGCGGCGCGGCCGTCCGCGGGCCGCGCAGCAGCGGCGCGCCGGGAAGCGCGCCCCGCTCCGCGGCGCCTACCAGTGGACGCCGCGCGTCATCCGGGCGAACGTCTCGCCGGCGCGGCCGATCTCGGCGTCGCTGTGCTTCGTGTCCGGCGTGCCCTTCGCCGCCTTCGAGTCGGGGAACATGTGGTACCCGCGGTTGCGCACCGCGTCCATCACCTGCGGGTTGAGGGCGTCGGCGAACGCGGCGACCTGGCCGATCGGCGAACCGAGTCGCCGCGGGCGGTAGGTGATCGCGTTGGCCAGCACGTCGCTGGCCTGCTCCGGCGTCAGCGTCGGGAACTTGTCGTAGAGCGTCGTCGGGGCGATCATCGGCGTCCGGACCAGCGGCATGTGGACGGTCGTGAAGCGGATGTTGTCGTCGTGCGCCTCGGCCTGGATCGCGTCGGAGAGCGTGTCCAGCGCCGCCTTCGAGGCGATGTAGGCGCCGAACCGCGGGACCTTCGTCTGGACCCCGATCGAGCTGACGTTGATCACGTGGCCGCTCCGGCGCTCGCGCATGCCCGGGAGCAGCTTCAGGATCAGCCGCAGCGGCGCGAAGTAGTTCAGCTGCATCGTCCGCTCGAAGTCGTGGAAGCGGTCGTAGGAGAGCGCGACCGAGCGGCGGATCGAGCGGCCGGCGTTGTTGATCAGCACGTCGACCTGCCCGTAGGCGGCGATCACGTCGTCGGCCAGCCGGTCGATCGCCTCGAGGTCGCTGAGGTCGGTCGGGTGCACGTGCGCCGTCCCGCCGCGGGCCTCGACCGAGGCCTTCGCCTCGTCCAGCTTCTCCTTGCCGCGGGCCACCAGCACCACGGTGCCGCCGGCGGATCCGATCCGCTCGGCGGTCGCCAGGCCGATCCCCGACGAGGCGCCGGTGATCAGGATGACCTTCCCGGCGACCGCGCCCTCCAGCGACCGGGGACCGTTGATGACCCGATCCAGCAGGTGGGTGCCGTAGACGGGCCGGTAGCTGCCGGCGTTGCCCATCGGGGTGTTCGCCAGTCGGGTGACGGTGCCGATCGGTCGCGAGACGACCTTGGGAAGCCGGGGAAGGCGCGGGGCCATGTGGTTCTCCTGCCGAGGGTTCGAGGGTGAGGGGTTCGCGGCGGCGGTCAGACGTCCTGCTGCTGGCCGTCGTGTTCGGCCAGCTTGCGCTTGAGGACCTTGCCGGTCGGGTTGCGGGGCAGCGCGTCGACGAAGATCACGTCGCGCGGGGACTTGTAGCGGGCGAGGTTGTCGCGGACGTGCTGCTTGACCTCGTCCTCGGAGATCCCGCCGGGCTCGTGGGGGACGACGAAGGCGCGCAGCCGCTGGCCGAACTTCGCGTCCTCGACGCCGACCACCGCGGCCTCCTTGACCCCGTCGAGGCCGCTGATCAGGTCCTCGACCTCGGCCGGGAAGACGTTCTCCCCGCCCGAGACGATCATGTCGTCGTCGCGGCCGTCGATGAACAGCAGGCCGCGTTCGTCGAAGTGCCCGACGTCGCCGGACGACATCAGGCCGGCGACGACCTCCTTGTGGCCGCCGCCCGTGTAGCCCTCGAAGGCGATCGAGTTGCCGACGAAGACCCGGCCGACGGTGCCGGTCGGGACCTCGTCGCCGGCGTCGTCGATCACCTTGACGACGGCGCCGCGCGGGACGCGGCCGACGGTCGCCGGGTCGCAGACGAGATCCTCCGGCGTGGCGATCGTCGCGTAGGCGACCTCGGTCGAGCCGTAGAGGTTGTAGACGACCGGGCCGAGGTCCTTCAGCGTCCGCTTGGCCAGCTCGGCGCCGAGCGCCGAGCCCGACACGAAGACGATCCGCAGCGACGAGAGGTCGTCGCGGTCCGGGTGCTTCGCCCGCTCGTCGAGGATCCGCGCCAGCATGATCGGCACCACGATCATCGCCGTCGTGTGGTGACGAGCCACGTCGGCGAGCACCTGGTCGGGGTCGAACCTGCGGCGCAGGATCAGCGTCGAGCCCAGGCCGACGCCGATCATGCCGTGCAGGAACCCGAGGGCGTGGAAGAGCGGCGCGCAGACGGCGGTGACCTCGCCCGAGCGCAGCGGGACCTTCGACAGCACCCCGCCGATCGGCGCCAGCGAGTTGGGCTGGTCGCGCGGCGCGCCCTTCGGCGTCCCGGTCGTGCCGCTGGTCAGGATCACGAACGACGACTTGCGCTCCGGTCGCGGCGGCTCGCGGTCGGAGCCGGTCTCGATCAGGTGGTCGAGCGTGTCGGGATCCGGGGCCGCCGCGTCGCCGCCCTCGGCCCACGCCCGCCAGCGGCCGAGCGGCGGCTCGACCCCGGCCAGGAACTCGCCGTACTCGTCGTCGTGGACGAGCATCCGCGTGCCCTCGCGCTCGGACACCTCGCGGATCTGGGGTCCGGCGAAGTCGGTGTTGAGGAAGATCGCGCGGGCGCCGGCCTTGGCGCAGGCGAACGTCGCCAGCAGGAACCAGCGGTGGTTGCGGCAGAGGATCGCGACCCCGTCGCCGGGGAGCAGGCCGTGGGCCAGCCAGGCGTTGGCGAGCGCGTTGCTGCGCCGGTCCAGCTCGGCGTAGGTGACGCTGCCGCGGTCGTCGATCACGCCGACCCGGTCGCCGTGGCGGGCCGCGGCGACCCGGATCGCGGCGCCGAGCATGCCCCATCGCTCGAGCGCCCGCAGCGCGCCGACCGCCTTGTGCGGCGCGACCGGCCCGAGCAGGCCGGCGCGCAGCAGCGTCAGCGCGAAGTGCGCCTCGTCGTTCGCGCGGCCCGCCAGCTGGGTCGCGCCGGAGAGCAGCGATCGAGGGTCACGGACCATGTGCGCACCCTATGCCCGTCGGGGGCGCCTGTCAGACGGGTTGCCCTCACCAGACGCCGCGCAGCAGCCCGCCGTCGACCGGGATCGCGGTCCCCGTCACGTACGCGGCCTGCTGCGAGCAGAGGAACGTCGCGACCGCGGCCATCTCCTCGGGCCGGCCCAGCCGTCCCGCGGGGACCGCCGTGCGGGCGGCCTCCTCTGCCCGCTCGAGCGAGCCACCCCAGGCGGCGGCGATCCGGCGGGTCGCGATCTGGCCGGTCAGCAGGCTGTTGAGGGTGACGCCGTCGCGGGCGACCTCGCGGGCCACGGTCTTGAACGCGGCCAGCGCCGCCGAGCGCTCGGCGTTGGAGAGCATCAGCGCCGGGATCGGCTCCCGGACCGAGCTCGAGACGACGTTGACGACCCGGCCCCAGCCGCGCTCGCGCATCCCCGGCAGCACCCGCCGCAGCAGCGCCATCGGCGAGCGGACCAGGTGGCGGTGGGCGTCCTCCCACTGCTCGTCGTCGAAGGCCAGCGGGTCGGCGTTCGGCGGCGGGCCGCCGGTGTTGACGACCGCGATCTCGATCGGCCCGTGCTCGGCCTCGACGCGGTCGACCAGGACGTCGGCTCCGGCGACGTCGCCGGTGTCCCAGGCGACGGCGCCGGCCGCGCCCAGCTCGCCGGCGGCGGTCGCGGTCCGCTGCGGATCGCGTGAGCTGACCACCACCCGCGCGCCCTCGGCGATCAGCGCCGCCGCGATCGCGCGCCCGATCCCGGCGGACGCGCCACCGACGATCGCGACCTTGCCCTCGATCCCCAGGTCCATGACGGCAGTATCGCGGCCCGCGGCCCGCGGTCAGGCGCCGCCGGCCTGCTCGGACGGGGCGTCTCGGACGCGGTGGCGCAGGAGCGCGCCGACCGTCGCCAGCCGGTAGCCGCGGGCGCGGATCGCAGGGATCAGCTGCCGCACCGCCGCCGCGGTGGCCGGGGCGTTCGGCCCGCCCATCATGTGCATCACGAAGATCCGGCCGGGCGCCAGGTCGGCCAGGACCGTCCGCACGATCACCGACGGATCGTCCTGGAGCGCGTCGCCCGAGGCGGTCCCGTCGATCGCCTGCTGGCGGTGCGCGGCGACCAGTCGCAGGTCGCCGGCGCGGTGGCAGAGCCCAGGGAAGCGGAAGAGCACCGGGGACCGGCCCGTCAGCCGCCGCAGGACCGTGGCGGTCCGGCGCAGCTCCCGGCGCTTGGCGGCGTCGGTGCTCACCGCCGGCAGCCCGTAGCAGCTGCTCGTCCAGGCCAGGTGGTCCCAGGTGTGGCTGCCGATCTCGAACCGCGGCTGGGCGGCCAGGCGTCGCGTGACCTGCGGATAGGTCCGCGCCCAGAGCCCGGTCAGGAAGAGCGTCGCGGGGGTGGCGGTCCGCTCCAGCTCGTGGATCAGCGGCGCGGCGTACCAGCTCCGCACGCGACCGGCGCGCAGCTCGCCGAGCATCCGCGGCGTCATGTCGGCGTCGAAGCTGAGCGCGACCACGCGGCGGGCGGTGACGGCGCCGTCGATCGCCACCGGCCGCACCGGCGACGCGCGGGGGCGATCGCTCCTCCCCGTCGGCCACGTGGGCGACGGACGGACAGCCGCGGCGACCGGCGGGCGGTCGGCGAGCTCGTGGCGGCTGTCTAGCTGGAGGTGCGCATGAAGCGGCCCGGAGGGGCCGCCTTCGACGGTACCAGAGGGCCGGTCGGCGGTCACGGCGCGACCGCCGACCGGTCAGGCGACGTCAGCCGGCGGCGTAGCGCTCGACGTCCTTCAGCGCGGCCGGAAAGGTCCGGATCGCGTCCGCGAAGTCACCGCTCACGAAGCACTGGGGCTCGGCGAACTCCTCGGCGACGAGCGCGTGCTCCCAGCTGCTGTCGGCGGCCTGCCGTAGCAGCACCTTCGTCAGCTGCAGCGCCTGCTCCGGCTGCGCCTGGACCAGGCCGGCCCAGCGGTCGGCGGCGGCGCCCAGCTCGGCCGCCGGCACGACCTCCTGGACCAGGCCCAGGTCGAGCGCCTCGGCGGCCGCGATCGGCTCGCCGGTCAGGTAGCGGGCGAACGCCCCGGCCCGGCCCAGCGCGCGCGTCAGCGCCCACGAGGTCCCGACCTCGGGCACCAGGCCGATCCGGCCGAACGCGGGCACGAGCAGCGCCCGGTCGCTGGCCACGATCAGGTCGCAGGCGAGCGCGAAGGCCAGCCCGACGCCGGCCGCCGGCCCGTCGACGGCGGCGATCACCGGTGCCTCGCTGCGCGCGATCGCGCGGACGACGCCGCCGAACTCGCGGCGGATCCAGCGCCAGATGCTGGCGGTGCCGTCGCGGTCGTCGGGATCGCCGAGCTGACGGACGGCGCTCTCCATCATCGCCAGGTCGCCGCCGGCCGAGAACGCGGCGCCGCCGCCGCACAGCACGATCACGCGGACCTCGGGGTCGCGGCCGTAGCGCTCCAGCGCCTCGCGCAGCGGGACGACGATCTCGGGCACGAGGGTGTTGAGGCGGGTGCCGTCGCCGATCACCAGGTCGACGCGCTTGCCGTCCCGGCGGACCTCGACCGCCGAGGACGCCTGGCCGCGAGCGAGCAGGCCGGGGTAGCGCAGGTAGCCGGCGGTGCCGCGGTGGCTGGCGGGGGTGGGGCTGTCGGTCATCGGGACGCTCCTGTTCGGGGTTCGGGATCCGTGGGGACTGGGGCGGCCAGCGCGCGCAGGCCGGCCCAGGCGGCGGTCGCCAGTTGCTCGCGGACGTCGTCCTCGATCCGCGGCGGCTGCGGGGCCGGGCGCTCGGCCAGGCGCAGGCGCACCAGCTCGGTGGTCGGGCCCAGCCAGGTGGCCCAGGCGAGGTCGAGCGGCAGCTGCGGCAGGGCGCCGGCGGCGACGTGCGGGCGCCACCACCGCTGGACGTCGGCGAAGAACGCGCGGTTGGCGCGGCGCAGGGGGTCGTCGGCCGGGGCGCCGCCGCCGTCGACGAGGAAGCGCGCGCCGTCGGGGTGCTCCCGGCACCAGGTGAGGTGCACGTGGACGCCGCCGCGGATCCCCTGCTCGGCCGTGTCGGACTCCGCGAGCAGGGCCAGCAGGCGTCGCTGGTACTCCTCGAGCAGGCGCAGGCGGACGGCCGCGACCAGTGATGAGCGCTCGGGGAAGTGGTGGTAGAGCGCGCCGACGCTGACCCCGGCCTCGAGCCGGATCGCGTCGAGGCTCGGTCCGTGGGCGCCGTCACGGGCCAGCAGGCGGAGGGCCGCGTCGAGCAGCTTCTCACGGGCGGGAGCGGGCATGGCGGGGCGATCGTGACAGACAGAGGAATCCTCTGTCAACTGCCTCATCTAGCCTTGACGCGATGGCTTCGCCCCCCAAGCCCGCCGGTTCCCGCAGTCGGACCGTCCGGCCGCCGCACGACGTGGCCGATCTGTCGCTCGCCGTCGCGGGCGAGGCGCGGATCGACTGGGCCGATGCCCAGATGCCGGTCCTCGCCCAGGTTCGCGCCCGCTTCGCGCGGGAGCGGCCGCTGGAGGGGCTGCGGGTCGCGGCCTGCCTGCACGTGACCGCCGAGACCGGCAACCTCGTCCGGACGCTGCGCGCCGGCGGGGCGGCGATCTGGCTCTGCGCCGCCAATCCGCTGTCGACCCAGGACGAGGTGGCCGCGGCGCTGGTCGTCGCCGACGGGATCGCCGTCCACGCGCGGCGTCGGGTCGACCGCGCCACCTACACCGCCCACCAGGCGACGGTCGCGGCCGCCGGCGGGGCGGGGCCGCACCTGACGATGGACGACGGCGGCGACCTGCTGGCGCTGCTGCATCAGCCGCAAGGCGGGGCACCGGTCGACGGCGACGGCGACGGTCCCGACCCGGGGGCGCGTCCGCCGCGAGCGCCCGAGCTGATCGGCGGCACCGAGGAGACCTCCGCCGGCGCGCTGCGGCTGCGGGCGATGGCGGCCCGGGGCGAGCTGACGGTGCCGGTGCTGGCGGTCCACGAGGCCGACACCCACCGCGTCGTCGAGAACCGCCACGGCACCGGCCAGTCGGCGCTCGACGGGATCCTGCGGGCGACCAACGTGCTGCTCGCGGGCCGCCGGCTGGTCGTGATCGGCTACGGCTCCTGCGGACGCGGCGTCGCCGCCCGGGCCCGCGGCATGGGCGCCGCGGTGATCGTCTGCGAGGTCGATCCGATCAAGGCGCTGGAGGCGAAGCTCGAGGGGTTCGAGGTCGCTCCGGCGCTCGAGGCCGCCGAGCGCGGCGACGTCTTCGTGACCGTCACCGGCAACCGCGACGTCCTCACCCGCGAGCACTTCGAGCGGATGCGCGACGGGGCGATCCTGGCCAACGCCGGCCACTTCGACGTCGAGATCTCGCTCGGCGACCTGGCGGCCGCGGCCGAGGGCCCGGCGGTCGAGGTCCGTCCGCTGGTCGAGCGCTACGTCGTCGGCGGCAACCGCCTGCACCTGCTGGCCGGCGGTCGCGTCGTCAACCTGGCCGCGGCCGAGGGCTACCCGGCGTCGGTGATGGACCTCTCCTTCACCAACCAGGCGCTCGCCGTCGAGGCGCTGGTCCGCGAGCCCGGGCGGTTCGCGCCCGGCGTCCACCGGGTCCCGCACGAGATGGACGCCGAGATGGCGCGGCTGAAGCTGGCCAGCCTCGGGATCGGGATCGACCGCCTGAGCGACGCCCAGGCGGCCTACGGCCGGGCCTGGGCGTAGCCGGCCCGGTCAGCGCAGCTCGGTCGCCTCGAGCAGCCCGGTCGGGTCGGTGCGGGCCGGGCCGGTCGGGAACGACAGCCGCAGCAGCCGGCCCGCCGGCTCGACCGCGACGTGGGCGATCACCGGCGGCACGACGGTGGCGGACAGCTCGTCGAGCGCCTGGGCGACGTCGACCAGGCTCGGGCGCAGCCGGATCCGGAAGGCCTCGAAGCGTCCGGCCGGGACCTCGATCCGCTCCTTCTTCTCGACCCGCACGTCGAGCGGCCAGTGGACGACGGCCGCCAGCCAGAGGCGCGGGACGAACTTCGCCTTCTCCTTCAGCGGCAGCGTGCGGAACGCGAGCGCCAGCGCCGGGGCCGGCACCATCGGCCGCGGGTAGCCGGCGATGTCGCCGCCGATCTGCGGCACCTGGACGTCGCGGAACGACGCCTCCTCGGTCAGGACGTGGCGGTCCTTGTCCTTGATGTCGAGCGCCTGCGACTCGGCGATCAGGTCGCCGCCCCTGCGGCGGAAGCGGACGACGGCGCTGCCGCTGAGACGGCCGAACGCCTGGCCCTCGATCTCCTGCACGAAGGTGCGGTCGTCCTCGGCGCGCAGCGTCAGCGTGCCGCCGCCGATCTCCTCGCCGTCGATCAGGGCGCGGAAGGTCGTCCGCTCGGGAGCGTCGAGGTCGGGGTCGCGCAGGGGCTCGTCCATCCGCGCATCATGGCGGATGGCAGGGCGGATCGCGGCCGAGGCTACGCGCGAGTAGGAAGCGGGCTCCGGAGCCGCTAGCATCGGCGTCGTCGACCGACCGGAGGACCCGATGGCCCTGGAGCGCTACCTCAAGGAGCAGTTCACCGACGCGGGGGTGACGCACGACGTCTACCGCCGCGGCGAGGGCCCGGCCGTGATCGTGATCGCCGAGGTGCCGGGGATCACGCCGGCGGTGATCGCGTTCGCCGACCGGGTCGTCGACCTCGGCCTGACGGCGGTCCTGCCGCACCTCTTCGGCACCCCCGAGGGCGGGGCCCGCAACCCGCTGAACCTCGGCCGGACCTTCGCCCACGTCTGCGTCTCGCGCGAGTTCAACCTGATGGGGCTGCGCAGGCAGTCGCCGGTGACCGACTGGCTGCGGGCGCTCGGCCGCCACGAGCACGAGCGCTGCGGCGGCCCCGGGATCGGCGTGATCGGGATGTGCCTGACCGGCGGCTTCGGGCTGGCGATGATGGCCGACGACTGGGTCCTGGCCCCGGTCCTCAGCCAGCCGTCGCTGCCGCTCCCGATCGGCCGCGCCCGCAAGCGCGACCTCGGCATCGACGACGCGACCCTGGCGCGCGTCAAGCAGCGGGCGGCCGACGGGGCCTGCGTGATCGGGATGCGCTTCAGCGGCGACGTCCTCTCCCCGGGCGCCCGCTTCACGCGGCTGCGAGAGGAGCTCGGCGACGCCTTCATCGCGGTCGAGATCGACTCCTCGCTCGGCAACCCCCACGGCAACCTGCCGATCGCGCACTCGGTCGTCACCGAGGACCTGAAGGACCGGCCCGGCCATCCGACCCGGCAGGCGCTCGACGACGTGCTGGCGTTCTACCGCGAGCGGCTGCTCGGGGCGGCGGTGCCGTCGCGGGCCTGAGCCCGAGCGGGCCGCCGCTTGGGTCCGCCGCTCAGGTGGCGGCCTCGGCCAGGTGGCCGCGGCGTCGCAGCACCACCAGCCCGACGCTCCACAGCACGATCCCGGCGCCGGCCAGCCCGGCGCCGACCCAGTTGGTGGCGTCGTACCCCCAACCGCCGTCGATCGCCAGCCCCGAGGCCAGCGGCCCGAGGGCGTTGGCGGCGTTGAAGGCGGCATGGACGCTGGCGGAGCTGAGCGTCGGCGCGTCGTGGGTCAGGTCGATCACCCGCGTCTGGATGATCGGGACCGACACGAAGACGACGTTGCCGAGCACGAACATGCCGAGGAACAGCGTCGGGCCGGTCCGGGACGCGAACCCGAGCGCCAGCAGCGTCAGCGCCAGCACGGCGAGCGCGATGCTGATCATCCAGCGCGGTCGCCGGGCGGCGAACGTCGTGTGCAGCAGCCGCGCGGCGAGCAGGTTGCCGGTCGTCATGCCGATCCCGAAGACGGCCATCACCCAGATCACGGCGCTCTCCGGCAGCCCGGCGGCGTCGGTCACCTGCGGCGCCACGTAGCCGTAGGACGCGAAGACGCCGGCGAAGCCGACCACCGCGGTCGCCAGCAGCAGCACGACGCGGGGGCGGGCGAGCGTCCGCAGCTCGCCCCGGAGCGAGGCGTGGGCCGGCCGCGGGGCCGACGGGACCAGCGCGGCGATCGCGACCATGCTGGCGAGCCCGATCACGACCAGCAGCCAGAAGGTCGAGCGCCAGCCGAGCGCCTGGCCGAGCGCCGTCGACAGCGGCGCGCCGGCGACGTTGGCCAGCGTCAGCCCCAGGAAGACGCCGGCGATCGCGGCCGACCGCCGGTGCGGCGGAGCCAGCGCCGACGCGACGACGACGCCGATCCCCATCACGGCGCCGTGCGGCAGCGCGGTCAGCACCCGGCCGAGCAGCATCACGCCGTAGGAGGGCGCGCTGGCGGAGAGGATCGAGCCGGCGGTGAAGACGCCCATCAGCGCCACCAGCAGCGTCCGGCGGGGCAGGCGCGTGCCGGCGGCGGTCAGCAGCGGCGCCCCGATCACGACCCCGATCGCGTAGGCCGACATCAGGTGCCCGGCGGTCGGGATCGAGACGTCGAAGCCGGCGGCGACCTCGGGCAGGACGCCCATGATCGCGAACTCCGCGGTCCCGAAGGCGAACGTGCAGATCGCCAGCGCGACGATCGCGACCGGCAGCGGGTCGTCGCGGCGGGTGGGGGAGCGGCGGGGCACTCCCCTCAACGGTAGAGGCCCGTGCGCCTCGGGCCTGGGAGACCGGTCACCTGCCTCCGGCCCGGCTCGCCCATGGAGACGAGCGCGGAGCGCTGCCGACGTGCCTCCCAAACCTTGACAGAGCCGTGGTAAGGTTCCGCCGTCCCACATGGACGCCCTGACGATCAACGAGGCCGCGGAGACCTCGGGTTGGACCCCGAGGATGCTGCGCTACATCGAGGAGCTCGGGCTCGTTGAGCCGCCGCGCTCCTCGGGTGGCTACCGCTTGTACGGGCCCGGAGAGCTGCAGCGGCTGCGCACCCTGCGCGAGCTGCTGGATCGCTTCGACCTGGGCCTCGGAGACGTCGGGTTCGCCCGCCGGATGCAGCGCGACGACGCGCTGCGGACGGTGGTCGAGGGGTGGCTCGAGGCTGAGCCCGCGCGTCCTGAGCATGTTCCGGCCGACGATTGGCTGGAGTGGGAGCAGGACAAGCACGAGCGACTGCTGGCGGAGGCCGCACGTCGCGACACGACCCTTACGGAGACTCCATGAGCACCGTCCTCCAGCAGAACGACTTCAAGGTCCGGGATCTGTCGCTGGCTGCCGCCGGCCGCAAGCAGATCGAGCTCGCCGAGCACGAGATGCCGGGCCTGATGCAGACCCGCGCCGAGTTCGCCGACGCGCAGCCGCTCAAGGGCGCGCGGATCATCGGCTCGCTGCACATGACGACCCAGACCGCCGTGCTGATCGAGACGCTGACCGCGCTCGGCGCCGAGGTCCGCTGGTGCAGCTGCAACATCTTCTCGACCGACGACCAGGCCGCCGCGGCCGTCGCCGTGGGCCCCAACGGCACGCCGGACAGCCCGCAGGGCGTCCCGGTCTTCGCCTGGAAGGGCGAGACGCTGGAGGAGTACTGGTGGTGCACGGAGCAGGTCGTGGCCGGCTGGGCCGACGACGCTCCGGCGAACATGATCCTCGACGACGGTGGCGACGCCACCATGCTGATCCACAAGGGTCGCGAGTTCGAGCTGGCCGGCGCCGTGCCGGATCCCTCGACCGGTGAGTCGGAGGAGTTCCAGATCTTCCTGACGCTGCTGACCGAGTCGGTCGCCGCGCACCCGGATCGCTACACCAAGATCGCGTCCGAGATCAAGGGCGTCACCGAGGAGACGACGACGGGCGTGCACCGCCTGTACGAGCTGGCCAAGGAGGGCAAGCTGCTCTTCCCGGCGATCAACGTCAACGACTCGGTCACCAAGTCGAAGTTCGACAACCTCTACGGCTGCCGTCACTCGCTGATCGACGGCATCAACCGCGGCACCGACGTCATGATCGCCGGCAAGACCGCCGTGATCTGCGGCTACGGCGACGTCGGCAAGGGCTCGGCCGCCTCGCTGCGCGGCCAGGGCGCTCGCGTGATCGTCACCGAGATCGACCCGATCAACGCGCTCCAGGCCGCGATGGAGGGCTACGAGGTCAAGACCCTCGAGGACGTCATCTCGTTCGCCGACATCGTCATCACGACGACCGGCAACAAGGACATCATCACCAAGGACCACCTCGCCGCCCTGAAGAACAAGGCGATCGTCGGCAACATCGGCCACTTCGACAACGAGATCGACATCGCCGGCCTGGCGTCGATCCCGGGGATCCAGAAGGTCGAGGTCAAGCCGCAGGTCCACGAGTGGGTCTTCCCCGACGGCCACTCGATCATCGTCCTCTCCGAGGGCCGCCTGCTGAACCTCGGCAACGCGACCGGCCACCCGTCGTTCGTGATGTCGAACTCGTTCACGAACCAGACGATCGCCCAGATCTCGATGTTCACCGAGCCGGAGAAGTACGCCGACAAGCAGGTGTACATCCTCCCGAAGCACCTCGACGAGAAGGTCGCCCGTCTGCACCTCGACGCCCTCGGCGTCAAGCTGACGGTCCTCTCGCAGGAGCAGGCCGACTACATCGGCGTGCCGGTCGAGGGCCCGTACAAGCCCGACCACTACCGGTACTGATCTGACTCGCCCTCGTCGCGCCTGAGCGACGAGTCCGATCCGACTCGCTGACGGGCGGCCTACGGGCCGCCCGTCGTCGTTCGGGGGCGATCGCGCCAAGCTGGCGCGATCGCGCCCAGCGGCCCGCGTAGGCTTCCCCGCTGGCATGGCGAACCCACCCGCGGCAGCGGCCGCTCCACGAGGACCAGGACCCGGTCACCGACCAGGCCACTCGGCGGCCGGCACCGCGGGGATGGCGGCGCTCACGCTCGGGGCCCTCGGCGTCGTCTTCGGCGACATCGGCACCAGCCCGCTCTACGCGCTGCAGACGGTCTTCGCCGCCGACGACCACGCGATCAAGCCGAACGAGGCCGACGTCTACGGGGTCCTGTCGCTGGTCGTCTGGTCGGTGACGCTGATCGTGTCGATCAAGTTCGTCACGTTCATCATGCGGGCCGACAACGACGGCGAGGGCGGGATCATGGCGCTGGTCGCCCTGATCCGCCGAGCCGGCATCCAGCGGCGGTGGGTGCAGCTGGCGCTCGTCGCCGCCGGACTCTTCGGCGTCTCGCTGTTCTACGGCGACGGCATGATCACGCCGGCGATCTCGGTGCTCTCGGCGGTCGAGGGGATCGAGGTCGCGGCGCCGAGCCTCGAATCGGTCGTCCTGCCCTTCACGCTGGTCGTCCTGACCGGCCTGTTCGCGATCCAGCGCCACGGGACCCACGTCATCGGCCGGCTCTTCGGCCCGGTGATGGTGCTCTGGTTCGCGGTCCTGGCGCTCAGCGGCGCCGCCCAGATCGCGGAGAGCCCGTCGATCCTGCGCGCGCTGTCGCCGCACTACGCGGTCGAGTTCTTCACCGCCCACCCCGGAATCGCGTTCATCTCGCTCGGCTCGGTCGTGCTGACGGTGACCGGCGCCGAGGCGCTCTACGCCGACATGGGCCACTTCGGCCGTCCGCCGATCCGGCGCGCCTGGTTCGCGGTCGTCTTCCCCGCGCTGGCGCTCAACTACCTGGGCCAGGGGTCGCTGATCCTCCAGACGCCGAGCGCGATCGACAACCCGTTCTACCTGCTGATCCCCGACTGGGGCCGGGTCCCGATGGTCGTGCTGGCGACGATGGCGACCCTGATCGCGTCGCAGGCGGTGATCTCGGGAGCGTTCTCGGTCACCCGCCAGGCGGTCCAGCTCGGCTTCCTGCCGCGGCTGTCGATCCGCCACACCTCCGCGCGGGAGATCGGCCAGGTCTACGTCCCGGTCGTCAACTGGGGCCTGTTCGCCGCCGTCGTCGCGCTGGTGATCGGCTTCGGCTCCTCGGCCAAGCTGGCGACCGCCTACGGGATCGCCGTCACCGGCACGCTGGCGATCGACTCGCTGCTCTTCCTGGTGATCGTGCGCACGCTCTGGCGCAAGCCGCGCTGGATGGTCGGCGTCGGCGTCGTGGTGTTCCTGAGCGTCGACCTGCTGTTCCTCGCCGCCAACACGACGAAGATCGCTCACGGTGGCTGGTTCCCGCTGACGATCGGGGCGCTCGTCTTCGTCGTCCTTGCCACCTGGGACAAGGGCCGCCAGCAGGTGACCGAGGCCCGCGTCCGGGCCGAGGGCCCGCTGCAGCCGTTCGTCGACCGGCTCAACGCCAAGCGCCCGCCGCTGCCGCGGCTGCCCGGGGTCGCGGTCTACCTGAACGCCAGCCGCGAGACGACGCCGCTGGCGCTGCGGGCGACGGTCGACCACATCCGCGCGGTCCACGACGTGGTCGTGATCATCTCGATCGAGACCACGACCACGCCGCACGTGCCCGATCGCGAGCGGCTGGTCGTCGACGAGCTCGGCTACGACTACGACGGCATCAGCCACCTGACGATGCGGTTCGGGTTCCAGGACACCCCCGACGTCCCGCGGGCGCTGGCGCTCGCCCGCAGCACCCCGCCGGGGCTCGAGGTCGACTTCAACCCCTACCACGCCTCCTACTTCCTGTCCCAGATCACGATCGTGCCGGGGCGGGGGCGGGGGATGCGGCGCTGGCGCAAGCTGCTGTTCGTCGCCCTCGCGCGCAACGCCGCCAGCCCGGTCGACTACTTCCACCTGCCGACCGAGCGGACCGTCTCGATGGGCTCCCGGATCGAGCTCTGAGCGGATCGGCGCCGGGGGAGGGCCCCGGCGCCGAGGGGTTCAGGCCACGGCCCTCGCCGCGGCGCGCCCGGCCGCCCGGCCGCTGAACAGGCAGCCGCCGAGGAAGGTCCCCTCCAGCGCCCGGTAGCCGTGGAGGCCGCCGCCCCCGAAGCCGGCGACCTCGCCGGCGGCGTAGAGCCCCGGCACCGGCTGCGCGCCGGCCGGGTCGCCGCCTGCCGCGAGCACCCGCGAATCGAGGTCGGTGTGCAGGCCGCCGAGGGTCTTGCGGGTGAGGATGTTGAGCTTGACGGCGATCAGTGGTCCGTTCGCCGGGTCGAGGAGCTCGTGCGGCGCGACGACGCGGGTGATCTTGTCGGCCAGGTACGTGCGGGCGTTGCGGATCGCCGCGATCTGGAGGTCCTTGGTGTAGGTGTTCGCGACCTCGCGATCGCGGGCGACGATCGTGCGCTCGAGCGCGGCGCGGTCGATCAGCGGCGTCTCGGTCTTGGCGTTCATCCCCCGCACGAGCGCGTCGAGGTCGGTCGCCGTGACGAAGTCGACGCCGCGGTCGACGAACGCCTGCACCGGACCGGGAGCGCCCTTGGCCAGGCGGCTCTTGACGACCTCGCGGATGCTCTGGCTGGCAACGTCCGGGTTCTGCTCGGAGCCCGACAGCGCGAACTCCTTCTCGACGATCTTCCGCGTCAGCACGAACCAGCTGTGCTCGTGGCCGCTGCGCATGATGTGGCCGAGCGTCCCGAGCGTGTCGAAGCCCGGGAAGTTCGGTGGCGGCAGCCGCTTGCCGGTCGCGTCGAGCCACAGCGACGAGGGCCCCGGGATGATCCGGATCCCGTGGTCGGTCCAGATCGGGTCCCAGTTGTGGATGCCCTCGACGTAGTGCCACATCCGATCGCGGTTGACCACGCCGCCGCCGGCCGCCTCGGTGATCGCGATCATCCGCCCGTCGACGTAGTCGGGGACGCCCTGGACCATGTGCCGCGGCGCCGTGCCCAGCCGCTGCGGCCAGCTCTCGCGCACCAGGTCGAGGTTCGCCCCGATCCCCCCGGAGGTCACGATCACGGCCTGCGCGGAGAGCTCGAAGGCCCCGACCTCGACCCGCGACGTCGGCTTGCCGCGCTCGAGCGAGGTCGGCTCCAGGATCGCGCCGCGGACGCCGGTCACGGCGCCGTCGCTGGTGACCAGCTCGTCGACGCGGTGGCGGAAACGGAGGTCGACCAGCCCGCGAGCGGCGGCCGCCTGGATCTTGGCCACGAACGGCCGCACGACCGCCGGGCCGACGCCCCAGGTCAGGTGGAAGCGCGGGACCGAGTTGCCGTGGCCCTCGGCGGTGCCGTCGCCGCGCTCGGCCCAGCCGACCTGCGGCATCACCTTGATCCCCTGCTCGACCAGCCATGAGTGCTTCTCGCCGGCGGCCCAGCGGACGTAGGCCTCCGCCCACTTGCGCGGCCAGTGGTCCTCGTCGCGATCGAACCCGGCCGTGCCCTGCCAGTCCTGCCACGCCAGCTCGAAGCTGTCCTTGATCCGCATCCGCCGCTGCTCCGGCGAGTCGACCAGGAACAGGCCGCCGAGCGACCAGAACGCCTGGCCGCCGAGCGATTGCTCGGCCTCCTGGTCGACGAGCAGCACCCGTCGGCCGGCGTCGGTCAGCTCGCAGGCCGCGACCAGGCCCGACAGTCCGCCGCCGACGACGATCACGTCGGCGGTGTTCTCGGTTGCGCTCACGAAGGGTTCCTCGCTCCTGGTCCAGGACGGGCACGCGGTCGCGTGGGGGACCACGGACGGCGCGTCTCAGGGGCGCATGGTTACACACCTGCAACTCGCCGTCGAGCGCTGGTGCGTCCGAATCTCCGAAGAGTGCCAACGCGCCAACTTTTAGTTGTTTCTGCAATTTGCGTCGGGATCCGCTCCGGCGAGCGTCTCAGTCGATGAGCGTCCATCTCGGTGGACGCACGGACCAGTGCGAGGCGCGCTGGATGGGACCAGGTCCAGGGGGTGCGGTCGACGATGGGGGATCTCGACCGCACCCCCCGGGCCTACCACGCGCCCCCGGCCGATCGGCCCGCTGGACCTCGCTGATGCCCGGTGGCGTCCGCGCGCGGCGCGGTGATGCTCAGCGCGGTCCGGGATCGGCGTCGCCGGGCAGGGCGCCCTCGAACGCGGCCGCGGTCGCGCGCCGTCGCTCGCGCCGCAGCACCCACCAGGCGAGCGTCAGCCCGGCGATCCCGGTCGTCACGTTGAGCAGCACGCCGGCGATCGCGTCGCGGCCGGTCAGGTCGTCGGCGCTCGAGCCCAGCAGCGCGTAGGAGAGCGCCCGCGGTCCGCCGGCGATCGCCGTGCCGAGCGCCAGGTCGCGCGTGCGGATGCGCGCCAGGCCGAAGGCGTGGGACAGCGGCCCGTCGGGGATCGCCGGCAGCAGCCGCTGGACGATCACCGCCAGCAGGCCGTTGCGGCGGGCGAAGGCGGTCAGCTGCCGCAGCCGCTCGCCCGAGACGTCCTCGAGCGCGTCGCCGCCGACGCGAGCCGAGAACCCGCGCGCGAGCACCGCCGAGGCGACGGCCGACGCCAGCGCCAGCAGGGCCCCGCCGACCGGGCCGAAGAGCAGGCCCGCGACCGTGGCGAGCACGGCTCCCGGCACCAGCGCGGCGCCGAGCACGGCCGCCAGCACGACGTAGGCGATCGGCGCCGCGACGCCGAGCGGGTCGATCCAGCCGCGGATGGTGCCCGTGCCGAGGACGCCGCCGAGCGCGAACACCAGGCCCAGCGCCAGCAGCCCGAGCAGCAGGCCTCCGAGCCGCAGGTGGGGCCTGGACGCGGCGGTCGGACGCCGGTCGCTGCGAGGGGCGGGGTCGCGGTGCGCCACGTGGCCGCTGACCGTAGCCGACGTCACGCCCGGGCCACGGTTCGGTCGCGCTCGGGCTCTAGGCTGCGTGCGATGCTGAGCACGAAGAGCCTTCGCGGCCTGCCGCTGGTCGTTGCCTGCGCGGGCGTTCTCGCCCTCGGGGGTTGCGGGTCCTCGGACTCCTCGACCACCGATGCCGCCACGGCGTCCACGTCGACGCCGAGCACCACCGCCACCACGACGACCGAGACCGCTACGACGGCGACCACGCCGCCGGCGACGACCGCGACCACGACCGAGACCGCGACGACGAGCGAGGACCCGTCCGCGAAGGTCGACCCCTGCTCGCTGCTGAAGGACGCCGACGTGACGGCGGCGGGCGGCAAGGCGGGCGTCCACGGGTCCGTCAGCAACGACGTCGGCCGGGGCTGCGACTTCGGCGTGCTCGCCGTCTACGTCGGCCAGGTCCACCCGAACTTCACCAAGATGGGCGGGATCAACGTCGACGGGCTCGGCGACGAGGCGTTCTACCGCTCCGACTGGCACGACATCCGGGTCCGCAAGGGCGACGTGCGGGTCGACGTCAAGTGCGTCCTCTGCGGCGGCGACGAGCCGACGACGCTGAAGACGCTGGCGGGCAAGGCGGTCAGCCGACTGCCGGCCGGCTGACCGTCGCGGGCGGAGTGGGCGCGGCCCGGCTCGAACGGGCGACCTTCCGGGTGTAAACCGGATGCTCTGGCCAACTGAGCTACGCGCCCCGGGAGGGGTCGAGGGTACCGGCCGTGCGCGCGTCGCGCTCGATGCGCGCCGCCGGCCGCCTCGAACGCCGGCGCCGCGATTTCGCTGCAGCCGGCCGGAGCGATGATCTAGCCTGTGGTGAAGCCCATGTCGGACACGTCGAAGATCGCGAAGAACCTGCAGGCGTTCCAGATGGCGATCAACGCCCACGATCGCGAGAACCCGTCGCACAACGCGTACGGGATCGGGCTCGCGGCGTTCGACATGGACCGCCTCGGCCTCGACGAGGGCGAGACGATCCTCCCCGGCATCACGATCCACTGCGATGCGGGCACCTCCGGCAACTTCCGCGTCCTCTGCGACGGGGACCACGACGAGGAGCTCGAGGAGGCCGAGGAGGAGGTCGTCGACGCGGTCGCCGTTCGCGCCGGCACCGCCGACGACGGGCTCGACTCGCGCACGATCCCGCCGCCCGAGGAGTGGTAGGCGGGTCGGGCCGCCGCGGCCCCCGCTGATCGTCGTCTCACGCCCGCGGGGCGGCGAGATGACGGAATGACGTCCCGACGACGTCGTCCTGCCGGACGACCACCGGTGCCTGACCGAGATCGCGATCCGACGGGACCAACCGCCGGCCGCGCCGGCCGGCGACGGATGCGGCCGTCAGGCCTGCTCGCCGTCGGCCGACGGCGCGTCAGCGTCGGCCTCGGGCGCGTCGGGCGACGGCTCCGCGGTCGGCTCGGCGACGGGGGCGGGCGTCTCGACCTCGGACGCCTCGA
>NZ_AGUD01000238.1 GCF_000240225.1 Patulibacter medicamentivorans
GCCGGCGGCGCCGAAGCTGCCCCCGGTCGGCGAGACGCTGCGCGAGGTCGTCGAGCGGCTGGCGCCGCTGGAGCGCCGCGCCGGGTCGCCGGCCGAGCACGAGGCGGCCGACTGGATCGCGGAGCGGCTGACGACGGCCGGCGCGCCGGCCCGGGTCGAGGAGGCCGAGTTCCTCGACGGCTACGCGCCGCTGATCGCCAAGCTCAGCGCGATCGGGGCCGCCGCCGGCGTCGCGGGCCTGGCCCGGCGCGGCCGCCTGGCCGCGATCCTCGGCGGCGTGGGCGCCGCGGCGGCGATCGCGGACGACGTCTCGAACGGGCCGCGGGTGGCGCGCAAGGCGACCCAGCAGCCCCAGACGACCTGGAACGTCGTCGCCGAGGCGGGGGACCCGGCGGCCGAGCGGACCCTGGTGGTGATGGCCCACCACGACGCGGCGCCGACCGGCGCGGCCTTCGACCAGACCCTGCAGCGGACGATGGCCAAGCTGGCGCCCGGCGTCTTCGAGCGGGTCGACACCTCGCTGCCGCTGTGGTGGCCGGTGGTCGCGGCCCCGGCGCTGTCGGCGCTCGGCGCGGCGACCGGGCGCCGCGGTGCCAGCCTGGCCGGGATCGCGCTCGGCGCGCTGGCGACCGCCTCGTTCGCCGACATCGCCCGCAGCCCGATCGTCCCGGGAGCGAACGACAACCTCAGCGCGGTCGCGGCCCTGGTCGCATTGGCCGAGCGGTTGCGGGCCGAGCCGGTTCCCGGGGTCCGGGTGCTGCTGGTCTCGTGCGGCGCGGAAGAGGTGATCCAGGGCGGGATCTACGGCTTCGCCGAGCGGCACTTCCCGCAACTGGACGTCGAGCGGACGTGGTTCCTCAACTACGACACGATCGGCTCGCCCGAGCTGGTGATGATCGAGGGCGAGGGCACGATGGTGATGGAGGACTACCACTGGCGCAGCTTCCGCGACCTGATCGACCGGGTCGCGGTTCGCGAGGGCCTGGCCCTGCGCCGCGGGATGCGGGCACGCTCGAGCACCGACGCCGTGATCCCCAGCCGCGCCCGGTACCCGACCGCGACCCTGGTCTCGTTCGACCGCGCCAAGGCGATGACGAACTACCACCAGATGTCCGACACCCCGGAGAACCTCGACTACGGCACGATCGAGCGCGCCGTCGCGCTGACCCACGCGCTGCTCGGAGCCCTCGCCGGCGACGAGGCGGCCAGCGGGGTTCCCTCCGGCCGCTGAGCCCGATCGCGGCGAAGCCCGCACGCCCGAACGGTCACGGGCTCCGCGTGGGCGCGGACCGGCGCAGCTCGGCCACGGTCACGGGCGGCGACCACGCCGGATCCCAGACCGCGCGCACCGCTGCGGGCCCCGGTTCGAGCGCGAACGCCCGTCGGTCGCGGCGCCGCTGGCTCCACGGCTTGTGCCACCAGGGTCGCTGCCGACGAGCGAGCGGCCGACGCGTGACCAGCAGCTCGAGGCGACCCTCGTCGAACCGCTCGCCGACGTCGGCCGCGGCGCGGACCTCGGTCCGGACCGACCATCCCGGAGCGGTCGCTGCCCGAACCGCCCGCGCCACCCGCTGACCGGCCTGACGGCAGTCCGAGCTGACCCCGATCCGGACCACGCCGACGCGCCCCTCGGCGACTGCGGCGACACGCTCGGTCAGCCGCCGGGCCGCAGCCACGACCGCGCGCGCCTGCCCCAGGACCGCGACCCCCTCGGCGGTCAAGCAGACCCTCCGCGTCGTCCGACGGACCAGCGCCACGCCCGCCTCCCGCTCCAGCCGGGCGATCAAGCCACTGACCGCGCTCGTCGTCGTTCCCAGCCGAGCCCCCGCTCGACCGAAGTGCTCCGTCTCCGCCACCGCGACGAGCGCCTCGAGCTGCCGGATCGCGAACACCCCGCCACCGTAGCCCCGAACCCACCGCCACCGAGCCCCGCCACCGGATCGGCACCGTTCCGACCGCGATCGGGCACGGTCCGCCACGGTCTCGACACGCCCCAGACCGCAAGCGCCCGAGACCGCAAGCGCCCGAGACCGCAAGCGCCCGAGACCGCAAGCGCCCGAGACCTTCCCGTGCCGCGTGCCGGCGTCGTCCTGCGCCCCGCCGCGAGCCGCGGGCCTCGCCGGTGCCGGGCTGGGGCGGGGTCGGGGGCTCTGTCCGGGGGCGCTTGGCGATCGTTCACGGCGCGCGAACGATCGCCAAGCGCCCCCGGGAGGTGCCGCGCCCCCGGGAGGTGCCGCGCCCCCGGGAGGTGCCGCGCCCCCGGGAGGACCGGCGGTCGTGGTGGGCGGGGCGGGTAAGGGGTCGGGCGGCGGCTGCGGCTCCGGGGTAAGGGGTCGAACCCGCGCGGACGCTCCATCCGCCCGATGTGGCGGGGGCCGGCGTAGCCCAGGATGACGTTGTGCCCAATCCGACCGATGGGAGCGCACGATGCACGGAAACATCACCAATCACCTCGTCGACGCACGGAGCGCCGACCTCGCGCGTGCTGCCCGTCGGGCCTCGGACCTCGACGTGGCGCGCTACGCCCCCGGCCGTCACGACAACGGCTTCCGCCCCACCGTTCGCCGAGTCCTCGCGCGATACTGGAGCGATGGCGACGCGCGTGACGAGCACACGGTTCGTCGGCCGCACGGGCGAGCTCGCGGAACTGCGAGCCGCGCTCCGCGACGCCGCGGCGGGACGTCCGTCACTGGCGTTCGTCGCGGGTGAGAGCGGCGTCGGCAAGACCCGTCTCGTCACCGAGCTCGAGCGTCTCGCTCGGGCGCCCCACCAGGATCCCGTCCCCGCGCACGACGGCTCCGGCGATTCGCCGGAGCCGTTCGCGCGCGTCGTCGGCGGCGACTGCGTCCAGCTCGGCAGCGGCGAGCTGCCCTACGCGCCGCTGATCGCCGCCCTCCGACCGCTCGCCCGACGGGGCGATCCGGTCCTCGACGCGCTCGCGCCCGCCGCTCGCGCGGAGCTGGGGCGCTTCCTTCCCGGCCTGGGGCCGGTCCTGCCCGACGGCAGCCGGCCGGCCCTCGACGCGCCCGGTGGCGTCGCTGCCCCGTCGGCGTCGGCGGCGGTCGAGGCGGACGGCGTCGCCCAGGGACGGCTGTTCGAGGCGCTCCTGCACCTCTTCGACGCGCTCGCGCGCGAGCGGCCGCTGCTGCTGACGATCGAGGACCTGCACTGGGCCGACCGCTCGACGCGGGCGTTCCTCTCCTTCCTCTCCCGCAGCCTCTGCCGCGAGCGGATCCTGGTCGTCGCGACCTACCGGCCGGACGAGCTGCACCGCCGTCATCCGCTCCGTCCGCTGCTGGCCGAGCTGGAGCGCGACGCCCGTGCCCGGCGGATCGAGCTGGCCCCGCTCAGCCGCGACGAGCTCGGCGAGCAGCTGTCGGACATCCTCGGCGCGCCGCCCGACGATGCCCTGGTCGACCGACTCTACGCCCGCAGCGAGGGCAACCCGCTCTTCAGCGAGGAGCTGCTCGCCGCCGGCCTCGACGGCCGCGGCGGCCTTCCGCCGACCCTGCGCGACGCGCTGATGCTGCGGGTCGAGCAGCTGTCCGACGACGCCCAGGAGGTCCTGCGGACGCTGGCGCTCGGCCAGCGGCTGCACCACGCGATCCTGGCCGACGCGGCTGGGGTCGACGGTCGCGCGCTGCGCGAGGCGCTGCGCGAGGCCGTCTCCAGCCACATCCTGGTCGCCGACGACGAGGGCCGCTACGCGTTCCGCCACGCCCTGCTGCGCGAGGTCGTCGACGACGACCTGCTGCCGGGCGAGCGGGCCGAACTGCACCTGGCCCTCGCACACGCGCTCGAGCGGCGCGTCGACGAGGTCGGCGACGGGGTCTTCCTGACCAGCGGGATCGCCCACCACTACGCCAGCGCCGGCGACCAACCCGCCGCGCTCGGGGCAGCGATCCGCGCCGCCGACGCGGCCGAGCGCGTCCACGCCTACGGCGAGGAGGCCGAGCTGCTGGAGCGGGCGCTGGCGCTGTGGCCGAACGTCCCCGACGCCGAGCAGGTCGCCGGCCGCTCCCACGTCCGGGTCCTGCGCCGAACCGCCTTCGCCCACCAGGGGGTCGGCGAGCACGGGCGCTCGGAGACGTTGCTGGTCGCGGCGCTCGACCAGATCGATCGCGCCGCGGATCCGCGCCTGGCGGCCAGCACGCTCGAGCGCCTCGCCCGCGTGCGGTGGTCGCAGATGCGGCCGATCGAGGCGCTCGACACGGCGCAGGAGGGTCTCGACCTGCTGGCCGGCGACACCAGCGTCGAGCGGGCGCGGCTGCTCAGCTGGTGGGCCAAGGCGCGGATGCTGCAGGGGCGCTACCGCGAAGCGGTCGGCGTCGCCCGCGAGGCGATCGCGCTGGCGCAGGCGGTCGGCGACGAGGTCGCCGAGAGCCGTGCGCGCAACGCCCTCGGCGTCTCGCTCTCCGGCGCCGGCGATCCCGACGGCGGCGGACGCGAGCTGCGGCGCGCGATCGAGGTCGCCAAGCTCGGCGGCCCGCTCGGCGAGCTGACGAGCGCCTACACCAACCTCGCCGACGCGATGCACATCGCCGGCCGCACGCGCGAGGCGCTGACCGTCGCCCGCGAGGGCTGGGAGATCGCCGCGCCGCGGTCGGCCGACCGCGCCTGGCTGGAGGCGGCGATCTCGGAGTTCTCGTTCTCGCTCGGGGACTGGGAGACGGCGGAGCGCACGCTGCCGACCGAGGAGCGGGTCCGGCGGCTGTCGCCCAACGGGGTCCTGAACATCAGCATGCGGCGGCTGGACCTGGCGCTCGGCCGCGGCGACGACGCGGCGGCCGCGGCGCTGCTGCCCGAGATCGAGGCGCTGTCGGCCAGCTCCTCCGAGCCGCAGTTCCACGGGCCGGTGGCGACCGCCCGCGCGGTCCGCGAGCTGCGCCGCGACAACCTCGACGGCGCCCGCGAGGCGATCGACCGCGGCCTCGACCGGATCGAGTTCTGCGCCGAGGACGCGGCGCGGATGGCTCACCTGGCGCGCGTCGGCGTCGCCGTCGAGGCGGCCGCCGCCCAGCGGGCCCGCGACCTGCGCGAGGACGACGGCCCGGCGCTCGCCCGGGCGGAGTCGATGACCGAGCGGGTGCGGGCCGCCGCCGAGGACGCCGGCCCGGTCGAGCGGGCCAACCTGCTGGAGGCCGAAGCCGACCTCGGCCGCGCCCACGGGCAGGCGGATCCCGACGCCTGGCGCCGGGTCGAGGCCGCCTGGCGGGAGCTGGAGCACCCCTACCCGGTCGCGCGCGCCCTCTGGCGCCGGGCCGAGGCCGAGCTGTCGGCCGGCGACCGGGCCGCTGCCGCGGCGACCGCGGTCGAGGCGCTGGCCGCCGCGCGGGCGCTCGGGTCCGACTGGCTGGCGAGCGAGGTCGAAGGGCTCGCCGCTCGCGGTCGGCTGGCGCTCGACCCTGCCGCCCCGGCCGACGCCGCCCCGATCGCCGCCCCCGAGGACCAGCCGGAGCCCGAGGCGGTCCCGGTCGAGGACCCGTTCGGCCTGACCCCGCGCGAGCGGCAGGTGCTGGAGCTGGTCGCGGCCGGCGCCACCAACCGCGAGGTCGGGCAGCAGCTGTTCATGGCCGAGAAGACCGCCAGCGTCCACGTCTCGCGGATCCTGGCGAAGCTCGAGGTCCGCAGCCGCACCGAGGCGGCGGCCGTCGCTCACCGGCTCGGGCTGGTCGCCGCCGGCTGAGCGGCCCGCGGCGGGCGTGCCCGGGGCCCGGGCACGAACGTCTCGCGACCGGATCGCGCGGGCGCGACGAGGGCTCGTGAGAGGTTGGTGAGAGAGGGGGTCCGACCGGGTCGCCGCCGCCGTAGGTTGGCGAGCGCAGCACCCGCCCCGTCCTCCGCACCAGGAGCTCACCCCATGTTCCCGTCCTCGCCGCGCGCCGTCCCAGCGCGCTCGATCGCCGTGGCCGCGACCTTCGGCGCCGCGCTGCTGCTGGCCCCGGCAGCGGCCGACGCGGCCACCGGCACGGTCACCGTCAACAAGGGC
This sequence comes from Patulibacter medicamentivorans, assembly GCF_000240225.1. GTDB lineage: Bacteria > Actinomycetota > Thermoleophilia > Solirubrobacterales > Solirubrobacteraceae > Patulibacter > Patulibacter medicamentivorans. Next base: position 5,990 of record NZ_AGUD01000238.1, read on the forward strand.
TACAGCCTCAGCGCCCGCAGCGCGCCCCTGTCGACCGCGAGCAAGGTCCGGCAGCTGGCCAACGGCAGCAGGGTCACGATCGTCTGCCAGACCCAGGGCAGCCGCGTCAGCGGCCGCTTCGGCACGTCGACCCTGTGGGACAAGCTGGCCGGCGGCGGCTACGTCAGCGACACCTTCGTCTACACCGGCAGCGACGGCCGCGTCGCGCCCGACTGCGGCAGCAAGCCGAAGCCGCCGAAGCCGGCGCCGCCCGCGCCGACCGGCAACGTCGCCAGCGTGACCCTCCGCGACGACTACCCCTACCGCGGCCAGGGCAGCGGCGTCGACCCGTGGAACTTCTACAAGGGCCAGTGCACGAGCTTCGTCGCCTGGCGCCTGAGCCGCAACATCCCCGGCTTCGGCAACGGGATGGGCGGCGGCCGCTTCGGCAACGCCAACACCTGGGACGACAACGCCCGCCGGCTCGGCTACCTGGTCAACTCGAGCCCGACGGTCGGCTCGGTGATGGTCCGCAACAGCGGTCGCTGGGGCCACGTCGCCGTGGTCGCCAAGGTCAAGGCCGGCAAGGTCCTGCTGGAGGAGTACAACCACGTCCACAAGGACGCCTACAGCCAGCGCTGGGTGGCCCGCACCAGCGACCTCCGCTACATCCACTTCGACCGCAGGCGCTAGCCGACCGGCGGGCGCACGGCGCGGGTACAGTGCCTCGCCGTGCGCCTGCTGATCCTCAGCGCCGACATCGGCGAGGGACACGACCTGCCCGCCCGCGTCCTCGCGGCCGGCGTCCGCGAGCGGGTCCCGGACGCCGAGGTCGCGATCGTCGACACGCTCGCCGTCTCGGGACCGACGATCCGCAAGATCGTCCGCGAGGGATCCGACGTCATCCTGGAGCGCGGGCCGGCGGTCTTCGACCTCCAGTATCAGCTGGCGTTCCACCGGCCGACGCGCTGGATCGGCGACGTCGGGATGCCGCTGCTGGCCGGCCGCCGGCTGCTGGAGACGATCCGCTGGCAGCGCCCGGACGTGGTCGTCTGCACCTACCCGATGGCGAGCTACGTGCTCGGCGTGCTGCGGCGGCTCGGGCGCCTGCACGTGCCGGTCGCCTCGGCGATCACCGACCTCGCGGCGATGCGCTACTGGGCCCACCCCGGCGTCGACCTGCACCTGCTGACCCACGAGGAGTCCGCCTTCGAGGTCCGCGAGATCGCCGGCGTCGGCGCGCGGATCGAGACCGTGCGCGGGCTGACCCACGCCGCGTTCGACCGGCCGCTCGACCAGCGGGAGGCACGGGCCGCGCTCGAGCTTCCCGCGTCCGGCCCGCTGATCGTCGTCTCCGGCGGCGGCTGGGGCGTCGGCGACCTGGAGGGCGCCGTCCGCGCCGGCCTCGAGGCGGACCCGCAGGCGACGATCGTGGCGCTCTGCGGCCGCAACGGCGAGCTGCGCGCGGCGCTCGACGCCGCCTTCGCCGGCCAGCCGCGCGTCCGCACCTGGGGCTTCACCGACCGGATGGGCGAGCTGATGGCCGCCGCCGACGTGCTCGTCCACTCGACCGCCGGCCTGACCGCGCTCGAGGCGATGATCCGCGGCGCGCGCGTGATCTCCTACGGCTGGGGGGTCGCCCACATCCGGCTGAACAACCGCGCCTACGAGCGCTTCGGGCTGGCGCGGGTGGCCGTCGACGCGCCGGCGCTGCGGCAGGCGCTGGCCGACGCGCTGGCCGAGGGACCCTCCCCGGACCTGGGCTACGGGGCGCGGCCGTCGGCCGCGGACCTGGTGCTGGAGCTGGCCGCGTCGCGCGCCGGCGCCGCCGCCTGATCGACGCCGCCGGCCGGGTCGACCGTCCGCGGCCGCGCCCCGGCGACCCGTGCGACGCCCGCCACCGACGGCACCGCGGGATCGCCCGGGTGCTCGATCGCGTTGACCGTCCGCGAGCGGCCGAGCCCGGCCCCGCCGACCAGCACCAACAGCAGCCCGAGGACCACCAGCGCCCCGCCGCCCGGGGTCCCGCTCCAGCTCTCGTGGAGCAGGAACGGCGCGCAGGCGACGGGAATCGCGGTCTCGGCCACGAACATCGGCGGCGCCACGCGCGTGGCCGCGAACCGCTGGAGGGCGGTCATGTCGACGAGGAACCCGATCCCCGCGGCGAGCACGGTCGCGCCGGCCCAGCCGAGCGCGGCCAGCGGCCGGCCGTGCTGCAGCTCGACGACGATCAGCTTGCCGGTCAGGGCCGAGGCGGCGAACGCCGTCCCGGCCGAGGCGATCAGCATCCAGGCGCCGGCACGGGCCTGGCCGCGCGCGAACGGCAGCGCGATCGCCAGCGCCAGCAGCGCGAGCACGCCGATCAGGCGGCCGCTGTCGGGGATCGCGTCGCTGCGCTCGGGCGCCACCAGCGTCAGCAGCACCACCCCGGCGACGACGATCGCCGCGGCGCTCCACGCCGCCCGCCCGACCTGCTCGCCGAGGATCCGGCGGCCGAGGATCAGCAGCAGCACCAGCCCCAGGGCCAGCGTCGGCTGCACGACCGTGAACGGCGCCAGCGCGAACGCCACCAGCTGCAGCGGCCAGCCGAGCACCGCCAGCAGCGTTCCCAGCACCCACCGCGGCCGTCGCACCAGCCGCGTCAGCAGCGAGGGCCGCAGGCCGTGCTCGTCGGCGACGGCCTGCGCCTCGGTCGCCTGCAGGACCACCGCGCCGTCGAAGCAGGCGGCGGCCCCGGCGGCGGCGACGATCCCGAGGATGGTGTCCGAGGAGGGCACGGGGGCACTATCGCGGCTCGGCCCTCCGGCAAGCGTCGTCCCCGGCGTCGCGGTCGCGCTCAGGCGGTCGCGGCGTCCTTCTCGGCGGCCATCTCGCGGTACATCGGGAACATCGGCTTGGTCAGCGGCACGAGCTTGAGGATCTTGTTGATCGGCCCCTCGCTGCGCGCGCGGCGCTTGGCCAGCGCGACCGCCAGGTTCAGCTCGCCGCGCCAGTAGCGGTCGGCGTCGTCGGCGGTCAGCTCCAGGACCACGTCCGGCTGCAGGTCGCTGTCGCCCTCGTGGACCTCGATCGGCTCGCGCAGCACGACGGTCGTCTGGCAGTCCGGCTCGGAGTAGCGCAGCTGCAGGATCAGGTCCGCGGCGGCCAGCTTCGGGCCGACCTCGGGGTGCTCGGCGGCCTTGCGGAAGACTCCCGCCAGGTAGGCGTAGGCCTCGGTGTCGCTGTCGAAGTAGGGCATGGCGCGACCCTAGGCCCGGCCGTCGGCGACGGCATCGGGGGATCGGGTGAGCTTCCTCACCCGTTCAGCGATCGCGGTTGGTGATCGCGTGGTAGCGCGAGACCGCGGCCGCGCGGTTGGTGGCGCGCAGCTTGCGCAGGACGTGCGAGACGTGGGTCTTGGCGGTCTGCTCCGAGACGACCAGCCGCCGCGCGATCGCCGCGTTGGTGGCGCCGGACGCCATCAGCTCGAGGACCTCGAGCTCGCGCGGGGTCAGCAGCGACCGCAGCCGCTCGTCGACCGGGAGGCCGCCCGAGGCCGCGGCCGAGCGCAGCGACGCGTGCAGGTCCTCGTCGGCCCGCGCCAGGCCGCCGTCGAGCGAGCCGATCTGCTCGGCGACCTCGCCCGCCTCGCCGATCAGTCGCCGCAGCGCCTGCCGGTGGCGGGCCAGGCGGTCGATCAGGACGGCGCGGTGCAGCGCCATCGCGAAGCCCTCCGAGAAGGCGGCCAGCAGCAGCCGGTCGCGCTCGTCGACGTGGCGGTCGGGCTCGAAGTAGTGGTCGGCGTGGACGAACCCGACCACGCGGTCGTCGGCGACCAGCGGCGCCGCCGCGTAGGAGCGGGTCAGGAACGGCTCGGTCAGCGCCTTGAACGCGTGCGGGTCGTCCTGCGGTCGCAGCACCAGCCCGGCGGTCCGCCGCCGCAGCATCTCGGTCTCGAGCACCGTGTGCTTCATCGGCATCGGCGTGCGACGGGTCTCCAGCAGCAGCTGGGCCGCCCACTCCGGCTGCTGCTCGAAGTGGATCGCCTCGCCGACCAGCTCGGATCCCTCGAGCCGGAACAGCACGGCGCGCGAGAAGCCGCAGTGCGTGCAGAGCGCCCGCAGCCCGCGGTCCATCACCGTCCCCGCGCTCGCCGGCTCGCGGAGGGCGGCGAGCGCCCGCTGGACCCCGGCCAGCGCGGTCCCCTCGTCCGCGATCGTCCCCATCGACGCGAACGTACCATCGGCGCAGCGACCGCCGGGAAACGTCGCCGCGCGGCCGGCGACGCGCGCTGCGGGCGTCGTCACACCGTCTCGCCGGCGGCGGCGGTGGTGAACTTGTCGAAGGCGATGTCGCCCTCGGCGATGCCGTGGCGACCGGTCAGGACCGCGATCAGGGCCTCGATCATCGGCGGCGGGCCGCAGGTGCAGACGACGGGGTCGACCAGCTCGCCGTCGGCCACCAGCCGCGCGGCGGCCTCGTGGACCAGGCCGGTGGCGCCGTCCCACGACTGCTCGGACAGGACCGGCACGAACGCGAAGTCCGCCAGCTGCGCCCCGAGCTCCGCGATCTCCTCGCGCAGCGGCAGGTCGGCCTCGCGGCGGGCGCCGTAGAGGAACCGCACCGGGCGCGCGGTGCCGGCGGCGGCCAACTCGCGCAGCAGCGACAGGATCGGCCCGATCCCCGAGCCGCCGGCGACCAGCAGCACCGGCCGCTCGCCGGGCCGCAGCGCCATCGTCCCGTAGGGCCCGGTGAAGCGCAGCTCGTCGCCGACGCCGACCTGGCCGGCGACGCCGACCATCCCCGAGAAGCGGCCGCCGGCGTAGCGGCGGATCACCAGCTCCAGGACGCCGTCCCCGGGCAGGTTCGCCAGCGAGTACGAGCGCCGCTCGTCACCGTCGGTGCCGGGGACCCAGAGGTCGACGTACTGCCCCGGCGTGAACGAGAAGCCGGCCGGCTCCAACACCTCCAGCCGCAGCCGCACGATCTCGGCGGTCAGCTCCTCGATCGCCGCGACGCGGGCGCGGCCGTCGCCGATCGGGTGCGCCAGGCGCAGGTTGTCGGGGTCGAAGTGGAGCAGTTCGACGACCAGGTCGGAGTCGGGCATCGCGCGGCAGAGCAGCGTGTAGCCCTGCGCCTCCTCGCTCTCCGACAGCGCGTGCGTGGAGTAGGGCTCCAGCGACACCTCGCCCTCGAGCAGGAAGCTCTTGCAGGCGGTGCACTGGCCCTCGCGGCAGCCGTGCACGAGGTTCCAGCCCTCGCGGAAGGAGGCGTCGAGGACCGTCTCGTCCTCGTCGCACTCGACCTCGATGCCGATCGGCTCGAACTTGATCACGGGGCTCATATCGCGGCGAACGTACCCCCGCTCCGGGGCCCACGGGAAGGGCGTGACGCTGAACGGGTGAGGGATATCACCCACCCTCCCGATGCCAGGCCCCGGAGCGCCGACGGATAGTGGCGTCATGGCCACGCAGCAGACCCGTCGCCGCAGCGTCACGAAGACGCACGAGCGCATCGCCCAGCTCGGCTGGCGTCACGACTACCACCAGCCGGTCCCGATCTACGAGACCCGCTACGTCTTCCCCGAGAAGGCCAAGGACCCGATGAAGCAGGTGATGCGCGAGTACCTGCCGATGCAGCTGGAGAAGGACGACCGGGTCTACGGCGGATTCGACGCCGCGCTCCGCGCCGGGATGCCGACCAAGGCCGACGAGCGCTGGCTGCAGGTGATGAAGCCGCTGGTGCTGATCCTGGTCTACGCCGAGGGCGCCGCCGGCCGCTGCATGTCGGTCGTGATGGACGTCGTCCCCAACGAGGAGCTGCTCAACGGCTACCACGTGCAGTTCGTCGACGAGGTCCGTCACATCGGCATGCAGATGAACCTGGCGCGCTGGTACGCCAAGCACACGCCGGACCCGGCCGGCTGGCACCGCGGCCAGGAGTACATGGCCGAGAACATGTTCACCCGCGCCGGGATCAACATGTTCTCCCACTCGTTCGTCGGCGATCCGATCGCGGCCGGCTTCACGATGATGACCGTGATCGAGACGGCGTTCACCAACGTCGCCTTCGTCGCGCTGCCGGACGTCGCGACCCGCAACGGCGACTTCATCCAGGCGACCACCTACTCGTCGGTCCAGTCCGACGAGGCGCGCCACATCTCCAACGGCTACGCGACGATGCTGACCGTCCTCCAGAAGGACGAGAACATCCCGCTGATCCAGCACGACCTGCAGCAGGCGTGGTGGATCGTGCACGCGTTCGTCGACCCGTTCGTCGGCACGATCATGGAGTACTTCTCCAGCGACCGGTCCGACAACGAGAGCTACCTGACCAAGTGGGACCGCTGGATCCGCGACGACTGGTACCGGTCCTACGTCGAGCAGCTCGGCAAGATGGGCGTGACCGTCCCGCCGGACATGTTCGAGCGGGCCCGCGAGCGGCTCGTCGCCGGGCTCCACCACAAGACCGCGCCGCTGGCGTTCGCCACCTGGCCGCTGCAGTTCTGGAAGTTCTCGCCGCTGACCGAAAAGGACTTCGACTGGTTCGAGGCCCAGTACCCCGGCTGGTACGACGAGTACGGCGCCACCTGGGAGGCCTACTCGGCGCTGACCGATCCCGAGGAGGGCGCGCTGCTGCTCGGCGGCCTGCTGGACGGCGCGCCGCCGTTCTGCTGGACCTGCATGCTGGCCTGCGTCCTCGACGACGACATGTGCCATCGCACCTGCACCGACGCCCACGGTCACGAGCGCACCCGCTTCTACTGCTCGCCCGAGTGCAAGTGGCTCGACGAGACGAACCCCGGCCGCTACACCGGCGACCGCAACTTCTTCGACAAGCACCACGGCAAGGCGCTGTCGGAGGTGATCGTCGAGCTGGGGCTGCTGCGCGCCGACGGCCGCACGCTGATCGGCCAGCCGCACCTGCGCAAGGACCAGATGTGGACGATCGACCACATCCGCGACTGCGACTTCGAGATCCGCAGCCCGAACATCACCCAGGCCCGCGTGCTCGGCCTGCCGGACGGCAACTGGCACGACCCCGACGATCCGCACGGGGCGGTCATGGGCGACGGCAACGGCTTCCAGCCGGTGACGCTCTACGGCGGCGGACGAGGCCGCAACGGCGACGGCCGCGTCGTCAGCACCCCCGAGGACCTGGCCGCCGCCGCGGTCGGGTCGACCCCGTGGGTGAAGCTCTGATGGCCGGCGAGATCCGGGCCGGCGAGCGGCGCCAGCGCCGCGGCGAGGACCCCGAGCGGCAGTTCCAGTGGGTCGTCCCGGCGGGGCGCAAGGCGTCGATCTACGAGGACCTGACGCTCGACACCCAGCCGTCGGTCCACCGCTTCCTCAAGAGCGGCTACCACTGCTCGTTCGCCGACGGACGCGGCACCTGGGACGACGCGTCGACCGCCCTCGACGTCGTCACCTGGTCGGCGTTCCGCGATCCCAACGAGCTCTGGGAGCGGCCCTACTACCAGCAGGGCGCCCAGTGCGAGCGCGAGATCGACGCCGCGGTCGAGAGCGCCCGCTCGCAGGGCCTGTACGCCGACGTCGACCCCGACTGGGTCGCCTTCCTGCGCCGCGACGGGCAGGTCCCGGCGTTCGTCGAGCACGGCATCTGGGCGATCGCCACCCGTCGCTCGCGGGCGGCGCTGAGCGATGCCCTGACCCACGGGATCGTCCTCTACGCGGCGATCAAGCAGCGGCAGGCGCAGGCGCTGGTGATCGAGGGGATGGACCTCGACGACGCGTTCGGCGACGTCACGATCGAGGCGGCCCGCGAGCGCTGGCTGCGCGAGCCGGCCTGGCAGGACGCCCGCCGGCTGGTCGAGCGGATGGGCACGATCCGCGACTGGGGCGAGCTGATCGTCGTCGCCGGCCTGGTCGTCGAGCCGCTGCTCGGGGTCCTGCTGCGGCGCGAGCTGCTGCTGCGCGGGGCGCTGCGCGCGGCCGACCCGGTGACTCCGGCGATCGCGCGCAACGCCCAGCGCGAGGGCGCCTGGTGGCAGGACTTCGCGGTCGCGTTCGCGCGCTTCGCGGTCCAGGATCCCGAGCACGGCGCGGCCAACCGGGTGCTGGTCGACGGCTGGCTGGAGGCCTGGACGCCCGAGACGCTGGCGGCGGTCGACGCGCTCGAGCCGATCCTCGACGGCGCTCCGGGGACGAGCTTCGCCGACGCGCGGGCGGCGGTCGTCGCCGATCAGCGCGAGCTGGTCGCCGCGGCGACGCTCGACCCGGCTCGCCCGGCGGTGGTCGCGTGAGCGGCGACGAGGCCGCGGTCGCGCGGGCCGAGGAGGGGATGGGCACCGCGCGGGCGGGCGACCAGCCCTTCGACTACGTCGGGGTGACGATCGCCCGCTGCGTCGAGGGCGACGCGATCGTCGACGCCCTCTGCGAGCACGACGGGGTCGAGGTCTTCGAGAACGCGTCCTACTGCGAGGTCCGGGCGCGCGACCGGCTGCGGCTGGACTTCGCCCAGCTCAGCGACGAGTGCGGCTTCCCGGTCGACGGCAGCCTGATCCAGGTCGTGATGTCGACCTACTACGGCCGGATCGCGATGACCGACGACGCGATGCTCCTGACCCACGACGTCCACGAGGCGGTCGACGTGGCCTGAGCCCGGTTCCGCCGGTTCCCTGGTCGGGCCCCGCGGGCCCGGCCCGGGCTCAGTGCAACGTCGGCGGCGTGCTGCGGCCGGTCTCGTAGACCAGCTCGCCGGCCGCCTCGCGCGCGGCCAGCAGGTCGGCGACCGCCTGGGCGTGCGCGGCCGGGACCGAGATCGCGACGTAGGCCGGACCGCGGACGTCGAACCAGCAGTCCCACGTCGCCAGGTCGACCATCAGCCGGCGCCAGCGATCGTCGTCGTCGCGGGCGTCGCTGAAGGCCACGCGGAAGGTGTAGTTGCCGCCGTCGCGCACGACCGCGTCGGCGACGTCGGCCCCGTCGGGTCGCTGCCGCAGGACGACCTCGTCCCCCAGGTTCACGTCGTAGAGCCAGAACGGGACCGCGCAGACGACGGCCCGGTCGGGACCCGTGCGCCGCGCCAGCAGGCCCTCCCAGGCGATCGCGTGGTCGCGGCCGCGGTCGACGGGGAACCAGACGGTGCAGTCCTCGTCGACCGCGTCGGGCAGGACCACGAAGCGGCCGTCCCGCCAGGTGGCGACCCGGCTGGGGTGCTCCTCGAACTCGGACATGACGCGAGCGTAGATCGCGGGCGGGAAGCGTGCCACCATCCCCCGGTGCGCGCCGCCCCGCTCCTCGCCGGAACGACCGTCGCGGCCGGCGTCGGCTGGTCGCTGCCGGCGCTGGCGCCGCTGGTGCCGCGGCTGGCCGGCGCCCTCGGGCTGCCGCGGCGGCTGCCGCTCGACGGCGCGGTCGCGGTCACGTTCGACGACGGCCCGCACCCGCAGGGAACGCCGGCGGTGCTCGACGCGCTGCGCGAGCACGGCGCCACGGCGACCTTCTTCTGCATCGGCGAGCAGGTCCGGCGGACCGGGTCGCTGCTGGCCGAGGTGGTCGCCGCCGGGCACCGGGTCGCGATCCACGGCGATCGCCACCGGCTGCTGCTGCGCCGGTCGCCGCGCGCGATCCGCGACGACCTCGACCGCGCCGCCGAGACGATCGGGTCGATCGCCGGCGACGCGCTGCTGCCGGTCCACCGGGCGCCGTACGGGATCTACGCCCATCCGGCGATCGCCGACGTCGCGCGCCGGGGCTGGCGGCCGCTGCTGTGGAGCCGCTGGGGCCACGACTGGCGCGACGACGCGACGGCCGCGTCGATCGCCGCCGAGGTCACCCGCGGCCTGGCCGCCGGCGACGTCCTGCTGCTGCACGACGCCGACGACTACAGCGACCCGCAGTCGTGGCGGGCGACCGCGGCGGCGCTGCCGGTCGTCCTGGAGCGGATCGCGGCCGCCGGGCTGGCGACCGCGACGGTTCCGGCGCGGTTCTGAGGGCGCCGGCGGCTGCCGGCGCCGCGGCGGATCAGTCGCCGCTGGGGTCGGCGACCGGCTCGGCCGTCCGCTCGCCGGCGTGCGTCTCGCGGTGCCAGTCGAGGTACTTCACGACGCCGTCGCGGAACGACGTCGTCGCCGTCCAGCCCAGCTCCTGCTCGGCGCGGCGGTGATCGACGACGGCGCCCTTGAAGTCGCCGGGGCGGCCGGGAACGTGGACGATGTCGACGTCGCCGAGCAGGTCGCGGACGACCTCGGCGATCTCGAGGATCGTCGTCTCCTCGGTGCCGACCAGGTTGAAGACCCGGTTGGCGGCCTGCGGCTGGAGGCCGGCGACGCAGCCCTCGGCGAGGTCCTCGACGTAGACGAAGCGGCGGGTCTGGTCGCCCTTGCCGGCGATCGTCAGCGGCTCGCCGGCGAGCGCCTTCTTGACGAACTGCGGGACCACGGCGGCCGGGCGGGCACGGGTGCCGTAGGGGATGCCGAAGCGCAGGATCGTGTACTCGACGCCGTACAGCTCGGCGTAGCTGGTGCAGTACATCTCGCCGGCGATCTTGGTCGCCGTGTAGAGGTGCTTGGGCAGGCCGAGCGGGCTGTCCTCGTCGACCTGGTCGGCCGAGAAGCCGTCGTAGACCCAGATCGTCGAGGCGTAGACGACGCGGCCGACGCCGGCGTCGCGGGCGGCCTGCAGGACGTTCAGCGTGCCCTTCGAGTTGACCTGCTCGGCGAAGACCGGGTCGAGGGCGACCTGGCCGACGTCGGCGACCGCGGCCAGGTGCAGGACGGCGTCGCAGCCCTGCATCGCGGCGGTCAGCGCCTCGAGGTCGCCGAGCTCGCCGATGTAGGTGTCGACCGTGCCCTCCGGATGGAACGGCGACTGGACCATGTCGAAGATGCGGGGTTCGACGCCGGCGGCGGCCAGCTTGTCGACGACGTGCGATCCGATGAACCCGGACCCTCCCGTGACGAGGACCTTCTTCATGCCGTGACCTCTTCCTGGTTGCCGAGTTCCGGCCGGTAGTAGATGGGAACGCACCAGTGGCCGGTGGCCACCCAGTCGCTGTTGGGCAGGTCGACCTGGTGCCGGAGGATCCGATGGCACGGCTGGTCGTAGACCTTCCCGGTCGACTTCTCGATCGGGTCGAAGACGATGTACTTGTAGAGCCCGGAGACCATCCCGTCGGGCAGCTGCAGGCGCCCGGCGTGGACCGGGTCGAGGTGCTCGCGGGCGGCGGCGTTCTTCCAGGCGACGAGCTCGTCCAGCCGCTCGGTCTGGACCAGGCCGATCGCCGAGGTGAACTCGCTCATCCGGAAGTTCAGGCCCTCGACCTCGTGGTCGGGCTTGCCGTAGTTGCGGAAGGCGCGGGCGAACTCGAGCAGCTCGGGGTGGCGCGAGACCAGGATCCCGCCCTCGCCGGTCGAGACGGTCTTCGTCGCGTAGAAGCTGTAGACGCCGGCGTCGCCCCAGGTGCCCGGCGCCTGGCCGTTCCAGGTGGCGCCGTGGGCGTGGGCGCAGTCCTCGATCAGGAACACGCCCTGCGCGCGGCAGAGGTCGGCGATCCGCTGGATGTCGAAGGCGATGTGGCCGCCGATGTGGACCACGAACGCGGCCTTCGGCTTGTGCTGGGCCAGCTTCTGCTCGAAGTCCGCGAACGAGACGCAGAGGTCCTCGCGGTTGCAGTCGACGAACTCGACCTTCGCGCCCAGGTGCAGCGCGGCCAGCGGCGTGGCCATGAACGTGTTCGACGGACAGAGCACGACGTCGCCGGGGCCGACGCCGGCGTGCTTCAGCGCGGCGACCGCGCCGCCCGACCAGCTGCCGGTCGCGACCGCGCCGGCGGCGCCGGGGTGCTTGGCCGCCCAGGCGTCCTCGAAGCGCTTGGTGAGGTCGCCCTCGGCCCAGCGGTTGGAGTCGATCACCTCGTCCCACAGCTGGTGCAGGCGCGAGCGGTCGCGCGGATCGAAGCCGATCGCGAAGCGCCCGAGATCGGTGGGGGAGGAGAGCGGGGACAGGTTCATGTGGAGGTTCTCCCTCCGTATCGACCGCGGGTCGGTACGGGTGGCGACCGGGGAGCTTACGGTGGATTCGGCCTTCTGGGGCGGTCCCTCCCGATCCCTGGCGCGTCGGCGGTGGCCGGACGTTCGGGCGGCGCCGAACGCCGGTCGCGGACGGGCGATGAAGTGGACCGATGGGTCCGGTGGACGCCGGTGCGGACCCGGCCGCGCGCCAGGGGCGCAGGCCAACGGCGCCGGCGGACGGCCCGCTCGGCGGATGTTCTCGTCGGCCGTCGGTGGCGGATCCGGCGCGATCGGCGCCGATTCGGTGCGCTCCGGACGCGTTCGAGTCCGGAAACGACGACGGCCCGCCAATGGCGGGCCGTCGGGTGCTGCGTGGTACGAGGTCTCTAGAGGACCGAGACGTTCGTCGCGTTGGGGCCCTTGGGGCCGACCTCGGCGTCGAAGCTCACCTTCGCGCCCTCGGCGAGGGTCTTGAAGCCCGAGCCGTTGATCGCGGAGTGGTGGACGAAGAGGTCCTTGCCGCTGTCATCGGGCGTGATGAACCCGAAGCCCTTCTCCTCGCTGAACCACTTGACAGTTCCGGTAGCCATGATGTGTTTTTCCCTCCACGGGGTTCTCTGTGCAACGGGACACGCGGAGGGTGCTACTGCAACAACTGCGGACACTGGCACTGCTTCGCCGGACGTTTTTGCCCGGCACGGTCTCGTAAAGCGTAGCGGGCTCAGGCCGTCCCGTTGGAAAGTCCTGCCGAATCGATCAATCGGCGGGGTGCGATCCGGACGTAGGCGTCCTCGATCGCGCCCTCGACGTCGTCCCATTCGAGGCCCCGATCGAGCCGCACCCCGACCCATCCGCGGTGGCCCACGTAGGGCGGGCGGAAGTAGTGCTCGGGGTCGCTGTCGATCAGCGCCTCCTGCATCCCCTCGGCCGCGGCGCACCAGAGCGCGAGCCGCCCGTCGCCGTGGTGGTCGTCGAGGAACATCACGAAGGTCCGCTTGTCGCGGACGAAGAACGTCGGCGACCCGTGGCTCAGCCGCTCGGTCACCTCGGGCAGGTCCAGGCAGGCTCGGCGGACCCGCTCCAGCACCGCGTCGTGATCGATCTCGTCGGGGGTCACGCGGCCTCTCCGATCCACAGGCGGGGGCCGGGTCCGCGCCGGCCCAGCCGGTCCTCGGGGTTGACGAGCGCGCAGCGGTCCAGCGACAGGCAGCCGCAGCCGATGCAACCGGTGAGGCTGTCGCGCAGCCGTTCCAGCTCGGCCATCCGCTCGTCGATCCGGGCGGTCCAGGCGCTCGAGAGCTTGGCCCAGTCGTCGCGGCCGGGGACCCGCTCGGTCGGCAGCCGGTCGAGCTCGCCCTTGATCTCCCCCAGCGTCAGCCCGATCCGCTGGGCGAAGACGATGAACGCGATCCGCCGCGTCACGTAGCGCGGGAACCGCCGGTGGCCGGCGCCCGAGCGGATCGACTGGATCAGGCCGCGGTCCTCGTAGAACCGGAGCGCCGAGGCGGCGACGCCGGTCCGCGCGGCCAGCTGGCCGATCGTCATCAGGTGATCCATGGCGAGAGCACAGCAGCTGCCGCGCCCAGGTTCAACTGCGGTTGAAGTCGAGTCGGCCGCGCGCTCAGGCGCGTCCGGCCTCGACCGCCTGCGCCTCGACGACGAACTCGGCCTGCTCGTCGGCCGCGTGGCGGGCCTCGGGGATCGACGCGACGGCGGTCGCGTAGCCGTGGAAGCCACCCGGCTGCTCGCGGCTGACGACCGTCACCCCGGCCTCGCGGCAACGTCGCTCCCAGCTGCGGACGTCCCACAGGAACAGCTCGCGGGTGCCGCTGTGGATCATCGTCGGCGGCAGCCCGTGGGGGTCGCCGTGGAGCGGGGACAGCAGCGGGTCTCCCAGGTCGCGGCCGCCCGCGTAGGCGGCGGCGTGGCGGGCCAGGCCGTCGAGGGTCAGCATCGCGTCGACGCGCGCGTTCCCGCGGGCCTCGGGGTCGGCGACGGCCAGGTCCAGCCACGGCGAGCAGAGCACGAGCGCGGCCGGCGGGTCCCCGGCACCGTCGCGCAGCCGCGCGGCGACGGCGACGGCCAGCCCGCCGCCGGCGCTGTCGCCGATCAGCGACCACGCGCCCGGTCGCAGCAGCCGCTCGCGCCGGGCGCCGTCGATCACCGCGAGCACGTCCTCGAGCGCGGCCGGGTACGGGTGCTGCGGCGCCAGCCGGTAGTCGACCAGCAGCCCCGCCATCCCGGTCCGCAGGCAGAGCCGGCTGAGGTACTGCCACTGGTCCAGGAACGGCCCGCAGACGTAGCTGCCGCCGTGCAGGAAGACCAGGACCCCCGCCGGGGCGTGGTTGCGATCGAGCCAGATCGCGCGGGCGCCGCGGTGCTCGACCACGGTGCAGTGGTGGGCGCGGCGGATCTCGCGCGGGGGGTCGTGCAGGTCGCCGGCCTGCAGCTCCTCGTACGACGGCGGCCCGCTGCGGCGGGCGGCGATCCGGGACCACTGCCCGGCGATCCGGAACCGCGCACGGGCGATCACCATCTGCACGCTCATCGCCGGTCCACCGTAGCGACGCGGGCGGACCTTCCGGCGCAGTCATCCCCCGTGGCTGGGATAGTGCGGATCGCTATGCGTGTGCGTGCGTCCCGGCTCCTGAGCGTGCTGTCGCTCATCGTCCTCGGGCTGCTGCTGCCGGCGGCGGCGTCAGCGGCTCCGACCGTCCAGCTGTTCCCGGTGCCGACCGGCGGGGCCGGGATCACCCGGATCGTCGCCGGCCCGGACTCGAACGTCTGGTTCACGGAGCGGAAGGCCGACAGGATCGGCCGGATCACGCCGGCGGGCGCGATCACCGAGTACATCGTCCCGAACGACTCGGTCGAGGACTCCGGTCCCGACGAGCTGGCGGCCGGCCCCGGCGGGCGGCTCTGGTTCACCAACGAGGTCGGGCGCCAGGTGGTCTGGTTCGACCCGGCCAACCCGCAGGCGATGCACCTGATCCGCGACGCCGCGCTCGGCGAGCCGTCGGCGTCGCGGCTGGCGCCGAGCGCCAGCGGCGGGGCCTGGATGACCACGTTCGGCGACGACAACGTCCACCGGCTGGACGGCAACGGCGGCGGCATCGTGCAGACGTACCCGTCGCAGTACTCGGCCGGGATGGGCGACCTGGCGACGGCCCCCGACGGCGCGGTCTGGCTGAGCGACAGCGGCGACTACCTGCGCCGGATCCCCGAGTCGGGCACGCCGCTGAGCGTGCCGCTGGCGCCGATGGACGTCACCTACGACGTCTCCTCGATCGCCTTCGACCCGTCCGGCGCCGTCTGGTTCGGCGCCTACTCCCCGGGCTCGATGTTCAGCTCGGCCAGGGGCGGCACGATCGGGCGCTTCGCGGGTGGCAGGCTGGACCTGTTCCCGCTCGGTGGCGACTACCTGCCGAAGTCGCTGGTCCACGGGCCGGACGGGGCGATCTGGTTCGGCGAGAAGGACGGCATCGGTCGGATCACCGCCGACGGCCGCGTCCAGCACGCCTCGCTGGCCCCCTACCACGGCGATGGCGTCGCCTTCGGGGCCGACGGCCGGCTGTGGTTCTACGACCAGGCGGCGAACATGATCGGCGCCGTCGCGATCGACGCCAACCTGTTCCCGGCCGGGCCCGGCGGACCGGGTGGTCCCGGCGGTCCGGGCGCCACGCCGCAGGCCCCGGTGGTCAAGGTCACCGTTCCGAAGCAGCGGCTGGCGACGATCCGCCGCAAGAAGGCGCTGAGCGTCTCCTGCCGGCTGGCGGCGGCCGGGAAGTGCGCGGCGACGGCGACGATCTCGGCGAAGGACGCCAGGAAGCTGAAGCTGCGCGTCTCGAAGAAGGCCAGGACCTTCACCCTCGGCAAGGCGTCCAAGAGCTTCAGGAAGGCCGGCACCGCGACCCTGAAGCTGAAGCTCTCCGCCAAGGTCCGCAGCGCGCTCGGCCGCGCCCGCAAGCTGAAGGTGACCGTGACGGCGACCTCGACGGCGCCCGGCACCACGGCACGGACGACGAAGGTCACGCGGACGCTCCGCCGCTGAGTCGGGCGCCGTCGTCCGGCCCGGCGACGACGGCAACGCGGCGCTTCACGTCGGCTTCATCCGGGTCCCGGCAGGCTGCTCCTCGCATGCCACGCCGCGTCCGAGGAGCCGAGAGCCCCGTCCCCGCCACGAGCCACGGCGGGGCGCGCCTGGCCGCGGTCGCGCTGCCGCTGCTGGCCGGGCTGGCCGGGCTCGGGTGCGGCTGGGCGCAGGCCGCGCCACCCGATGCGATCCGCGTCGGCGGGCCCTCCGGCCCGGCGGACGCGAAGGTCGCGATCGTCGGATCCCGGCGCGATCTGCGGGGCCGGCGGTTCACGGTCGTCGACCGGCGGGGGCGGACGGTGCTCCGCGGCCGGCTGCGCCGGACCCCGGGCTCGCCGGCGCCGTGGCGGCGCGCCTTCGCCGCCGACCTCACGCGGCTGCGGACGCCCGGCTCCTACCGCGTCCGGGTCGGCGCCCTGACCTCGCGCGCCTGGATCGTCGCCCGGCGTCCGTCGAGCGCCCCGATCGCCACGATCCTGCGCTACCTCGCGGCCAACGCCGACGGCGACGAGCCCTCGCCCGTCCACGGGCCTGCGCACCTCGCCGACGCGGTGGTCGCCAGCGGCCCCTACGCCGGGCAGCGGTTCGACCTGACCGGTGGCTGGATGGACGCCGGCGACATGATCAAGTTCACGCAGACCACCGCCTACGCGGCGGCGGCGCTGCAGGCCGCGGCCCGCCTCGACCGCGCGGACGCGCCGGCGCTGCGGGCCAGCGCCGATGTCGGCATCCGCTGGCTGCTGAAGGCCCACCCGCGGGGCGACCTGTTCGTCGCCCAGGTCGGCGACGAGCGCGATCACGATCGCGGCTTCCGCGACCCGGCCACCGACGACGGCTCCGGCCTGCCCGGGATCGCCGTCCGCGCCGCCTATCCGAACATGGGCGGAGACCTCGGGGGCGGGACCGCGCTGGCGCTGGCGCTGGCCGCCGAGCGCGCCAGCGGTGCGGCTCGCGACCAGCTGCTGCGCCACGCTCGCGAGTGGTACGCCGCCGGCCGGGCCTCGGGCGTCGTCGCGCCGAAGCTGCCGTCGCCCGCCGGCGACTTCTACGTCGGAGACACCCAGGAGGACGCGCTCGCGGCGGGGGCGGCGGCGCTCCACCGGGTGACCGGCGAGCGGGCCTTCCTCGACGATGCGCTGACCTTCCTCGAGCGGAGCGCCGCCGACGGCCGACTGGGGTGGAACGCCCTGGCCGGGTTCGCGGCGGCGGATCTCTGCGGCCTCCTGGGAGCCCCCGCGGTCGCCGACCCGACCGCACGCGACAGCGCGTGCGCGGCGACCGCGGCCCAGGGTCGGGCGGCCGTGACCCGGGCGAGCGCCGGGGCCTTCGGCACGCCCGGCGCCCTCACGTGGGGCCAGACCGGCGAGAACGGCGGCGCGGGGGTGCTGGCGACGGTCGCCGGCCGTGCCGGCTCGGTGGCGCGCGGGCTGGCGGTCGGCAGCGGCGCCCGCGACTGGCTGCTGGGGCGCAACCCGTGGGGCGCCAGCTTCGTCGCGGGCTACGGGCCGCGCGCCCCGCGCGCGATCCACCACTGGGCCTCGGCTCGTCCCGGCCAGCCGGTCGGCGCGGTCGTCGGTGGTCCGGCGCCGGCGAGGACGATCGCCGAGCAGCGACTCGGCCGCCCGCGGCCGAGCCCCTTCGACACCGCCGGGGCGACCTACGAGGACCGGATCGAGGACTACGTCACCTCGGAGCCGGCGATCGACTACGCCGCCGGATCGGTCCTGCTGCTGGCCGCGCTGCAGGCCGGCTGAGCGGGGCGAGGGCGACGGTGGCCGCCGCGATCTTTGGAAGTCGGCGCAGGGCGCTCTATGCTCGCGCGATGCGGATCCTCCTGGTCGAGGACGAGGCGGAGCTGGCGACCGCCGTGGCCCAGCGACTACGGGTGGAGTCGTTCGGGGTCGACGTGGCGGGCACTCTGGCCGAGGCGCGGTTCCACGCCGACCTGCACCCGTACGACGCGATCGTGCTCGATCGCCGGCTGCCCGACGGCCAGGGGCTGGAGCTGTGCGGGCAGTGGCGGGCCGCGGGGGTCGAGACGCCGATTCTGCTGCTGACGGCGATGGACCGGACCGACGATGTCGTCGACGGCTTCGCCCACGGCGCCGACGACTACCTGACCAAGCCGTTCGCGACCGAGGAGCTGGTCGCCCGCGTCCACGCGCTCCTGCGGCGGCGCCCGGCCCGCCGGCACGACACGATCGAGGCCGGCGACCTGCTGATCGAGCCGGCCCGCCGGCGGGTCCGCCGCGACGGGGTGATCGTGCCGCTGACGACCAAGGAGTTCGCGCTGCTGGCGTTCCTCGCCGATCGTGCCGGCGAGGTCGTCGACCGCTTCGAGATCCTCGAGCACTGCTGGGACCACGCCTACGAGCCGGAGTCCAACGTCGTCGACGTCCACGTCGCCGCGCTGCGGCGCAAGCTCGGGGCGGCGTCGATCGAGACCGTCCGCGGCGCCGGCTACCGGCTGGCGGACGGCGCGTGAACGCGCTCCAGCTGCGGCGGCTGCGCCGGCGGCTGACCGCGTCCTACGCGGCGGTCTCGCTGGTCGTGCTGCTGGTGCTGGCGGTGATCGCGGTGCTGCAGGCCCACGACCGGCGCTACGAGCAGCTGGACCGGCTGCTGGAGCGGACCGCGCTCTCCGCCGACGGCTTCGCCTACCCCGAGGGCGAGCCGAGCCGGCTGGTGGTCGACCGCCAGCCCGACGGCTACTTCGGGCCCAAGCGGCGGCCGGGCGCACCGGTGCTGGTGGTCGATCGCAGCGGCCGGATCGTGGCCGGGCCGTCCGGCGCGCTCGACCCGGCGGCCGCCCGGCGCGCGCTGCGACGGATCCGCGACGGGCGTCTGCTGCGGCTCTACGACGAGGCCGTCGACGGGCGGTCGCTGCGGGTCGCCGCCAGCCCGCTCAACGGCACCGACGGGGTGCTGGCGGCGATCGTCGCGGTCGAGCCGCTGGCGTCGGCCGAGCGTGACCTGCGCCGGACGACGCTGGCGATCGCCGGGGCGACGCTGGGCCTGTGGCTGCTGACGATCGCCGCCGGATGGCTGCTGGCCGGGCGCGCGCTGGCGCCGGCGGCGGCGACGGCGCGGCGCGAGGAGGCGTTCCTGGCCGACGCCGCCCACGAGCTGCGGACGCCGGTGGCGGTGATCCGCGCGCGGGCCGAGCAGGCGCTGCGCGAGCAGGGGCCCGACGGTCCGGCCGGCGATGCCCTGAGCGCGATCGAGCGGGCGGCCGAGCGGGCGTCGGGGACGATCGCGGACATGCTGGAGCTGGCGCGGCTGGACGCCCGCCGCGGCCGCTTCGAGCGCGAGCCGCTGCGCCTCGACCTGCTGCTGGAGCAGGTGGTCGAGGAGTACGGCGACCAGGCGGCGGCGGCCGGGGCGCAGCTGCGGCTGGAGGCCGTTCCCGAGGCGGTCGTCCTCGGCGACGAGCGGCTGTTGGCCCGCTCGGTGGCCAACTTGGTGGAGAACGCGATCCGCTACGGCGCGGTCGGCGGCCGGGTCGACGTGTCGCTCGAGGTCGCCGACGGCCAGGCGGTCGTCGAGGTCCGCGACCACGGTCCCGGCGTGCCGCCGGCGCAGCGCGCCGCGGTCTTCGATCGCTTCCACCGCGCCAGCGGCGCCGCCGGCGGGTCGGGCCTGGGCCTGCCGATCGCGCGGCTCGTGGCCGAGGCGCACGACGGATCGCTCGAGCTGCTGGATCCGGTCGAGGGGCAGCCCGGGGCGCGCTTCCGGCTGCGGCTGCCGCTCGTCGGGGCCGGGGCCGGCTGACGCGGCGGCCGCGCGTCGTCCGCGGCCTACGCCCGGCTGACGGTCCGCACGCCGCGCTCCGGCGTCCAGACCGTGATCACGATCTGCTTGCCGCTCGGGTCGAGCCGGACGGTCGAGACCTCGCGCAGGTCGAGCCGGAACAGGTGGGTCGGGCCGGCGGCGGCCGCCTCGCCGTTGATCGCGCTGACGCGCTCGGGGTCGGTCTCCTCGTCGGCGACGCCGGCCAGCTTCGCGTCGCCGGGCCATTCGGGCGGGTCGTCCGAGCCGCTGTGGAGCGCGAAGCGCGGATCGCGCTGCAGGTCGTGGGCCTTGCGGGCCTGCCACATCGACCCGATCCAGAGGTCGCCGTCGACCAGCCGGGTCTCGGTCCCGGAGATCCGCGGCGCCCCGTCGGCGCGGACGGTCGCGAGCGTCTTGTGGGTGTGGGCGTCGAGTCGCTGCCGGACCTCGGCGGCGAGCTCCGGCGCGGCGGCTTCGAAGGCGGACCAGCTCGGCATCGCGTCAGCGTCGCGGGGCGCGGGGCCGCCGTCGAGCGAGAGGTCGAACGCGATCAAGCCGGGCGCGCGAGGATGGGGCGGTGGCCGACCGCCTGCGGGACCTCCTCGACCTCGTGATCGACTCGCTCGACGAGTCGGACGCCGACGGGCGCGCATTGGCCCGCCGCGCCCACTTCTCGCGCGACCACCTGGACCGGGTGCTGGCGGGAGCGACCGGGGAGTCGCCGGTGGCGCTGCGCCGGCGGCTGCTGCTGGAGCGGGCGGCGTGGCAGCTGCGGACCGGCGCGAGCACGCCGTCGGAGGCGGCCACGGCCGCCGGCTACGGATCGCTGGCCGCCTTCTCGCGCGCCTTCGCCCGCGCCCACGGGGTGCCGCCGAGCGCCTTCGCGGCGTCCCCGCGGCCGGTCGCGCTGGATGCGCCGAACGGCATCCACTTCCACCCGCCGGCCGGGCTGCTGGTGCCCGGTGCGGACGCCGCGCCGCCGGACGCGGCCGGCGGGCCCGCGCTCGGCCGCGACCTGACCGAGCGGATGGTCCTGCACCACCTGCAGCGGACCCGCGAGCTGCTGGAGATCGCCGCGACGCAGCCGGACGACGCGCTCGAGCGCTCGCTGCGACCGGGGTTCGTGGCGGTCTGGTTCGAGGGCGACGAGCCGAGCGCCGCGCTGATGGCCGAGCGGCTGGTGCGGACGCTCGAGGTCTGGGTCGCCGCGATCGTCGGCGAGCTCGCGCCCGAGCCCGGCGGCGACCGGCTGGCGCGCTTCGATCGCGCGTCGCGGGCGTTCGAGCGCGTCGCCCGCCGGATCCGCGACCGCGGCGCGTGGGACGACGCCTTCGTCGACGCCCTCTGCGAGCCGCCCGAGTCGTTCACCTACGGCGGCGTGCTCGCGCACGTCCTGACCTACGGTGCCGTCCGCCGCGAGATGCTCGCATCGGTCCTGCGCGAGCTGGGTGCCGCGGTGCCGTCGTCGGGGGACCCGATCGAGTGGGAGCGGGGGCGCTAGGCCGCGAGCCCGCGCGCGACCTCGATCACCGCGTCGACGGCCGCCGTCCGCGAGCCGTCGCGCCAGGCCAGGTGGAACGGCAGGGTGAGCGGCGGGTCGAGCGGGACGAAGGCCGATCCGGCGACCTCGGGCGGGAAGGCGCCGCGGACGTAGATCACGACGCCGAGCCCCTCGCGGACGGCCTGCAGGCCCAGGTCGGGGTACGGGTCGACGCGGGTGGCGGGCCGGATCCCGGCGGCCGCGAACGCTCCGAGCACCCGGTCGCTGAAGCCGCCCGAGTCGCGGCTGGCGGCGACGAGGATCGTCTCCTCCGAGAGGTCGTCGAGGGTCACCGTCGATCGCCCGGCCAGGCGGTGGCCGGCGGGCACGTGCGCGATCGCGGGGGCGTCGACCAACGGCAGCAGCTCGACGCCCGCCGGCGCCGTCGCGGCGCAGAAGGTCACCGCCAGGTCCAGGCGCCCGTTCGCGACGTCCTGTAGCAGCGCGCCGGTGGTGTCCTCGCGGGTGTAGAGCATCGCCGCGGGAGCGGCGGTCGCGCAGGCGCCCAGCAGCGCCGGACCGACCTCGTAGCGGGCCGTCGGGGAGAGCCCCAGCCGCAGCCGCGCGGCCGCGGCGCCCCCGCGGCCCCGGACCTCGTCGGCCACGGCCCGCGCCTGATCGAGCAGCTCGCGGCCGCGGACCAGCAGCAGCTCGCCGGCGGGAGTCAGGGCGATCCCGCGCCCGGAGCGCTCCAGCAGCGTCACGCCGAGCTGCTGCTCCAGCTGCTTGAGGGCCGCGCTCAGCGACGGCTGGGCGATGTGCAGCCGCTCGGCCGCCCGGGTCACGTTCCCCTCCTCGCCGACGGTCACGAAGTAGCGGACGAGGCGCAGGTCGGGAACCATCGCCCCAGCCTATGGCGCCGGAGCCGACCGGTCTTGGACCGGTGGCCGCCGGGGTCCGATCCTGGCCGCATGAAGACCATCACCCGAGACGAGCTGCGGGCCCTGATCGAGACCGGCGACGCCGTCGTCGTCGAGACCCTCGGCCAGCAGTACTACGACGACGCCCACCTGCCGGGGGCGATCAACATCCCGCACACCGAGGTCCGCGCGCTGGCGCCCGAGCTGCTGCCGGACAAGGACGCCACCGTCGTGACCTACTGCTCCAACACCGCCTGCCCGAACTCGCGGGTCGCGGCGGCGCACCTCGAGGCGCTGGGCTACCGCGACGTCCGCAAGTACGCGGAGGGCAAGGAGGACTGGCTGGCCGCCGGCCTGCCGGTCGAGCGCGGCGTCGCCCCGGTCGCCTGAGCGGTCGCCGGCGGCGCGCCGTCGCGGCGCGCCGCCACGGTCGCCCCCCGGTGCTCGTAGGCTGCGGCGACCACGCGCCGGCCGTCGCCGGGACGGCCGGCCGACCGGGAGGAGCAGCGCATGGACTTCTCGCTGACCGACGAGCAGCGCTCGATCCGCGACACGGCCCGCACGTTCATCGCCAACGAGGTGCTGCCGCTGGAGCCGGAGGTCCTGCGCCGCGAGCGCCGCGGCGAGCCGGCGCTCGCCCACGAGGAGCTGCGGGCGCTGCAGCGCAAGGCGCGCGACTTCGGCTTCTGGGGCCTCGGCACCCCGGCGGCCTACGGCGGCGCCGACCTGCCCGCCGTCACCCAGAGCCTGGTCTGGTCGGAGCTCGGCCGCACGCTCGTGCCGTTCGTCTTCGGCGGCGAGACCGACGTGATCCTCTACAAGGCCGACGCCGCCCAGCGCGAGGAGTACCTGCTGCCGGCGATCGAGGGCACGCGCGCGTCCTGCTTCGCCGTCACCGAGCCCGGCGCCGGCTCGGACCTGACCGCGATCCGGATGTCGGCGCGGCGCGACGGCGACGACTGGGTCCTGAACGGCGAGAAGACGTTCATCACCCGCGGCAAGGAGGCCGACTTCTCGATCGTGATCGCGGTCACCGACCCGGAGCTGGGCTACCGCGGGGGCTTCACCGCCTTCATCGTCGACCGCGCGATGGGCTGGACCTCGTCGCCGATCGAGACGATGGGCCCGGCCGAGCCGATCGCGATGGCCTTCGACGACGTCCGGGTGCCGCACCGCAACGTCCTCGGCCAGGTCGGCGACGGCTTCCGGCTGGCGATGGAGTGGATCGGCCGCGGCCGCTACGTGATCCCGTCGCAGGCGATCGGCGCCGCCGAGCGGCTGCTGACGATGGCCGTCGAGTACGCCACCCAGCGCGAGACCTTCGGCAAGCCGATCGGCGAGCACCAGATGATCCAGGCGATGCTGGCCGACTGCGAGCTCGACCTGGAGAGCGCGCGCTGGCTGGTGCTGGTGGCGGCCTGGACCGTCGACCAGGGCCGCGACCCGCGACACGAGTCCTCGATGGCCAAGCTCAGCGGCGCGACGATGGCCAACCGGGTCGTCGACCGGGTGATGCAGATCCACGGCGGCATGGGCTACACCCGCGAGCTGCCGATCGAGCGCTGGTACCGCGAGGCGCGGCTGTGGCGGATCTTCGAGGGCACCGACGAGATCCAGCGCCGCGCGATCGCCCGCAACCTGCTGAGCGGCCGCCGGCGGGTCGGCGGGCACCTGGCCTGAGCGACCCGGACCGATAGCGTGATCGGGCGACGCATGAGCCTGGTCGACGCCCTTCCCACCGAGCCGAGCGCCGACGCGCTCTACGACGCCTTCACGGACTGGGCGGCCCACGAGGGGCTGAACCTCTACCCGCACCAGGACGAGGCGGCGATCGAGCTCTTCTCCGGCAACAACGTGGTGCTCGCGACGCCGACCGGATCCGGCAAGTCGATGGTCGCGATCGCCGCCCACTTCGCGGCCCTCGCCGACCGCCGCATCAGCTTCTACACGGCGCCGATCAAGGCGCTGGTGTCGGAGAAGTTCTTCGCCCTCTGCGAGATCTTCGGCGCCGAGCACGTCGGGATGCTGACCGGCGACGCGTCGGTCAACGCCGACGCGCCGATCATCTGCTGCACGGCCGAGGTGTTGGCGAACATCGCGCTGCGGCAGGGAGCGACCGCCGACGTCGGCTTGGTCGTGATGGACGAGTTCCACTACTACGCCGACGGCCAGCGGGGCTGGGCCTGGCAGGTGCCGCTGCTGTGCCTGCCGCAGGCGCAGTTCCTGCTGATGTCGGCGACGCTCGGCGACGTCTCCCGGATCACCGTCGACCTGACGCGGCGCACCGACCGCGAGACGGTCCTGATCGATGACGCGGAGCGGCCGGTGCCGCTCAGCTACGCGTGGTCCGAGGAGCCGCTGCACGAGCTGCTGGAGGAGCTGGCCGCAGCCGACCGCGCCCCGATCTACGTGGTCCACTTCACGCAGGCGTCGGCGATGGAGCGGGCCCAGTCGCTGCTGTCGGCGAAGCTCGTCACCCGCCAGGAGCGGGACGCGATCGCCGAGGCGCTCGGCGCCTTCCGCTTCACCGCCGGGTTCGGGCGCACGCTCTCGAAGCTGGTTCGCGGCGGGATCGGCGTCCACCACGCCGGGATGCTGCCGCGCTACCGGCGGCTGGTCGAGCAGCTCGCTCAGACCGGGCTGCTGAAGGTGATCTGCGGCACCGACACGCTCGGCGTCGGCATCAACGTGCCGATCCGGACGGTGGTCTTCACGGCGCTGGCGAAGTACGACGGCTCGCGCCACCGGCTGCTCAAGGCCCGCGAGTTCCACCAGATCGCGGGCCGCGCCGGCCGGGCCGGGTTCGACACCTCCGGCTACGTGGTGGTGCAGGCGCCGGAGCACGTGATCGAGCGCAAGCGGGCGCTGGCCAAGGCCGGCGACGACCCCAGGAAGCGGCGCAAGGTCCAGGTCAAGAAGCCGCAGGACGGGGCCGTCAGCTGGACCGAGGAGACGTTCGAGCGGCTGAAGACCGCGACCCCCGAGGCGCTGGTGTCGCGGATGCGGGTCGACCACGCGATGATCCTCAACGTCGTCAACCAGCCGGCCGATCCGGTCACGACGATGCGGGCGCTGACGACCGACAACCACGAGGACGAGCGCGGCCGCGAGCGGCTGTCCGAGCAGGCGCGGGCGCTCGGCGACGAGCTGGTCGACGCGGGTGTCCTGGAGTGGCTGCCGGAGCCCGACGAGGACGGCCGCACGCTGCGGCTGGCGGTCGAGCTGCAGGACGACTTCGCGCTCAACCAGCCGCTGGCGTCGTTCGCGCTGGTGGCGTTCGAGCTGCTCAACCGCGAGTCCGAGACCTACGCGCTCGACGTGCTCTCGGTCGTCGAGGCGATCCTCGACGACCCGTTCCCGGTGCTGATGGCCCAGGCGAACAAGGAGCGCGGCGAGGCCGTCGCCGAGATGAAGGCCCAGGGGATCGAGTACGAGGAGCGGATGGAGCTGCTCGAGCAGGTCTCCTACCCGAAGCCGCTGGCCGAGCCGCTGCTCGACGCGCTGCGCACCTACCGCGAGACGCACCCGTGGGTCCGCGAGTCCGACCTGTCGCCGAAGTCGGTCGTCCGCGACATGTACGAATGGGGGCGGAGCTTCACCGAGTTCGTCTCCCACTACGGCGTCGCGCGCTCCGAGGGCCTGGTCCTGCGCTACCTCAGCAACGCCTACCGGGCGCTGCGCCAGACGGTGCCGGAGCAGGTCCGGACCGACGAGCTGGCCGAGATCATCGAGTGGCTGGGAGAGACGGTCCGCCAGACCGACTCGAGCCTGCTGGACGAGTGGGAGGCGCTGACCGATCCGGAGTCGGTCGAGCGGGCCTCCGCCGCGATCGCGGCCGGCGGGGCGGGGGCGGGCGGGCCTCCATCGCGGCCGATCACCGCCAACGAGCGCGCGTTCGCGGTGATGGTCCGCAACGCGATGTTCCAGAAGGTCCGGCTGGCGTCCCGCGGTCGCTCGGCCGAGCTGGCCCAGCTCGACGCCGCCGCGGCCGCGCTCACCGACCCGCCCGGCCGGATCACGATGCGCGAGCCCGCATGGCGCGAGGCGCTCGACGCCTACTGGGACGAGTACGACGAGCTGCACGCCGGGCCCGCCGCCCGCTCGCCCGAGCTGCTGATGATCGACCGCGACCCCGACCCGGCCTCGGCGGACGGCGGGCGCCGCTGGCGGGTGCGCCAGATCGTCGACGACCCCGAGGACCACCGCGACTTCGCGATCGTCGCGGACGTCGACCTGGACGCGTCGGACCAGGCGGGTGAGCCGGTGATCCGGACGCTGGGGTTCGGCCCGGACGCGGGCTGAGCGGCGACCGCGGGGCGACGGAGCGCCGCCCCGCGCCCCGGCCGCGCGCCCGCGGCGGGTCAGCCGATCCCGTAGTGCCGGCGGGTGTCCTTGAAGAGCGACGCGAAGATCGCCGCGTTGAGCGGCGAGCCCGGGCGGCCGACGGCGGTCGGCTCGACGCCGACGGTCCAGGTGAACCGACAGGCGCTCTCGCCGTCGGGCTCGACGAGGTAGTCCTCGGCCACGCGCTTGAGCAGCGGCAGGTTCGATCGGACGCCGACGAACGCCTTGCGGCGGCCCTCCTCCCAGACGATGTAGCGCTCGTCGAGGGCGAGCAGGCCGCGCAGGACCTTGACCTTGCGGGTGGTCCCGACGCCGAACGGCCGGGGCGAGGTCCACGTCGCGCCCTGGCCGCCGAGCGCCCGGCACCAGGAGAGCGTGTTGTCGGCGGTCAGCTCCGCCCACACGTCGGCGGCCGGGCGGGGAATCGCGAAGGTCTCCTGGAACCGCTTCGGTGCCGCCTCGAGGAAGGACTCGTCGGTCGGGGCAAGGGTGTAGGCCATCGGTGCTCCTGGATCAGGGCCCGCCGGGCGTTCTCCCGGCTGGCACGTGGTCGTCGTTGGTGACGACGGCATCGTCGCCGATCGGTGGCCGCCGTCGGGGACGAGTTCGCGGATCGGCGTCCGAGGCGCCCCGGCGGGGGCGCAGCGCCTCCCGTCCCTACTTGATGACGAGCATCTCGGGATTGGTGGCCAGCAGGGTCTGGGTGAAGACGTAGTTGAAGGCGAAGAAGGCCAGGAACGAGATCACGACGGCCTGGTTGACGGCGCGTCCGACGCCCTCGGCGCCGCCGCGGGTGGTCATGCCCTTGTAGCAGCAGACCACCGCGATGATCCCGCCGAACCCGGCGCACTTGAGGAACGACGCCCACAGGTCGGTGGTCGACGCGTTGCTGAAGAACGTCGCCCAGAACGGTCCGAGCGGGGCGCCGTTGATGACCGTCGCCATGATGCCGCCGAAGATGCCGGCCATCATCGCGAAGACGTCGAACAGCGCGCAGACGATCGCCAGGGCGAGGAACCGCGGGACCACGAGGCTCTTGACCGGGTCGACGCCGAGGACCTGGAGCGCGTCCAGCTCCTCGCGGACCTTGCGAGCGCCGAGGTCGGCGGTGATCGCGGTGCCGGCGACCCCGGCGATGATGATGCCGGAGCAGATCGGAGCGAACTCGCGGATCGAGGCGAGCACGAAGAACCCGCCGAGGCGGTCCAGCGCGCCGAACAGGACCAGGAAGTTGGCGGCCTGCAGCCCGGGCGCCCCGAAGCCGAACGCCGCTGCCGTGACCAGCAGCGGGAACCAGCCGAGCTTCAGGATGAACAGGAACTGGTGGACGAACTCGTCGCCGTAGATGTACGGGGGGCGGAAGGCCGAGACCAGCGTCTTGCCGGTCAGGATCAGCATGTCGCCGATCTCCTCGAGCGCGTTCCTCAGCGGCGTGAAGATCCGCAGCGCGAGCGAGCTGTCCATGGTGGCCATCGAATGAAGACAGTAGCGACTCTGGATCTCGCTGGCCACCAATTGCGACCGACGGTAGGGACGGCGGCGTGTGTCGCTGGCCCGGCGTCCCGTCGATCGGGCGCCGGTCGCTCGTCCGGGCCTCGGCGTGCGCGGCCTGCGGCCGGCCGCGGGAGCCGAGCGCGCTGGCCCGGCGTGAACGGCGCGCGATAGGGTCGCCGTCGTCGGCCCGTGGCGGCCGGCGCGGGACGTGTCGGAGAGAGGTCGTGGTGGTGCGCGGGGAGAACGCGGTCGTGGGGCTGGTCCGGAGGGGGCGCGTGCGCTGGTCGCTGCCGATCGCGGCGCTGGCCCTGCTGCTGGCGTCGCCGGCGCCCGCTGCCGCGGCCGAGCGCTGCGGCGGGCCGGCGGTCGCCGGTGGCGCGCCGCCGGTGGTCTTCGTCGTCCTGGACGGCAACCACAGCGCGGAGACCGAGAGCGGGCGCGCCTACCCGCTGCCGGTCGCGCGGCCGGCGCGCGGGATCCCCGTCGTCTCGAGCTACTGCCCGGTCACCGCCGGCGGCGCGGTCCGCCGGTTCCCGCCCGGGCTCGACGCGGGCCTGCGGCGGATGGCGATCAGCGACAGCGCGGTCTGCCGCTCGCCCGGCGGCCTGCGGACCGATTCGTGCCTGCTCGCGCGGCTGGCCGACGCCGGCGCCGTGGTGCTGCCGTTCAGCTACGCGGGTTCCGCCCTGGAGCCGACGCCCGCCGGCGCCGTCTTCTCGTTCACGGGCTACGACAACCCCGACTCGATCCAGCCGCCCGAGGTCTCGGTCGCGCGACTGGAGGCGATGGTCGCCTCGATCGAGCGCACCTGGCCGGCGACGGCGATCGTCGTCGGCGCCCACAGCAACGGCGGGATGGTCGCCGAGGCGATGTGGGAGCAGCGCGCGGCCGCCCGCCGGCTGGGCAACCTCGTCCGCGTCTACACCTGGGACTCGCCGATCAACGGGATCGCGAACTGCCTGCTCGGCGGCGCCCTGCTCGGGGACCTGCTGGGCGAGAAGATCGGCTCCAGCCGCGCGGTCGCCGCCGAGTGGTGCCGCCGCTGGGGGGACCGCGACGCCCACGACGCGCGGATCATCGAGCTCAGCCGCGACGGCTCGTTCGTCGCGGCGGGGGCTCCGAACGACGCCACCTACGCCAACGGTCCGCTGAGCGGCGGCGGCGAGCTGCGGCCGCAGCTGGTCTACCGCTGCCCGGACGACGGCAGCCGCGCCGACTCCCCCTGCATCGCGTCGCCCCCGAGCCTCGTCGGGCCGACGCCGACCTGCGACGCCGCCGGTCCCGGGCTGTTCGGCGTCAGCGGCCACGACCTGGTGCGGGTCTGCCCGAGGATCGTGCGTCATCAGCTGGCGACGGTCGTCGCGGCGACCGACGATCGGATGGCCGCGGTGCCCGCGTGCGGCGCCGCGCCCCGGCCGCGCCCCGGGACGATCGCCCTCGACTGCGCCGCCGACGGCGCCGTGGTCCGCGACCTGCGGTGGTCGTCGTGGCGGTTCGCGGGGGCGGTCGGGACCGGCGTCCTGGAGTGCCGCCGTGCGTCGCGCACGCGCTGCGCCTACCGGACCCCGCGCCGCGTCCGGGTCGAGCTGTCGGCGCCGACACCGTGCGCCCGCGCCCGGCGGTTCGCGTACGGCACGGCGCGCGTGCCACGGGTGCGGACGGCGCGGCGGCACCGGACGGTGCTCGTGGGAGCGTTGGGCTGCACGCGGCGCTAGCGGGGTCCGTCCGGGGCCGGGCGTCGGCGACGGCCGCCGCTCGTCGCGGGCCGTCCCGCTCCGCGAGCTCCCCGGCCGTCCGCGAGCATTGGGACCACGCGATCCGCCTCGGCTACGCGCGCGCGTCCTGGAGATCCATCGCAGAGGGGCGGAGGAGCTCCGGGCAGCGCTTTCGGATCGTCTGGCACTGAGCCTCGTCGCGGCCGCGACACCGTGCTTCGGTGACGAGGCCGCCGCCTCGGCCGCTCGGGCGGCGCGCTCCGGCCGCCCGGCGATCGCCCGCCTGACGCCGCGACTTCGATCCGACCTCGGGCGTCCCAG
The DNA here is from genome assembly GCF_000240225.1 of Patulibacter medicamentivorans. Taxonomy (GTDB): domain Bacteria; phylum Actinomycetota; class Thermoleophilia; order Solirubrobacterales; family Solirubrobacteraceae; genus Patulibacter; species Patulibacter medicamentivorans. Next base: position 36,060 of record NZ_AGUD01000238.1, read on the forward strand.
GTTCGGGGTCGCATCCCGATTGTCGGTGCCGTGGCCGCTCTGATGTGGTCGGTCGCGCGTTCGAGCCGCACGCCGATCTGGCGGGCGGTTGGGGCGCGGGGACGGCCCGAGCGCCGGGGGGCGCTTCGCGTGCCGAAGGCGTCGTTGGTTCCGGGGGTCTCGTGGGCGCCCGGAACCAACGGATGCCGCCGGCGAGGCGTTCGCTCGTCGCCGGCCGACGACGACCCGCATACGACCGCGGAGACCCATGAAGCCAAGACCGCTCCACGCGCTGCTCGTCCTCCTCGTCGCGACCGCGGCCGGCCCCGGCGGCGCCGTGGCGGCGCCGTCCGTCCCGGTCGGCTCCGAGCGGGTCGAACTGCTCGCCGACGGCGGCTTCGAGTCCTCGGTCGCCGGCTTCGCGCCGCGGACCTCGCGAGCGGTCGACGGTCTGGTGTCGCGCACGCGCAGGCAGCCGATCGCCGGCGCACGCAGCCTGCGCCTGCAGATCGAGCGGGGCGGGCGGATCGTCTGGTTCCGCCGCGATCCCGGGGGTGACGGTCCGCCCGCGGACTCGGTCACGGCGACGGCGAGGCTGCGGGTGGTCGGCACGTCGACCGGCGGTCGTGGCCGCCTGGACGTCTGCGTGCTGGCCTACCTCGCGGGCGAGCGGGCTCCGCGCAGGTCCTGCCGGGCGGTCCCGGTCGACCGTCGACGGGTCGTCGACCTGTCGCGCACCGTGAGGACCGGCGGTCGGCGCCTGACGCGCGTGCTGCTCCGCTTCGGCTACGACCGTCGCGGATCGATCACGGCGATCCTCGACGACGTGCACGTCGGGATGGTTCGACGGACGCCGGTGCAGCCGCGGCCGCAGCCCGAGCCCAGGCCGCAGCCCGAACCGCAGCCGCAGCCGCAGCCCAAGCCGCAGCCCGACCCGAACCCGCAGCCCGACCCGAACCCGCAGCCCGACCCGAACCCGCAGCCCGACCCGAACCCGGATCCCGACCCCGGCCCGCGACCGCCGGTGCCGGACGGCTCCGAGCTGGTCGACCTGATCGCCGACAACGGCTTCGAGTCGTCGGTCGCCGGCTTCGTCCCGGCGACGCCGACCACCGACGGAACGGCCACGCAGACCGCGATCAACCCGATCGCCGGCCAGCAGAGCCTGAGCGTGACCGCGCAGACCTTCGGCCGGATCGTCAAGTTCCACGACTACGGCTTCGGCGCCGGGCCGCTCGCCGACTCGGTGACGGTCCGGGCCAAGGTCCGCGTCGAGAGCGCATCCGCTCCCGGCAAGCAGCTCCAGATCTGCTCGATCGCCTACCTGCAGATCGACAGCGTCCCGCGCTCGACGTGCCAGAGCCTCCCGGTCGACAGCACCCGGATCGTGGACGTCCTCCTGACGCTCGACACGGCGGGCCAGCGCCTGGACAACGTGCTCTTCCAGTTCAAGCTCGACGACAGCGGGTCGATCACCGCGACCGTCGACGATGCGCACCTGTTCGTCGTCCAGAAGCGGGGCAGCGGCCCGGGTCCTGATCCCGATCCCGACCCGGATCCCGACCCGGATCCCGACCCGGATCCCGACCCGTCGCGGGACCTCGAGCAGTCCGGCTTCCACCCGCGGCCGACCAACTACCGGTCGATGACGGCCGAGATGGACCGCCGCGACGACCTGTCCGGCGGCGGCGCCCCCGTCAACGGCGCGCCGCGCGACGTCGCGGTCGGGCTGCATCCGTCGTCCGACGCCGTCGGCCAGACCCGGCGCGTCTCGTTCGGGCTACCGCTGCCGCCCGGCACCCTGGTCGACACGTCCCGGATCACGGTCACCGGACCGGACGGCCACGAGATCCCCGCGTTCGTCCGCAGCCTCGGCGCCTGGGAGCGCGCTCCCGACCAGCGGCTGCTGTGCGACGGCCTGCAGGCCGGTGGCAATCCGGGCATTCGCAGCGTCCTGGTCCAGTTCGACATGGCCTTCCCGACCACCGCCACGGTCCCGGTGACCATCGGCGTCAACCGCCGGCGCACCCGTGACCTGGCCGACCAGGTTCCCGTCCGCGACACCTATCGGGTGGTCGACGACGGCACCTACGCCCCGTCGGTCAACACCAGCGGCTTGACGATCCGCGAGCCGGCCGTGCTGGCCGCGATCGACCACCGCTACCTCGCCTGCACGTCGATGGTGCCGATGGCCGAGGTCGCCGGAACCCGGCCCTACCTGGCGAAGCTCGACGGGGCGACCGAGGACTTCTTCTACTCGCTCGTCAACCAGCACGCCCGCCGCCAGGACTGGCCGGTGACCGACCCGCGGGACACGGTCGACTTCTACGCTGACGCCGAGCCGTGGCTCTACGACCGCACGCAGGCGTTCTACAACGGCTACCTGCGGACCGGCAACGTCGACCTGCTGCGCGAGGCCAACCGCGCCGTCGATCACTACGCCCAGAACATCTACGGCCCCGAGTCCTGCGCCGGCACGCTCTACCCCTACTGCGTCGGCAGCTTCAAGCTGAAGAACCCGAACCCGAACGACGCGTTCCAGGACATGAAGTACTCCTACTCGGAGAGCCTGCTGTCGGACTACCTCCTGAACGGCGACCCCGAGGCGCTGCGGAGGATCGGCTACATCTCGTGGGGGATGGAGTTCCACATCGGCTTGACGGGCAGCGGCGACACCGAGCGCCATCGCGGCTTCGCGCTGCTCGCCCACGCCGTCGACGCGGAGCTGACCGGCAGCGCCCACCAGGCCGGCGTGATCACCGCCGGCATCCGCGCGATGCGCGACCGGCAGACGACGCCGCTGGACGGCAACCCGCCGAACGGCTGCTTCAACTACCCGCCCGAGGGCGAGGAGCACACGTTCTCGCCCTGGATGTCGAGCCTGCTGGCCTACGCGTTCCTGCGCGCCTACCAGGCCACCGGCGACGCGTCGGCCGGCCCGGCGCTGGTCGACCTGGCGCAGTGCGAGGTCGATCGCGGCGTCGACGTCCGGCGCCCGGGACAGAGCGGCCCGATGGAGGTCGGGAGCACCTACCCGTACTACATCGCCGCGAGCTTCGGGCCCAAGCACGACGTCGACGACGACAACCCCTTCGTCGGCTTCGAGCACGCGCTGGACGTCGCGATCCCGGTCGCGCTCGGCGCCTTCTTCAGCACCGACCCGGGCCAGCGCGCCGCGCTCGCGGATGCCGCGAAGGAACTGCTGGGGACCCACGACCAATCGATCGACTACTGGACGCGCGACGGCGCCGAGACGCGCGCCGCCGGCCGCTCGCGCTACCGCACCGACCCGCCGCGCAAGTACCTGTGGCAGTACAAGAACGCGCAGCTGCTCGGCTGGGCGCTCGGCGGCTGAGCGGACGCCCGGCGGGGCCGCTCGGCGGCGCTGCCGCGGGACCCCCGTTCCGCCGCGATCGGGCGTCTCCGGGCGAAATCTCGGTGCGGCCCACCGATTGTCGGCGGGCCGTCGCGGGGCCAGGGTGACTGGCAGCCGTGTCCTGCTACGCCTTGGAGGATCGATGAGTCGCCGCGCCATGGCGCTCGTCGCGGCGTCCGGCGGTGCCTTCCTGGGCCTGCTCGACGCGACGATCGTCAACGTCTCGTTCCCCGACATCTCGGCGTCGTTCCCCGACGCCGACCGATCCGAGCTGTCGTGGGTGCTCGACGGCTACTTCATCGTGGTCGCCGCGCTGATGGTCCCGGCCGGTGCGCTGGCGGATCGCTTCGGCCGCCGCCGACTGTTCCTGCTCGGCGTGGTCGGGTTCGTGCTCTCCAGCCTGCTGTGCGCGATCGCGCCGAGCTGGGAGTCGCTGGTCGCGTTCCGCGTCGTGCAGGGTGCCTCGAGCGCGATCCTGATCCCCTCCTCGCTGGCGCTCGTGCTGACCGAGTTCCCGAGCGGCCAGCGGGCGCGGGCCGTCGCGGCGTGGGGCGCCTCGGCGGCGCTCGCCGCGGCCGCGGGTCCGCCGCTCGGCGGCGCCCTCGTCGAGCTGGCCGACTGGCGCTGGATCTTCGTCGTCAACCTGCCGCTCGGCGCGATCGTCCTCTGGCTCGGCGTCCGCGGGCTGCGGGAGAGCCGCGACGAGCAGGCACCGGCCCGCCCCGACCTCGTCGGGGCGGCGTTGGCGGCTCTCAGCCTCGGCCTGCTGGCGCTGGCGCTGGTCGAGGGCGGCTCGTGGGGCTGGCAGAGCGGCCGGGTCCTCGGAGCGCTCGGCGGCGCACTGGTGCTGGGCGCGGTCCTGGTGCGCCACTGCGCGCGCCATCCGCATCCCGTCGTCGACCCCGCGCTGATGCGGATCCCGTCGTTCCGGCTCGGCAGCGTCGGGATGCTGCTCTTCTCCGCGGCGATGTTCGCCGTGATCCTCGGCAACGTCCTGTTCCTGACCGGCATCTGGCACTACACCGTGCTCGAGGCCGGCCTGGCGGCGGTCCCCGGGGCGCTCGCGTCGACGATCGTGGCGCGGCCGGCCGGCGCCGTCGCCGAGCGCTACGGCCACCGCGTGGTGATCGTCCCGGGCGTCGTGCTCTACGCCGTCGGGGTGATCGGGTTGACCGGCGCTCCGGAGGCGCCGGACTTCGTCGGAGCCTGGGTGCCGTGGAGCTTCACCTCCGGGATCGGGATCGGCCTGGCGTTCCCGATCCTGGGAGCGGCGGCCGTCGAGCACGTCGAGCAGGCGCGGTTCGGCGCGGCCTGCGCGCTCAGCTCGACCTTCCGCCAGGTCGGGGCGGTGATCGGCACCGCCGGGGTCGTCGCGATCGTCGGCGATCCGACGTCGATCGCCGACGGGATGGCCCGCGCCGATCGCGCCTACCTCGTCGCGGCGGTCGTCTCGCTGGTCGCCGGCGTCGTCGCGGCCGGGCTGCGACCGACCGGCCGATCGGGGCTCGTCGAGGACGAGGCGATCTCGATGGCCAACCCGGATCACCGCCACCTGCCTCTGGTCCGGGAGCCCGTCGCTCGCGTGGTCGAGATCCGGGGACCGGCGCGCTTCCTCGTCTGACGCTTGGCTCGGGGCAAGGGTCAGGCCGCCGCGCGCAGGGCGGGCCCCGGGACCGGCACTGGAGCCGATCCCGGGCGGGTGGCCTCACTCAGGGCGCGATGCGCTCGAAGATCGCGGTGATGCCCTGGCCGCCGCCGATGCACATCGTCTCGAGACCGTAGCGGGCCTCGCGGCGGTCCAGCTCGTGCAGCAGGGTCGCGAGGATCCGTCCCCCGGTCGCGCCGACCGGGTGCCCGAGCGAGATCCCCGACCCGTTGACGTTGAGCCGCTCGAAGTCGGCGTCGCGGAGCCCCCACTCGCGGGTGACGCCGAGGGCCTGGGCGGCGAATGCCTCGTTCAACTCGATCAGGTCGATGTCCGCCAGGGTCAGACCCGCGCGGGCCAGCGCCTTCGCCGTCGACGGGACCGGGCCGAGGCCCATCAGCGCCGGCGCGACGCCGGCGACGGCCCAGCTGGTCAGTCGCGCCAGCGGGCGCAGGCCCAGCGCGTGGGCGCGCTCGGGGGTGGTCACCAGGCAGACCGACGCGCCGTCGTTCTGGCCGCTGGCGTTGCCGGCGGTCACGGTGGCGTCCTCGACCGTCCCGGAGAGGATCGGACGCATCGACGCCAGCCGCTCCAGGTTGGCGTCGGGCCGCGGGTGCTCGTCGCTCTCGATCCGTCGATCCCCTTCGCGGGCGCGGACGGTCACCGGGACGATCTCGTCGAGGAACCGCCCAGCGCGCTGCGCGGCGACGGCGCGCCGGTGGGATTCCAACGCGAAGGCATCCTGCTCGGCCCGCGGGATCGCGTAGCGGGCACGGACGTTCTCGGCCGTCTCGAGCATCCCGCCGGGGACGGGATGGCGTTCGCCCCCGGCGGTCACCCGGGCCCGCGCCAGGCGGTCGTGGAGGGCGATCCCCTCGCGGTTGGGCCCCCAGCGGAGCATCAGGCCGTAGAACTCCGCCTGGCTCATCGACTCCGCCCCGCCGGCCAGGACGACCTCGGCGGCCCCGGTCTGGACCTGCATCGCGGCGGTCACCACCGCGGTCAGGCCCGAGCCGCAGCGACGGTCGATCTGGTACCCCGGAACGTCGATCGGCAGGCCGGCGTCGAGCGCGGCGACCCGGCCGATCGCCGGCGCCTCGCCGTTCGGGTAGCACTGGCCGAAGAGCACGTCATCGATCGACGCGGGGTCGATCCCCGTCCGCTCGATCAGGGCCGTGATCACGGTGGCGCCGAGGGTCGCGGCCGGGACGTCGCGGAAGACCCCGCCGAAGCGTCCGACGGGGGTGCGCAACGGGGCGCAGATCACGGCCTCACGCACGGTCGACCTCCGGCGCGGCGCAGTGCTCGAGGACGAGCGCGGTGAGGGCGTCGGGGCGTTCGAGGTTGGCCAGGTGCGCCGCGCCCTCGAGGACCTCCAGCCGGGCGCCGAGGATGCCGTTGGCGATCGCGCGCAGGTGCTCCGGCGGCGTGGCGGGATCGTCGGCGCCGGCGATCGCGAGCGTCGGCGCGACGATCCGCCCGAGGGCGTCCCGCAGGTCGAGTCGCGAGATCGCCTCGCAGCAGCCGGCGTAGCCCTCCGCAGGCGTCGCGACGAGCATGGAGCGCAGCGCCGCGGCCCGCACCGGATCCTCGTCGAGCCCGTCCGCGGTCAGCCAGCGGGCGAGCACCGCGTCGGCGACGACCGCGGTCGACCCGGCGGCGCGGACCGCCCGGGCCCGCTCGACCCAGGCGTCGCCAGGCGGCAGGTGGGCCGAGGTGCAGCAGAGGACCAGCCGCTCGATCCGCTCGGGCGCGTAGGCGCCGAGCCAGATCCCGACCATGCCGCCGAGCGAGACGCCGCAGAGCGACGCGCGCGCGACCCCGAGGTGATCGAGCAGGCGGAGCACGTCGCGCGAGAGGTCCTGCAGCGCGTAGGGGCCACGCGGGACGGGGGACCGACCGTGGCCGCGGTGGTCGTAGCGCACCACCCGCAGCCGCTCGGAGAGCGCGTCGACCTGGAGGTCCCACAGCCGCGTATCGGTGCCGAGCGAGTTCGAGAGCACGATCACCGGGGCCTCCGGCGGACCGGTCACCTGGTGGTGGAGCAGGCCGCCCCAGCTCATCGCGCCACCAGCTCCCGCAGCGCCGAGAGCTCCTCGGCGGTGGCCGGAACGGTCTCGCGCAGGTGCTCCGCGACGAGCAGGTCCCAGCCCGTCGCGGCTCGCACCTGCTCCGGGTCGACGCCGGGATGGACCTGCGTCAGCGTCAGCTCGAGGTGCTCGGGATCGGGTTCCAGGACGCCGAGCTCGGTGTAGACGGCCGTCGGCCCCGCGCCGCGCAGGCCGAGCCGCTTGCGCGATCCCGGGCCGTCGCCGTGACCGACCGTGGTCCGGAAGTCCAGCTGCTCGACGAACGTCCGCCGGCCATGCGGGACGATGATCGCCACCTCGTGGCAGCCAGCGGAGATCTCGGGCGCGCCGCCAGCACCCGGCAGCCGGGTCCGCGGGGCGTCGTAGTCCCCGATCACGGTCGAGTTGAGGTTCGCGTAGCGGTCGATCTGCGCCGCACCGAGGAACGCCAGCTCGATCCGCTCGCCCTGCACCCAGTAGGCGAACATCTCCGGGACCGAGACGACGGCGTCGGCGCTGACCGCCAGCGCGTCGTCGCCGATCGACAACGGGACCCGGTACGGGCGGGCGCCGATCGTGCCGGACTCGTAGACGATCACCAGCTCGGGGTTGTGGAGCATCCGCGCGAGGATCGCCGCGGTGCTCGGGCGCCCGACGCCGATGAAGCAGGAGCGGGCCCGGCCGAGCCGGCGCGCGGCGACCACCGTCTGCAGCTCTTCCGGGGTGGCCGCCCGGTGACCGCCGCGGGAGCGGCCGGCGCGACCCGTCACCGCGGTCATGCCGTCGCCTCGGTGGTCGTCAGGAGGTGCTCGGCGAGCCACGCCCGGAAGCGGTCGCGGTCGCGGCTGATCGCGTCCCATTCGCGGTAGGCGTCGTTGTCGCGCTCGGTGAAGCCGAGGGCGTAGGACGGCAGCGAGCCGCCGGGGGCCTCGGCGACCGCGTCGATCGTCCAGCCGGGCAGGACGATCCCGCCGGGGCGTGGTTGCAGCTCTTCGACGATCTGCTCGACGGTGACCAGCGAGCGGGTTGCGGCGAGCACGGCCTCCTTCTGCACCCCGGGGATGCCCCACAGCTGGACGTTGCCGTGGTGGTCGGCTTCCTGGGCGTGGATGATCGCGACGTCGGGGCGCAGGGCGGGGACGGCGGCCAGCGACTCGCCGGTGAACGGGCAGGCGATCCGCTCGACGGCGGTTCGCCGTTCCAGGTCGGTCCCGGCGTAGCCGCGCAGGATCCCGAACGGCAGGTTGGCCGCGCCGGCGGCGTAGCGCGCCGCCATCCCGGCGTGGCTGTGCTCCTCGAACTCCAGCGGATGCGGCCAGTCGTGCTCGATCGCGTCGCGGAAGCGGTGCAGCGAGCCGACGCCGGGGTTGCCGCCGTACGAGAAGACGAGTCGTCGTGCGGCGCCGGCGCCGATCAGCTGGTCGTAGAGCAGGTCGGGCGTCATCCGGATCAGCTCCAGGTCGCGGCGGCCCTGGCGCAGCATCTCGTGGCCGGCCGCGAACGGGATCAGGTGGGTGAAGCCCTCCATCGCGACGCTGTCGCCGTCGCGGACGAGCTCCGCGACGGCGACGGGGAGGGGCAGGATCTCGGCCATGGCGTCAGGCCGCGGCGCTCGGCGCCGGAGCCAAGCGGAACTCGTACTCGAACTCCAGGTGATCCCCGACCGGCTGCGGGTGGACGACCAGCGACGGCTTGACGGCTCCGGCGATGTCGCCGTCGAGGTACTCGCTGTCGTCGAGGTAGAGCTGCGTGACCAGCGGTTCGTGGCCCTCGGCGGTCACCAGCAGGTGGACGTGCGCCGGACGCCACGGGTGCCAGCCGCAGACGGCGATCAGCCGGCCCGTCGGGCCGGCGTGGGGAATCGTGTACGGCGCGGGCTTGATCGTGCGAACGGCGAAGCGGCCCTCCTCGTCGGCACGGACCTTGCCGCGGAGGAGCCCGGCGGGAAGCTCCGAGAAACCGGAGTAGAGGCCGTCGGCGTCGGCGTGCCAGAGGTCGAGCACCGCGCCGGGCAGGGGTCGGCCGTCGGCGCTGGTGACGCGACCGGAGATCCACAGCGACTCGCCGCGTTCGTCGGGTCGCTGCGGCAGCTCGAACGGCGGCTCCAGGAACGGGTGGTCGGGCAGGTGGTACGGCCCGAGGATCGATCCCTCGGACCCGTCGCGCCGGCGGGTCGCCTGCGCCTCGACGGCGTGCTCGACGAAGACGTCGAGCAGCAGCGGCCATTCGCCCGCCTCCCCGACGTCGATCAGCCACTGCTTGGCCGCCTGGTACTCGTCGTAGGTGACGTCGGCCTCTGCGATCAGCGCGTTGATGCGCTGCAGCAGCTCTCCGACGACCTGATCGCCACGCTGGATGGTGGTGGACATCTATCTCCTCTCTCGCCGCTCGGCGGCGGAGGCTTGCTCGAAGGCAGCCGCCGTCTCGTGGTCGATGGCCGATGGATGACGCGCCAGGGGGGTCACGCGTGCGTCGATGAAGGGGAAGAGGGGCAGGCTACTCAGAAGCGCGTGCAGCTCGTCGGGGGAGTCGACGTCGAAGACGCTGACGTTGGCGTAGCGGCCGGCGACGCGCCACAGGTGCGGCCAACGGCCGTCGCGCTGGATCGCCTGGGCCACGTCCCGCTCCCGGGCGCGCAGGTCGTCGGCGGCCGCGGGATCGAGGTCGTGGGGGATCCGGACCTCCATCTGGACGAGGAAGAGCACGGTCGGGCCTCCGTCAGGCCGCCGCCGACGCGGGTCGCGAGTCGAGGCGGTAGTGGTCGAGCTTGTCCTCGTCGATCTCGATGCCCAGGCCGGGCCCGGAGGGCGGGACGATCCGCCCGCCGCGGACGTCGGGCGGCACCGCCAGCAGGTCGTCGGCGAGGTCCGTGTAGTTCATGACCTCGGCGGCGCGGCCGGCGGTGGCGGCGAACGCCGGCGCGAACGAGGCGGTGGTGATCGCGCCGATCGCGCCCTCGTACTGGCTGCCGACCGTGACGGGGATGCCGCGGCCGAGGCAGAGGCCGAGGATCCGCCGCGAGTCGGTGAAGCCGGTCCGCGCGACCTTGACGCTGACCGTGCCGACCGCGCCTGCGTCGAGCTCGCGCGCGGTGCTCGCCAGCGAGGTGCAGCTCTCGTCGCCGACCAGGGGCACCGGCCAGAGCGCGGCCAGCCGCCGGCGGGCGTCGCGGTCGTCGACCGGCACCGGCTCCTCGATCGAGCGGATCCCGAGCGGCAGCAGCGCCTGCACGGCACGCCGCGCTCCGTCCTCGTCCCAGCCGCGGTTGGCGTCGACGTAGAGCTCGGCGTCGGGCAGGGCCTCGCGGATCGCCGTCGTCGCCGCGATGTCGACGGCGAGCTCGCGCCCGACCTTGACCTTGAAGGTGGAGATGCCCCAGCGCTCGGCGTACTCGACCGCCTCCGCGGCCATCGCGGCCGGGTCGCCGTGGCTGATCATGTGGGCGGCGGCCACGTCCGGCGCGTAGCCGCCGAGCAGCTCGCGGCAGGGGCGGTCGAGCAGCTTGCCGACCAGGTCCCAGACCGCCAGGTCGACCGCTCCGCGGGCCACGGTGTTGCCGACCAGGGCGCCGATCCGTTCGTCGATCCGCTCGGTCGCGAGCGGATCGAGGCCCGTCACGGCCGCGCTCAGGTGCTCGCGGATCGCGGCGACGATCGACGCCTGCGTCTCGCCATAGGTGTACGGCCGCGGCTGGGCCTCGGCCTGACCGACGAGACCCTCGTCGGTGTGGACCCGGACCAGGACGTGGTCGGCGCGCTCGCGGGCGCCCGATGCGAAGCGGGCGACGCGGCGCAGGGGGAGGAGGAACGGGATCGCGTCGATGTGGGTGATCTGCATGGGGACTCGGCCGGGGGGCGCTGGGGGCGGACGCACCGTACGTCCCAGATCCAGACGTGCCAAGTCGTTCTGATGGAAGGAATGAGACGCTCACGATATGAGTGTGTCGGCGGGGATCCCCATCACGGCGGTCTGCACCAGGTCCAGGGCGCGGGCCACGAGCGGTGGTGGCTCCCCGGCCGCGTGGGCGACGGCGATCTGCGCGCGCGGAGCGACGCCGGCCAGTGGCCGGTAGACCGCGCCGGCGACCGTCATGCCCGAGACCGAGGTGGGAACGAGCGACACGCCGAGCCCGGCGGCGACGAAGCTGACCAGGGTCGCGGTCTCCGTCACCTCCATCCCGATCCGCGGCGTGAATCCGTGGGCGACGCAGGCGTCCTCGACGAGATCGCCGAGGACCGATCGGAGGTGCGGGGCGTAGACGATGAACGGCTCGTCGGCGAGCGCCTCCAGGGGCACCTCGTCCGCATCCGCCAGCCGGTGACCGGCGGGCAGCACGGCCGCCAGCGGCTCGGAGCGGATCACCTCGAGCGTCAGGTCCCGGGACCGGACCGGCGGCCGCAGGAAGCCGATGTCGAGCGTCCCCTGGAGCAGGCCCTCGACCTGCGCCGGGGTGATCATCTCGCCGCGGAGATCGAGGGTGACGTCGGGGAGGCCCTCGCGCAGCGCCGTCGCCACCCGCGGGAGCAGCGAGTAGGTGGTCGATCCGGTGAAGCCGATCGAGAGCCTGCCGATCTCGCCGTCGGAGGCCCGCCGGCAGTCCTCGGCCGCGGCGTCCGCGGCGGCGAGGATGCCCCGCGCCCGGTCGAGCAGCACCGCCCCGGCCGGCGACAGCTCGACCCGTCGCGTCGTCCGCTGCAGCAGCGTGACCCCCAGCTCGGCCTCGAGCCGGCGGATCTGCTGGGACAGCGGCGGCTGGGCGATGTGCAGGCGCTGGGCGGCCCTCCCGAAGTGGCGCTCCTCGGCGACGGCGACGAAGTAGCGCAGGTGGCGGAGCTCCATCGGCCGATTATTCAGTCGCGAGGGATATCAATCAAGCCCTCATTGATGTTGTTGCGGCCTGGGGTGCGTTCTACGGTCCGTCCCGTTCAACCCCTGGAGAGTGAGCAGCGTGGCGACGACCCTGGGCACCGCGAACGCGGTGCGGCCGATGACCGGCGACGAGTATCTGGAGAGCCTCCGCGACGGGCGGGAGGTCTACTGCTACGGCGAGCGCGTCGAGGACGTCACCACCCACCCGGCGTTCCGCAACGCGGCGCGGATGATCGCCCGGCTCTACGACGCGATGCACGACGGTGAGCGCTCGAAGATCCTGACCACGCCGACCGACACCGGCAACGGCGGCTTCACCCACCACTTCTTCAAGGCCTCGCGAAGCGTCGAGGACCAGGTCGCCGACCGCGACGCGATCGCCGAGTGGGCGCGGATGACCTACGGCTGGATGGGCCGCAGCCCCGACTACAAGGCCAGCTTCCTGGCGACGCTCGGGGCCAACGCCGAGTTCTATGCGCCGTACCAGGACAACGCCCGGCGCTGGTACAAGGATGCGCAGGAGCGCTGCCTGTACTTCAACCACGCGATCGTCAACCCGCCGGTCGACCGCGACAAGGGCCCGGACGAGATCCGCGACGTCTACGTCCACGTCGAGCGCGAGACCGACGAGGGCCTGATCGTCAGCGGGGCGAAGGTCGTCGCGACCGGCTCCGCGCTCACGAACTTCAACTTCGTCGCCCACTACGGCGTCGCGCCGGTGCGGACGAAGGAGTTCGCCCTGATCTTCGCCGTCGACATGGGCACGCCGGGGGTCAAGCTGATCTCGCGGCCGTCCTACGCGATGGCGGCCGAGGTGATGGGCAGCCCGTTCGACTACCCGCTCTCGAGCCGGCTGGACGAGAACGACTCGATCCTGCTGTTCGACAACGCGCTGATCCCCTGGGAGAACGTCTTCGTCTACGGCGACCTGGACAAGATCAACGGGTTCTTCCCGATGTCCGGCTTCATCCCGCGGTTCACGTTCCAGGGCTGCACGCGGTTCGCGGTCAAGCTCGACTTCCTCGCCGGGCTGATCCTGAAGGGGGTCGAGGCGACCGGGAGCAAGGACTTCCGCGGAGTCCAGGCACGGGTCGGCGAGGTGCTCGCCTGGCGCAACCTCTTCTGGGGGCTGACCGACGCGATGGCCCGGACCCCGGATCCGTGGATCGACGGCACGGTGCTGCCGAAGCTCGACTACGGCCTGGCCTACCGGGTCTTCGGCACGCAGGCCTATCCGCGGATCAAGGAGATCATCCAGCAGGACCTCGGCAGCGCGCTGATCTACCTCAACTCGCACGCGGTCGACTTCAAGAGCTCCGAGATCCGGCCGCTCCTGGACCGGTTCGTCCGCGGCTCCAACGGCTACGACGCCGAGAGCCGGATCAAGCTGATGAAGCTGACCTGGGACGCCGTCGGCACCGAGTTCGGCGGCCGCCACGAGCTGTACGAGCGCAACTACGCCGGCAACCACGAGGGCATCCGGATCGAGTGCCTGGAGAGCGCCACCGCCAGCGGTCAGGTCGACGCCTACAAGGGCTTCGCCGAGCAGTGCATGGCCGAGTACGACCTGGACGGCTGGACGGCTCCCGACCTGATCGACTCGGCCGACGTGAACCGCTTCGCCGGTCGCAACGGCAAGGGCTGAGCGACGCCACGCGAGCGGAAGCCGGAGCGGTGAGAGGGAACGCGATCACGGACCCGCTGGGGGCGCTGCGGCGGCCACCGGCCGGGCCGGCCGTCGTCACGATCGGCACCTTCGACGGGGTCCATGCCGGCCACCGGGCGCTGCTGGCCCGGGCGCGCGACGAGGCCCGCCTGCGCGCGGCGCGACTGGTCGCGGTGACGTTCTCGCCGCGGCCCGACGCGGTCGTCCGCCCGCGCGCCGCGCTGCCTGACATCTGCGACCTCGACGAGCGGCTGCGACGGCTGCGGGACGCGGGGGCCGACGAGGTCGTCGTCGTCCCGTTCACGCCGGCGACGATGGCCGTCGCCGCCGCGGCCTTCGTCGACGCGCTGGTCGACGGGCTCGGGGCGATCGCGATCTGCGTCGGCAGCGAGTTCGCCCTCGGCCGCGGGCGCCGGGGCACGATCCCGGCGCTGCGCGCGCTGGGGATCGAGGTCGTCGCCGTCCCGGTCCTGACGCTGCCCGGCCGGACCGAGAAGGTCAGTTCCAGGCTGATCCGCGGCGCGATCGCCCGCGGGGTGCCGGCCCACCTGGCGATGGCCGAGACGGTCGCCGGAGCGGCATGTCGGTGACCACGATCTCGCCCGAGGCGATGCGGGCCACGCTCGGGCGCTTCTGCACCGGCGTGACCGTCGTGACCACGGCCGACGACGCCGGGGACGACGTCCACGCGATGACCGCCAACGGCTTCGCGTCCGTCTCGCTGACCCCGCCGCTGGTGCTCGTGTCCGTCGACCACCGCACGCGGATGCACCAGCGGCTGCCGGAGACCGGGCGCTACGGGGTCTCGATCCTGGCCGCCGACCAGGAGCGGATCGCGCTGCACTTCGCCGGTCGGCCGCTGGCGGAGCACGACGAGCTGTTCGAGTGGGCCGACGGGGTGCCCTTCGTGCGCGGAGCGATCGCGCACGTCGGCTGTCGGCTCCACGCCTGCCACGAGGCCGGCGATCACACGCTGTATCTGGGCCGGGTCGGCCACCTCGCCAGCCGTGCTGGCGACCCGCTGCTGTTCCACCGCGGCTCGTTCGGGCAGATGTCCCGCGACGAGGCGCTGGCCAGCGGCTGGGTCTGGTGACGGCTCCCGGACGCCGTTCCGGGAGCACCAACGACCGAGGCCCGCTCGGGCCTCGACGGAGAGAGAGCAAGTCCATGCAGGGAGAGACCATGCCCAGGAACGACGGCGCTCAGCGCCGAGCACGCCCCCGAGGTCGAGCGGGGCGGTGGATCGCGGCGCTGACCGTCGCCGTTCTCGCGCTTCCAGTCGCGGGTTGCGGCAGCGACGACGGCGGAGGCTCCTCGACCGGGAGCGCCGCGGGCACCGCCGCGGCCGCCGCGGCGAAGGCGACCTGCGGCCTGGCCAACGGCCGCAGGGCGACCGGTACGCCGATCAAGGTCGGCGCCGTCGTCGGAGCCACCGGCCCGGCAGACTTCAGCTCGGCCGCGAAGTCGGCGAAGGCCTACTTCGACTGCGTCAACGCCAATGGCGGCATCGACGGTCGGCCGGTCCGGTACCTCGTCGAGGACGACGGCTGGAACCCGGAGAAGGCCGGGCAGGTCGCGCGCAAGCTCGTCGAGGACGAGAAGGTCGTGGCGATGATCGGCAGCACGAGCTTCGTCGAGTGCGGCGTCAACGCGAAGTACTACGAGCAGCGCGACGTGCTGGTCGTCGCCGGCGTCGGCGTGCCGCGCGAGTGCTTCCACAGCCGCAACATCGCGCCGACCAACCAGGGGCCGCGGCTGAGCGGCATCGGCGCGGCGCAGTACGCCAAGCAGAACGGCGCGAAGTCGATCGCCTGCGTCGCCAACAGCATCCCCAACTTCGGGGGCTGGGTCTGCGAGGGCGTCGAGGCGTGGGGCCGCCAGGCCGGCGTCGAGGTGAAGTCCTTCAACGGCAAGCCCGACGCGAGCGACGCGGAGTCGATCACCCTCAAGGCGCTCGGCGCCAAGACCGACGCGGTGGTCCTGGTGGACGCGGCGCCGGCGATGGCCGCGTACCTGAAGGTCGCCCAGCAGCAGGGCAGCGGTGGCGAGGACCGGCCGTGGTACCTGCCGACCTCGGCCTACGACCTGAGCTTCCCCAAGACGGTCGGGGCCTACTGGAACGACAAGCTGACCGCCGCGATCGAGCTCGCGCCGCTCGACGGCACGGGCAGGGACAACGCCACCTGGAGCGCGATCATGGACGAGTACGGCGGGGACGCTCCGCGCGACTCGTTCTCGCAGGCGGGCTACCTGGCGGCGAAGATCTTCGTCGACACCGCCCTGAAGCTGGAGGGCCAGGTCGACCGGGCGAGCGTCGGCGCGGCGCTGCGCGACGTCCGGGACTTCAAGACCGATCTGCTCTGCGCGCCGTGGTACTTCGGGGACGGCGATCGCCACAACCCGAACCACGCGGGTCGGGTCGTGCGCCAGACCGGCGAGGGCGAGACCGGGTTCTCGACGATCGAGCAGTGCCGCGAGATCGAGGACCCCGAGCTGCGCGACGTCCGGGACGCCGAGCGCGGCGCCTGACGGGCGGACGGGAAGGCGAGGCGACACGATGCCCGATCTGGGTCCCTTCATCGTCACCGGGCTGGCGCTCGGCGCGGTCTACGCGCTGTCCGGCGTCGGCCTGGTGGTGCTGCACCGCACGACCGGGGTCGTGAACTTCGCCTACGGGGCGACGGGCGCGATCGGCGCGCTCGTCGCCTGGTCGATCCTCGAGAGCGGCGGCGCCGAGCCGGTGGCCTGGGCGGCCGCCGTCGCGGCCGCCGTGGCCCTCTCGGTCCTCTACGGGGTGACCGTCGCCGCGCGATTGGCCCAGCGCGACCCCGCGGTCCAGGCCGCGGCGTCGCTCGGGTTCACGCTCGTCCTGCTCGGTCTGGCGATCCTGCTCTGGCGGGACGAGCCGCGGACCTTCGCGCTGCCCACCGACCAGTGGAGCCGCGACGTGCTCGGCGTGACCGTCGTCGCCACCAAGCCGCTCGCGCTCGGCCTCGCCGTCGCGGTGACGGCCGTCGTCGCGGTGCTCCTGCGCCGGACCCGCGGCGGCCTGGCCCTGCGCGCGATGGCCGACGATCGTGAGCTGAGCGGCCTGCTCGGCGTGCCGGTCGTCCGGTTGGGGGCCGTCGCCTGGGCGCTGTCCGGCGCCCTGGCCGGCGTCAGCGGGCTGCTGGTCGCCGACCTGATCCGGTTGGACGCCGGCACGCTCACCTTCCTGGTGGTTCCCGGGATCGCGGCGGCGATCGTCGGCCACCTGTCCTCGCTGCCGTGGACGCTCGCCGGCGGCCTCGGCATCGGCCTGGTCGAGGCGCTCGCGACGCCGTTCGACAGCCTCACGAGCTATCGCGGGGCGGCGCCGTTCGCGGTCGCGATCGGGTTCCTGCTCTGGCACCAGCGCCGTCGCGGCGCCGCGACGCGGATCGGGGTGGCGTGATGCGCGCGGTCCCCGGCCTCGGCCCCTCCGGCGGCCCCGTGGCGGCCGTGCTGCGGCCGGTCGCCGTCGCCGTCGCCGCGGTCCTCGTGCTCGGTCTGGCGGTGCCTGCGGCGTTCGGCGTCGCATGGCTGAGCGTCTGGACCAGCTGCGCGATCTTCGCCGTCGCCGCAGCCGGCGTCGGCCTCCTCCACGGGTGGCTCGGCCTGACCTCGCTGACCCAGGTCGGCCTCGTCGGGGTCGGGGGGTGGATCACCCTCCGCCTGGCCTTCGCGACCGAGTGGCCGTTCGTCGTCCAGGTCGCACTGGCTGGCCTGCTGACGGGCGGCCTGGGTCTGCTGCTCGCGCTGCCGGCGCTCCGTCTGCGCGGGCTGTACCTGGCGCTGGTGACCCTGATGGTCGCCGCCGGCCTCGACGTCGTCTTCAACGCCACCGGCTTCCCCAACGGCGGCGGGGGCGTCCTCGGCTACCAGTCGACCGGTGCCCTGCAGCGGCTCGAGCGCCCACGGTTCGCCGGCTCCGACGCGGGCTACTTCCGGCTGGTCCTGGCGGTCGCGGCGGTCGCGATCCTGGTGGTGCTGGCACAGCTGCGGGGTCGGGCCGGACGGACCTGGGCGCTGATCGCCCGCAGCGAGGCCGCGGCGACCAGCGCCGGCGTCTCGCTGTCGCTGTCGCAGATCTGGGCGTTCGGCCTGGCCGGCGTCCTGGCCGGTCTGGCCGGTGGCCTGCTCGCCGGGCAGCTCGGGCAGCTCGGGCCCTCGACCTTCCAGATCTCGGAGTCGATGCTGCTCTTCGCCCTGGTCGTCGTCGCCGGCGCCCACCACTGGGCGGGCTGGATCCTGGCCGCGGTCCTCTACAAGGTCGTGCCCTTCGCCCTCAGCGAGGCGGGCGTCGACGGGAGCGTCGCGACGATCCTCTTCGGCGTCGCGCTGATGGGCAGCATGCTGGGATCGCCGCACGGCGTCGTCGGCGCGGCCGAGCAGGCGCTCGTGACGCGTCGGATCCGCCGCGACCACGAGGAGGTCCTCGCGTGATCACCATCGACGGCCTGACCGTCCAGCTCGGCGGCGTTCGCCCGCTGAGCGACCTGACCGTGCAGCTCGACGCGCCGATCCACGGTGTGATCGGCCCCAACGGCGCCGGCAAGACGACGCTGCTGAACGTCCTCAGCGGACTCGTCCGCCCGGCGTCCGGGCGGATCGCGTGCGACGGCGTCGCCCTGCACCGCATGGGCGCTCGCCGGCGAGCCCGCTGGGGCGTGCGGCGGACCTTCCAGACCGAGTGCCTGGCGGAGCGGCTGTCGGCCCGCGCCAACGTCGCGGTCGCGGTCGACGCGACCAGCTCCCGCCGGCAGCGCGCGGCGACCGTCGAGCGCGCCCTCGCGTTGACCGGCATCGCCGACCCGGAACGCCCGGTCGCGACGCTCGACGGGTTCCAGCGGCGGCTGGTCGAGATCGCCCGTGCCCTCGCGGGAGCGCCGCAGGTCGTCCTGCTCGACGAGCCGGCCGGCGGTCTCTCGGGTGCCGAGTCCGCCGCGCTGGCCACGCTCGTGCGGGCGATCCCGGAGGCCTGCGGCGCGCAGGTGGTGCTCGTCGATCACGATGTCGAGCTGATCGCCGCCGTCTGTCCGCGGGTCACGGTCCTGGACTTCGGCGAGCACCTGGCCACCGGCGCGACCCGGGCGACGCTCGACGACGACCGCGTTCGGGCGGCCTGGCTCGGCAACCGCGAGGTGGCGGCATGACGTCCGACGCCGCCACCGTGGCGCTCGCCGCGACGCCGCGCGACGCCGCGTTGGCGCTCGCGGACGTCTCCGTCGCCCGCGGCGGTCGCCCGGTCGTCCGTGGGGTCGACCTGGAGGTCCCCGCCGGCCAGGTGACGGCCCTGCTGGGGCCCAACGGGGCGGGGAAGAGCACGCTCGTGCTCGGGATCGGCGGCGTCCTGCCGATCGCCGGCGCGGTGCGCATCGGCGGCCGCGACCTGGCCGGCCGCAGCCCCCACCAGATCCGGGCCGCCGGCCTGGCGGTCGTCCCCGAGGGGCATCGCGTGCTGCGCGGCCTGAGCGTGGCCGACAACCTGCGGGCCGCCGGGACCGGCGTCAGCCGCAGCGCGCTCCGTGCCGGCATCGAGCAGGCATGGGTCACGTTCCCCGAGCTGGAGGCCCGCCAGGGACAGCTCGCTGGGCGGCTCTCGGGAGGTCAGCAGCAGATGCTGGCGATCGCGTCGGCGTTGGTCGGACAGCCGTCGTACGTGATCATCGACGAGCTCTCGCTCGGCCTGGCCCCGGTCGTCGTCGAGCGCCTCGAGCCGGTCGTGCGCGGGATCGCGGAGCGGGGGATCGGGGTGCTGCTGATCGAGCAGTTCGCCACCGTCGCCCTGCGCCTGGCCGATCGCGTGGCGATCATGGACCGCGGCCGGATCGGCTTCCGCGGCGTCGCCGACGAGCTCGCCGACCGTCCCGAGCTGCTGCACGGCGTCTACCTGGCGGGCTGAGGCGGACGGCGCGCCGTGCCGAGGACCAGGGTCGTCCCTCCCGGCGGGCCAGATCCTGGTCGCGGAGCGGCGGTCGGGGCGCGGGCGTCGGTTCCGACTCGGGGTCGGACCCGGGACATTCGCCCGGCGACCCGGAACCTGGCCGATCTGCCGGTCGCCACGCGCTTCGATGGGGGGATGCTGCGCTCGCTCGCCCTCTCGATCGCTGTCGCAGGCGTTCTCGTGACGCCCACCGTGGCCGGCGCCGCGCCGCTGCCCGCCGGCACCACGGCGCTGCTCTCGGGCGCCGCCGATCTGCGGACGCCGCTGGGTCGGCCGGTGAGCGACGCAGAGCTGGGCGCCGAGGCCGTCAGCCAGAACGGACGCCGGATCGCCTTCAGCTCGCGATCGGACGGGCTGCTCGCGGGCGACGACGACGACGTCTCCAACGTCTACGTCCGCGACGCCGACGGCGTGGTCACGCTGGTCAGCCGCCGCAGCGGGCCGGCCGGCGACGTCGCGCACGCCAACTGCTCCGAGGCCGCGATCAGCGACGACGGGCGGCGGGTCGGGTTCACCTGCGACGGGCCGCTGGACCCAGCCGACACCAACAGCGTCCGGGACGTCTACGTGCGCGACCTGGGCAGCGAGCAGACGATCCTGGTCAGCCGCGCGAGCGGCGGTGGAGCGGTCGGGAGCGATTCGTCGCGGGCTCCGTCGCTCGACCAGGACGGGGACGTCGTCGTCTTCTCGTCGGCGGCCCGGAACCTGGGGGTTGCGATCCCCGGGAACGTCGGAGTGGCGGCCTATCGCCGACAGATCGGCGGTGGCGACGCGGTGTCGGTCGTGAGCCGAACGGCGGGATCCGCCGGCGTCGTGACCGATGGCATCACCCCGTCGGTCAGCGACGACGGCTCGCGGGTCGCGTTCGCCACCTTCGCGAACGTCGACGCGGTCGACGGGAACGGTCGCCTCGACGTCTACGTTCGCGATCTGGGCGCGAGCTCGACGACGCTCGTCAGTCGTGCGGTACCGGGAGGGGCCGTCGGCAACGACGCCTCGTTCGAGCCGCGGATCAGTGGCGACGGGACGTCGGCGATCTTCACCTCGCGGGCGACGAACCTCGCTCCGGAGGACACCAATCGCGATCCGGACGCGTACCTGCGGCGGACCGATGGCTCGTCCGGACGAGTGGTTCACGCGGCTGGCAGCGGGACCGCCGAGGGAATCAGCGACGCGGGCGACATCGTGGCCTTCACGTCGAGCTTCGCCCTTGATCCGGCCGACCGCGATCCCGGTCCCGACGTCTACGTGACCGCGCCGGCCGGCCCACGATTGGCCAGTCGGCGTGACGGTGCCGCTGGGTCGCCGTCCGATCACGCGCTTGGCGCGTCGATCAGCGGCGACGGCTCCACCGTCGCGCTCGACATCGGTCGTGCGTTGACCGACGACGTCGATCCGGCCGTTCGAGGGGTGGCGATCCGCAGCCTCGCGACCTCGACTACGGTCGCCGCGTCGCGGCCTCACGCCACTGCGCCGTTCCGCAACGACGGCGGCGACGCACGCGCGGCGACGACCACGCCAGACGGCCGCCTGACAGCGTTCGTGACCTCGGCGACGGGGCTCGGAGCTCCCAGCGCCGCGCAGCCCGCGATCATCGTTCGCGACGCGGTCACCGGGTCGGTCGTGGTCGCGAGCCGGGCGGACGGCCCTGACGGGGCGCCGCTCCGTGGACGGCTCGCCGATCCCTCCATCAGCGCCGACGGTCGGCGGGTCGCGTTCGGCTTCGTCGACACCGATGCTCCTCCGGCCGCGCAGCGGTCGCAGATCCTGGTCCGGGACCTGGCGAGCGGTCGCACGATCGTGGCCAGTCGGGCGGACGGCCTCGCTGGGTCGCCCGGCGACGGCTCCAGCACGCGACCGTCGATCAGCGAGGACGGCAGCCGGGTCGCGTTCGTGAGCGAGGCCCGGAACCTCGGCGACGGCGACACGGACGACATGCTCGACATCCATCTGCGCGAGATCGATAGCGGTCGAACCGTGCTCGTCAGCCGCGCGAACGGTGCCGCCGGAGCGAAGGGCAACAACAGCTCGCGCGAAGCGGCGATCAGTGGCGACGGGCGCCACGTCGCCTTCGGGACCCGGGCCTCGAACCTCGGCGACGGCGACGGCGAGTCGTTCGAGGACATCCACGTCCGGTCGCTCGAGACCGGCGAGACGCGCCTCGCGAGCGTCGCCGATGCAGCCACCAACGGGACGGCCACCGCTGTGCTCCCGTCGATCGACCGGAGCGGCGGACGGGTGACGTTCGTCGGCTCGGGGCTCGACTCCGGTGACACGGGCCTTCGGGTCTACGTCCGCGATCTCAACGCCGGATCGCTGGTGGTCGCCAGCCGGCCGGACGACCCCGCCGGCGACGCGATCGCCTCCGGGATGTCGCAGCCGCGGATCAGCCTCGACGGCCGCGCGGTCGCATTCGTCGGGGAGTCGCGGGCTGGAGCGGCACCGGGCGCCCCGGACGACGGAAGCCTCCAGGTCCTGCTCCGTGATCTCGCTGCGGGGCGGACGAGCCTGATCTCGCGTCGCACCGGCGCGAACGGCGCTCCTGACACCTCGACGATCGCCGATCCTCCCGTGGTCGGCGGCGTGACCGAGGGCGGTGGCTGCGTCGTGTTCTCGACGGTCGGCCCGCTCGTCGACGGGCTGGCGTCGTCGGACGCCTCGCAGGTCTACCTACGGGCGGTTGCTCCCGGCTGCGGAACCATGCCGGTGCCGGGTGGTCCCGATGGTGGTGGCAGCGGTGGCGGTCAGGTGGATCGCACGGCGCCGCGGTTGTCGCGGATGTCGCTGTTGCGGCGGAGCTTCCGGGTCGGTGGTCCGTCGAAGCGGACGCGGAAGCGTCCGGCGCTGGGCACCGAGCTGCGGGTGACGTCGTCGGAGGCGGCGAAGCTGACGGTGGTGGTCGAGCGGGAGCGTCCCGGAGCGAAGAAGGGCAAGCGCTGCAGGGTGGCGAAGCGGCGCCCGCGGCGTGGTGGGTGCACGGCCTACTCGCGTGATGGCGTGGTGCGCAAGGACCTGCGTGTCGGAAGCAACCGGGTCGGGTTCTCGGGTCGGATCGGGAGGAAGCGCCTGGCCGTTGGTCGCCATCGGATGACGATCACCGCGCGTGATGCGGCGGGGAACGTGTCGAAGGCCTACCGGCTGCGGTTCACGATCCGCCGCTGAGGCCGCCACCGCCGGAGTGCCCCTGGCGCGGGCGACGAGTCCGGGGCCGATCCCGGTTGTCGGCGGCGCCGTTCCGCGATTGGCTGCGCCGTCGTGGAGCGGCCACCGGCCGGCGCTCCACGACGGCGCGCCGCGATAAAGACTCGGGGTATCCACGATTGCCGCTTCGGGGTGCCGACCGTAGCGTCGAGAGCATGCACGACACCCGTCGACATGCTCCGTTCTCCCCGACGACCGCGGCCCACCGCGCAGCCGCCCCACGGGCCCGCGCGCTGCGCGCCATCGGGTCCACCCGGCCGGTCGCGCTGGTCGAGCGCGGCCCCGAGCTGCGGGCGCTCAACCGCTGCCTGCAGGACGTCGCGGCGGGCACCGGCGCGCTGGCGATCGTCGAGGCGCCGGCCGGGCACGGCAAGTCAGCGCTGCTGGACGTCGTCGAGCGGCGCACGCGCGACGCCGGCTGGACGGTCTGCCGCACCGGCCACGCGCCCGACGACCGCAGCTGCGCGTTCGGGCTCCTGCGGGGCCTGCTCGACGCCGCCGGAGCGGCGGTGCCCGAGGCGTCTCCGCCAGCGGCGATCGCGGCTCTTCCCACGGGCGGCGCGCTGCCGCCGGACATCGACGCCAGCGCGGTCGCCAGCGCCGTTCACAGCTTCGTGCGGACGCTCGCCGAGCAGCGGTCGCTGGCCCTGATCGTCGATGACGGCCACCACGCCGACGACGCCTCGCTGGCCGTGCTCGCGGCCCTCGCGCGGCGGGCACCGGACCTGCCGCTGCTGATCGTGATCGCGAGCCGGCCGGGCCCCGCGTCGGCCGCCGCCGACGTCCTCGGCAGCTTCGCCGGCGCCCGTGGGCTCGTGGCTCTCGAGCCCGGCCGGCTGTCCGAGGACGCCAGCGCCGAGCTCGTGCGATCGTGGATCGCGGATGCAACCGAGGAGACCTGCGCTCGCACCCATGCCGCGGCGGGTGGCGATCCGTGGCTGACGACCGAGCTCTGCCGGCAGATCCACCGACACGGGCCGACGATCCTGGATGCTCCCGTCGAGCGCCTGCGGCTCTCGCGCCCGGGCCGCCTGACCATCCGGCGGCGGCTCGCGGAGCTGCCCGACGACGGTCGCCGAACGGCCGACGCGCTGGCCGTCCTCGGCGGCGAGGGCGACCACCACGACCTCGCCGCCATCGCCGGGTTGCCGGTCCAGACGCTGGGCCCCGTCCACGCGACGCTGGAGGCGGCCGGGCTCTGCGACGGCGGCTGGCGCTTCGTCCATCCACTGGTCGAGGCGGGGGTCCTCGAGCAGATCGGCGCGGCCGACCGGGAGCGGCTGCACCGCGCGGCGGCGCAGGTGCTGCTGGGACGCAACGCCCCGGAGCGCCGCGTCGCCGGGCACTTCCTGCACGCAGGCCCGGCCGGTGACGGCGACGTCAGCGCGGCGCTGCGGAAGGCCGCGACCGACGCGACCGCCGACGGGGCGCTGGTCGAGGCCGCGTCCTACATCGAACGGGCTCTCGACGAGCGGGCGCCCGGCGAGGATCGCGCCGGCCTGCTGACCGAGCTCGGCACCCTGGCGTTCCACGCCGGGCTGCCGGACGTGCGGCCGCGGCTGCACGAGGCGCTCGCGGCCACCGACGACGACGGCGCGCGGGTCGAGGTCCTGGGCCGGCTCGCCGCCCTGCAGGTGATCGACCCGCGCGAGGACAGCCTCGAGCTGCTCGAGGAGGCGGTGGCGTCCGACGCCCCGCCGGAGGTGCGGCTGGCCGCCGAGATCGCCCAGCTCGACTCGCTGATCCTGTTCCCGGACCGCGGCGCCGAGCGTGCCCGCCGGACGCTCGCGCTCGACCCGTCGACGATCGACGACGACGTGCTGCGGAGGTCGGTGCTGGCCCATCACGCGTGGCTCGGCGCCGAGACCGGCGACCTCGATGCGCCCGCCGTGCTGCGGCTGGCGCACGCCGCGCTCGAGGGCGGGACGCTGGTCCGCCACGCGGCCCACCGCGCGGCCTACCACCTGGCCACCCGGGTCCTGATCGCGGCCGGCGACGACCGGGGCGCGGCACGGGCGATCGGCCGCCTGCGGGCCGAGGCGACGGAGTGCGGATCGCCGCGGCTCGCGGCTGCTGCCGGGTGGTACGCCGCCGAGCTGGCCCTGCGCCGGGGCGACCTGGCCGCCGCCGAGCGCGAGGCGACGGGCGCGCTCGATGCGGTCCAGGGCCTCAACGGGGTCTCGGCCGGCGTGCTGGAGCTGCTGGTCGAGGCGCTGGTCGATCGCGGCGAGCACGGACTCGCCACCGATCTGCTGGCGGAGCACGAGCAGCTCTGGTCCGGGGACAGCGGTTGGGAGATCGGCGTCCGTCACGCGCGGGCGCGCCTGCTGCTGGCCACCGGCGACTACCGGGCAGCCGAGGACGAGGCCCACGAGGCCGGACGGCTGCGCGTCGCGCAGGGGCGGCCGAACCCCGCCTGGACCGGCTGGCGGGCGACGCTTGCGCTCGCGCTCGCGCACCAGGGTCGCTTCGAGGAGGCGATCGCGGTCGCCGACGAGGAGGTCGAGCTGGCCCGCCGCTTCGGCGCCGCGCACGCCCTCGGCCGGGCGCTCCACGCCCGCGCGGTGAGCGAGCAGGACCACGAGGCGCGGGCGGCGCTCGCCCGCGCAGCCCTCGACGAGGTCCCCGATCCCGGTGCGCTGGTCCGCGCCCGGCTGCAGATCGTGCTCGGCGATGCGCTGGTGCGCTGGGGGGCGCGGGTCGAGGCGCGCGAGCCGTTGCGGTCGGCCTTCGAGAGCACCGACCGCCTGGGTGCCGCGACCGACGCCGCCGAGGCGCGGCGGATCCTCGTCGCCTCGGGGCTGCGGCCGCGAACGTCGGCCGTCTCCGGCGTCGCGTCCCTGACTCCGCGTCAGCGCCAGATCTGCGACCTCGTGGCCGCGGGCCGGTCCAACCGCGCGATCGCGCAGGAGCTGTTCCTGAGCATCAAGACGGTCGAGACCCACCTGGCGACCTCGTACCAGAAGCTCGCCGTCAGCGGCCGTCGCGAGCTGGCCGGCCTGCTGGACGGGTCCGCGGTCGAGAGCGACGACGACGCGCTGGCGGTCGCGTAGCCGTGCCGCAACTCCGGGGTCGGCTCCCGATTGTCGGGTGCTGGCGAGCCCGATGAAGTGGGGCCTTATGCCCGCTTCGCTCCCGTCCTGCCGCCCCCGCAGCAGCGCCGCTCTGGCGCTGCTGCTCGCGCTGCTCGCGGTGCTGCTCGTCGCGGGTCCCGCGCGCGCCGACCAGTCGCTCACCGTCGACTTCGAATCCGGCCCGGCGCTCGACACGCCGGTCAGCGACCAGTATGCCGCTTCGGCCTTCGTGACGTTCCCCGCGACGACCGCCGCGCGCGGCTACGAGGGTCCGCGGCCGCATCGCCTGCTCGACGCCACCCGCGCGCGCTCCGGCAGCCACGTCGCCAACATCGGCACCGACCTCTGCCAGCGCGAGGCATCGAGCGGCGAGGAATGCGAGTTCCCGATCGCCGGGACGGTCGGCCAGCTCTCGCGGACGGCCAAGGCCGTGCGCGTGTACGTCGGGCTGCTCGCTCCCGAGCCGGGAACGGTCACCGCCCGGCTGCGCGCCTATCGCGCCGACGGCAGCACGATCGCGACCGGTGCGCCGGCGACGGTCGCCAGCGGCCGCTTCAGCAGCGAGGTCGCGGTCTCGAGCGCGGCCAGCGACATCGCGCGCTTCCAGCTCCTCGTCGAGGGCGGCGGGGCCGTCGGGATCGACGACCTGATGCTGACCTTCCCCGACGGCAACGGCCCTGCCGACGTCGCCCTCGGCCTCTTCGCCGATCAGGTCGCCGTTCCCCGTGGCACCAGCGTCGACGTGCCGTTCACGGCCACCCGCCTGAACGGCTCCGACGGCAGCCTGGCGATGTCGGTCAGCGGCCTGCCCGTCGGCGTCACCGGCGACTTCCAGCCGAACCCGCTGACCGGGATCATGGGGGCGGGGACCTTGCGCCTGAGCGCCGCGCCCAACGCCCCGGCCTTCAACCAGCCGCTGCCGAGCACGATCAAGGCCGATCCGGCCGGGAACGTCGCGGCCGCTCCGGCTCCGCGTACTGCCACCCTTCCGATCCGGGTCAGCGAGGGGTTCTCGCTGACCGGGCCCGCCGATCCGTCGATCGCGCTCGCGCGCTGCGCCCGTCAGGTGGTGCCCGTGACGCTCGTCCGCGACATCTCGTTCCGCGAGTCCCTGACGGTCGCGGTCACGGACCTGCCGAAGGGCGTGACCGCGACGGTCGAGCCGGGTCCGACGGTCGAGCCGGGCGGTCCGCGCCAGGTCGACCTGAAGGTGGTCTTCCGCGGGACGCCCGAGCAGTTCCTGCCGGGCACGGCGCAGATCGTCGCCGGGGTCGGGGGCGCGTCGGCCGTTCCGGCGCAGTCGATCGCGGTTCCGATCGGCCGCGCTGAGCGCAGCGCCCAACTGCGCGCACCGGCCGAGCCGCGACTCGCGACGCCGCAGCGCGGCCGTGGGGGGACCGCGGTCGAGCTGGCCGGCACGGGCTTCTGCGCCGACACCGGGGTGCTGGTCGGCAAGGGCGGCGGCCGGGCGAAGGACGTCGTGGTCTCCGAGGACGGTCGGACGCTGCGCTTCACCACGCCGCGGCTCGCGATGTCGGGCGAGATCACGATCCTGTCGCCGGGCGGCAACGCCTACCCCGTCAACGAGCGGGTCACCGTCTCGACCTTCCGCGACACTGCCGGCCTGCGCTTCCCGAACGCCGGGGTCGACGGCCTCAGCTTCGGCGAGGCGGTCGACGCGTTCGGTGCCGACGAGCTCTTCGTCACGGTCAACCCGTGCTGGCCGTGGGGGTCGTGCAAGGTGCCGACGCCGGTCCCGGATCCGTTGGCGTTGGCATCGTTCGCCGTCGTCCAGGCGATGGTCCAGGGGACGCCGGGCCGCTGCTTCGGGATGATCCGGGGCGTCCAGGGCTGGCTCTCCGGCCGCACCCCGCTGCGGCGCTTCACCGACTCCCCGAATCCGTTCGACATCGCGCCCGTCGCCCCTGATCAGGTCGATCGCTTCTCGCACCACGGGATCCCGCGCGAGCTCAACAGCTTCCTCGACGGCCAGCAGGCGCTGCAGTTCTCGACCGAGTTCGCGCGGACGACCTTCGGTCGCGGCAACCGCCTGCCGGATGGCGTCCGCAAGATCCGTCAGACGCTCGGCGCCGGCCAGCTGCCGGGGCTGATCCTTCGCAACGGGCTCCGGGGTCACGCCGTGCTCGTGCACAGCGTCGTCGACTACCCCGACGGCAGTGTCGACCTCGAGGTCTACAACCCGAGCTACCCGTACCTGATCACCGAGCGCGACGACCCGACGCAGCACGTCCAGCGCGAGCTGACGTTCGGCACCGTGCGGATCGAGCCCGACGGCGCGCATTGGACGTTCGAGGCGGGCAACTCCGCGACCGGCGTGTCCGACAGCTGGCGGGGCGACGGCCACGACTTCCAGCCGTTCACCCACGACCAGATCCCGCGCGATCCGTCGTTGCCGGGCCTGGCCGCCGCGCTCGAGGGCCTGCACTACCTGATGTTCGGGACCGGTGGCGGGGCGGCGGAATCCAACGGCGGCGGGCCGGACGACGACCTCGTGCCGGTCGTCCAGGGCACCGCCGGCGGCAACGCGCTGATCCGGCCGGCCAAGGGCAAGCGGCTCTCGCACACCGTCCGCGGGGTCCGCGCCGGGCGCTACACGCAGGCCCTGGTCGGCGACCGCCAGCTGGCGAAGGTCGACGTGCCGGCGGCTCCCGGCGTCTCCGACACCACCAGCGAGGTCGAGGACGGCCTCGCCTTCGCGGCCGGCGAGCGCGCCCCGCTGCGGGCGCTGAAGGTCGACGTCGGCGCCGTCGTCGGCGGTCGCTCGCGGATCGCGCTCGTGGAGGCCCGCTCCGGCGGCGGCGATCGCGAGACCGTCCGGCTCGACGACGGCGCGACCCTCCGCTACGACCACCGCGGCGGTGCGACGTCGGTCTCGTTCTCGCTCAGCGGCGAGCGGCCCGACGGATCGCTGGAGACCTTCGCCTCGGGCCCGGTCCGGCTGGCCGCCGGCGAGTCGCTGGCCGCGCGGCCGACCAGCTGGTCCTCGCTGTCGGCGGTCCGGCTGTCGGTTCGCGACCGTCACGGGCGGACCCGCACGCGGGTGCTGCGCAACCGCGCCCATGGGCGGGGCAGCGTCGCGATCCGCGATTTGCGGGTGCGGGGCGGCCGGGCGGGGCTGCGGCTGCGGCTGGCGGGACTGCCGCGGACCGCGGCCGGCGGCGTCGTCCTGCGCGCGGTTCGCGCTGGCCGCACGGTCGGCCGGCGGACGATCGCCCTGAAGCAGGCGCGCAACGGCGTGCGGCGGATCAGCTGGCGGCTGCCGCGTGCCGCGCGCGCTCGCGGCACGCGACTGCAGGTCCAGGCGACGGTGGTCAGCGCTCGTGGCACGGTCCGCCAGCGGGCGGTCGCGCGGGTCGCGCGGTGACCCACCGCGCTTCGGGAACCCGGTCGGGCGGCCGTATCGGCAGCCTCCGACGCACATCGCCGGCCCGTTCGTAGGAGGCTCGCCGCTGGATCGGTCGTCCTGGTGATGACGCTGTACCTGGCGCTACTGCGTCGCGGTCGCGGCCGCGACCAGTACCGTCGTCGGGCGATGGGGGCGGGCGAGCGATCACCGGTGGGGCGGGTCGAGGAGCTGACCGCGATCCGCTCGTTCCTGGCCCGTCGCGGTCCCGGTGCGCTGGTCCTGTCCGGGGGCGCGGGCGTCGGCAAGACCACGCTCTGGGAGGCCGGCGCCGAGCTCGCGGGCCGCTCGGGCCACCGGGTCCTGGCGACCCGGGCCCGCGACGCCGAGACCGGTCTGTCGTTCGTCGGCCTCGGAGACCTGCTGGACGGGCTGCCCGAGACGCTGTTCGCGGAGCTGGCAGCGCCCCAGCGACAGGCGCTCGACGTGGCGTTGCTGCGCGCCGAGCCGACCGGCGCCGGCGCCGATCCGCGAGCGATCGGCGTCGGGCTGCTCGGCGTCCTGCGACGCCTGGCGGCGGATGGGCCGGTGCTGATCTGCGTCGACGACATCCAGTGGCTGGACCCACCGACGGCCGACGCCCTGGCCTTCGCGCTCGGTCGCGCGAGCGGGCTCCCGGTGGCGCTGCTCGCGTCGAAGCGCAGCGGGACGAGCTCGCAGATGCCCTACCCCGACGAGGTCGTCGAGATCGAGGTCGAGGGCCTCGGCGCCGAGGAGTTGGCCGAGCTGCTGTCCGCGCGCCTGGACCTGCGACTGGACGCCGCCACGCTGCGCGAGCTGGAGCGCGTCTCCCATGGCAACGCGCTGTTCGCGCTCGAGGTCGGTCGCCGGCTGGTCCGTGACGGCGTGCCGCATGCGGGACAGCCGCTCCCGCACCCCGGCGGCGTCGAGGATCTGGTCGGCTCACGGGTCGCCGAGCTTCCGGCGGACGTGCGCAGGGTGCTGCTGGCGTCGGCGCTCGGTGACGAGACCGACGCGGCCTGCCTCGGCGACCTGGTCAGCGAGGACGCCGTTCACGCCGCCCTGACGCAGGGGCTGGTCGCCGACCAGGGCACGAGCCTGCGCCCCGCGCATCCCCTGCTCGGGGCAGCGGCCGTCGCCGCCGCCTCGCCGGCCGAGCGACGGGCGCTGCACGCCGAGCTGGCCCGGATCGCCCCCTCGCCGGACCGCCGCGCGCACCATCGGGCCCTGTCGCTGTCCGGACCCGACGACGGGGTCGCGGCCGAGATCGCGGCCGCGGGGCAGCAGCTGGCGGCGCGGGGTGCGCTGGTCGACGCGGTCGTGCTCGCCGAGCACGCCCTGCGGTTGACGCGGGAGGACGCGCCGACGCGCCCGGACCGGGTGCTCGAGCTCGGTGACCTGCTGGCCCGGGTCGGCCATGCCGCGCGCGTCGACGCGCTGCTCGACGTCGAGCTCGAGCGGTTGCCGAAGGGCGCGCCCCGGGCGCGCGGCTACCTGCTGCGCTGCGACGGCCTCGACGCCGACACGCTCGAGCGCTACGAGCAGCACCTCGAGATGGCGCTCGCCGAGGACATCGACGACGCGACGGTCTGGGCGCTGGCCCTCTCCCGGCGGGTGGCCCTGGTGGTCGTCAACAGCGTCGAGCGCCTGGACGTCGCCGACGACTGGTCGCGCGAGGCGCTGCGGGCGGCGCGGGGCGCCGGCGAGCTGGCGGCGATGGAGGCTCGACAGGCGCGAGCCTGGGTGCTCGCCCTCCGCGGCCGGCCGCCGGCGTCCCCGTCCGAGCGCGCCGACGGCGTGACGGTCAGCGACGCCTTCCGGTCGGTCGCACGTGTCGAGGCCCGCCGCCTGACCTGGCGCGGCGAGCTGCGGGAGGCGCGCCGACTGCTGGTCGACCTGTACGAGGCGGCCGAGGACCAGGGCGAGGACCTGTCGCTGGTCGTCACGCTCGTCCACCTCCTGGAGCTCGAGCTGCGGGCGGGCGCCGTTGCCGCCGCCGAGCGGACCCTCGAGCTGATCGACGCCAACGGGGCCGGAGGCATCATCAGCCTGCCGCTGGCCGCCCGCCTGCGCGCGCAGCTGGCGGCGTTCCGCGGCGACCGCGCCGATTCGCGGGGCCTGGCGGAGGACGCGATCACGCTGGCCGCGGACGCGGGGATCCGCTGGGACGAGCTGGAGGCGCGCGTCGCCGGCGGTCTCGCGGCGCTCGCGGCCGGCGATCCGCTCGCCGCGATCGCCATGCTCGAGCCGGCCTGGCGACACACCCGCGACGAGGGGGTCGACGAGGTCGGTGCCTTCCCGTCGGCGCCCGAGCTGGCCGAGGCCTACGTCGCCGTCGAGCGGGTGGACGACGCCCGCGCGATCCTGGCCGCGCTGCAGCCGCTGGTCGAGGCCCAGGACCACCCCTGGGGGCGGGCGACCGTCGATCGCATCCGCGGGCTCGTGGCGGTGGCCGACGGCGACGTCGACGCCGGCTGCGAGGCGCTGGAGCGGGCCGTCGAGGCCTACGAGGCCCGCGGCCTGGGCCACGACGAGGCGCGGACGCTGCTGGCGCTCGGCCGGATCCAGCGGCGCCGGCGCAAGTGGGGCGCGGCGCGGATCGCGCTCGACCGGGCCGCGGCGCGGTTCGCGGCCGACGGTGCCGAGGGCTGGGCCCAGATCGCGTCCGAGGAGCTGGAGCGGGTCGGCGCGCGTCGACCGGCGAGCGACCCGTCGGCCCTGACGCCCGCGGAGGGCCGGGTCGCCGCGCTGGCCGCGGCCGGCCGCAGCAACAAGGAGATCGCGCAGGCGCTGGTGGTCGCGGTCTCGACGGTCGAGGCTCACCTGTCGCGCGTCTACGCGAAGCTCGGCGTGCGCTCACGGGGGCAGCTGGCCGCGAGGATCGGCGACGAGGCCCTCGCCGAGAGCGAGAAAGTCCGGGGTGCCTCCCCGACTGACGCGACGCGCCCGTCGGGATAGAACGTCGGAGCCCCCGAGTGAGCACCCCCGCTCGGAGGCCGGCACCCCGACCCCCGATACAGGCTGGACGGGCTCCCGTCCGCGTCGACCCTTCGCGGTGCGGAGCCCGTCCGGTTGGGTCTCCAAGTCCAGGGTCCGTTCCCGATCGTCGGGGGCCGCTCGCCGCCGTCGCTCCGCGAGCTGCGCGGCCCCAGCCGAGGACCAGATCGCGACGCTCGCTACGTTCAAGGGGTGCACGACGCGCTGATCAGGATCGCCGCCGTCCTCGCCGATCCTGGTGCCCCGGGGGCGACGGCCGAGATCGACGCGGTGCGGGCGCGGTGGAAGGGGCTGGACGCCGCGGAGCGCGCCGCCCTGACGCCGCTGGCCAAGCTCGCGGCGGAGCGCGTGGCCGCCGCCGCGGCCGCGGCCCGGCCGTCGCTCTTCGACCTGCCGCCGGTCGCCGCCGGTCCGCCGGCGCCCGTCGCGCCGGTCGATCCGCCGGCCGACGGGCCTCCCGCGCCCGCAGAGCCGGCGAGCGCCT
>NZ_AGUD01000237.1 GCF_000240225.1 Patulibacter medicamentivorans
CGGCGGCGGCGCCGGCGGCGGCGCGGTCTACCTGGTCAACCAGAGCTACTGGACGATCACCGGCCTCGAGGTCACCAACGACAACGGCACCAACAACATCACGGGCAGCAACCGCGTCGGGATCCTCGTCAACAACACCAGCGGCGCCCTCAAGAGCGGCATCACCATCCAGGGCAACGTCGTCCGCAGGGTCAACGGGTGCTTCGTGTGCAACGGCGCCGACGCCCATTTCAACGGCGGCATCGCGGTGATCGCCGACCCGCTGAGCCCGCTGTCCACCGGGGCCAGCAGCTACAAGGACGTGAGGATCCTCGACAACGTCGTCGACCACGTCGGCCGTACCGGGATCATCTTCGGCGACTGGTCGACCGGGCTGCTCTACGCGGTCGCCTACGACGCGCTCAGCAAGGACATCACGATCTCGGGCAACACCGTCACCAACGTCGACAGCGACGGCATCGTGATCGGCGGCGCCAAGTACAACCAGATCGACCACAACGTCGTCGACAACGCCGGCCTGGTGACGGTCCGCAACTCCTCCGAGCCGTCGTCGGGGGGCATCTGGCCGACCAAGGCTCGCCACACGACCATCGAGTACAACGAGGTCTCGCGCGTGCACACCCAGAGCACCGACGGGCAGGCCTTCGACGTCGACCTGCTCGCCGACGACACGACCCTGCAGTACAACTACTCCCACGACAACGAGGGTGGGTTCCTGCTGCTCGAGGGCGGCGGCTTCCACGGCAGCGGCGTGACCGCCCGGTACAACCTCAGCGTCAACGACGCCTACACCGGCGCCAAGGGGGTCGTGACCTTCGCGCTCGGCGTCCTGCCGAACTCCGACATCTACAACAACACGATCTACATCGCCCCCGGCGTGCCCGCCAAGCCGTTCATGCAGGACGGCTGGAGCGGGACGACGAGCACGGCGTGGAGCTTCCGCAACAACGTCGTCGTCAACCTCGGCACCGGGACCTGGTCGACGCCGACGGGCGCCCACGCGGTCGTCGACCACAACCTGATCCACGGCAACCACACCGCCGGTGAGCCGGCCGACGCCAACAAGATCACCGCCGACCCGCAGATGCTGGCGCCCGCGGCGACGGCGCCCGCCGGCATCGGCAACGTCAGCGGCTACCAGCTGGCAGCGACGTCGCCCGCCGCAGGCAGCGGCGCGGTCATCGCCGGCAACGGCGGGCAGGACTTCTTCGGACGTCCCGTCTCCGCCACCGCCGCTCCGACTCGCGGCTTCCACGAGGTCAACTGATCACCTCGCCGCTCGGCGACGGCCCGGCACCCGGCGGCGACGCCGGGTGCCGCGGCTAGGCCGCCAGGACGGCGCCGACCGGGACCTGCTCGCGGAGGTCCTCGATGGTCTCCTCGGTCTCCGCCAGGTGCTGGTGGGAGGGGCAGTAGCGGGAGCCGGGCAGCGGGTCGCGCTGGCAGGCGGCGCCGCGGCGGGTCGTCGCCTGGCAGCAGGGCTTCGTGCCGGTCAGCTCGTGGCCGAGGTCGGGACGGCGCTCGAGCTCGCCGGCGACGGTGCCGATGTAGTGCTGCACGATCCGCCAGACCTGGGCCTGGGCCCGCATCGGGAACAGGAAGCGGATCTCGTAGAAGAGCGCACGGGCGGGGTGCGCGAAGTAGTGGGGATCGGTCACCAGCCGCTCGATGGTCGTCTCGCACGCCCGGAGCACGCGCTCCTGGCTGGCGTGACAGCCGCCGTTCGGCAGGTTGCGGGTGACGTCGCGGTAGAGCGCTCGGCTGAGGTGGTACATGGCGATCTGTGACGGGGATCTCGTTCGCCGATCTGACCCAGGGCAGCGGGTGCCGCGGGACTCGGCGGACCACGGTCATCAGGTAGAAACCCGCGTCGTGTTGGGTCTCGGTTAAGCAGCCCGCGGGTCGCCGCGCGGGCCGCTCGCGACGGGGGTCAGGACCAGCGCTCGCGGCGAGGCTCCTCGCCGTCGGCGATCACCAGGTGGACCCCGTCCAGGGCCCGGTCCAGCTGCGGGAAGTCGACCCGGTGGTGGGCGCCGCGCGACTCCTCGCGTGCCAGCGCGGCAGCGCCGATCGCCCGCGCCAGCGGGTGCGGGTCGCCGAGCAGCTGGGCCAGGCCCCGCGGGTCGCGCTCGATCCCGGCGTGGGCCCACAGCGCCTTCTGGGTCGCGCGCTCCGGGCGCGTGACGGTGGCCTCGGTCGGGGCCGGGTCGAGTCGATCGGGCAGTTCGTCGACGTCGAGCGCGGCACGCGCGGCGCGGCCGCCGAAGACGACGCACTCGGCCAGCGAGTTCGAGGCCAGGCGGTTGGCGCCGTGGAGGCCGGTGCAGGCGGTCTCGCCGATCGCGAACAGCCCCGGGACGCGGGTCGCGCCGTGCAAGTCGCTGGCGACCCCGCCCATCGTGTAGTGGCAGGCCGGGGCGACCGGTATCGGCGTCGTGGCCGGGTCGAGCCCCGATTCCCGCAGCGCGCCGACGACGTTCGGGAAGCCGTCGGGGTCGACCTGGCGCATGTCGAGCAGGACGTGGTCGCTGCCCTCGTCGAGCATCGTCCGCCAGACCGCCGCGGCGACCTCGTCGCGCGGCTGCAGCTCGTCGACGAACCGCTCGCCGGCGCCGTTCAGCAGCGTCGCGCCCTCGCCGCGGATCGCCTCGGTGACCAGGAAGCCCTCGCGGCCCGGGATCCCGGTCACGGCCGTCGGGTGGAACTGGACGAACTCGAGGTCGGCCAGCTCGGCCCCGGCGGCGTAGGCCAGCTGGGCGCCGACGCCGACCGAGCCGGGCGGGTTGGTCGTCCGCGACCAGAGCGCGGCCGATCCGCCGCAGGCGAGGATCGTGGCCCGCGCCCGCAGCTGGCGGCCGCCATCGGTGATCGCGCCGACGCAGCGGCCGTCGCTGGTCCAGAGCGCGGTCACGCGGGTGTTCTCCAGCACCCGCACGCCCGGCTGGGCGACGAGCCGGGCGGAGAGCTGGCGAACCAGGCGGCGGCCGGTCGCGCTGCCGCCGGCGTGGACCACGCGGCGGTGGGTGTGGCCGCCCTCCAGCCCGAGCACCAGCCGGCCGTGGCGGTCGGCGTCGAAGCGGACGCCGAGCGCCTCGAGGTCGCGGACGGCCTCGGGCGCCTCGCGGCAGAGCGCCTCGGCGGCCGAGCGGCGGACCAGGCCGCGGCCCGCGCGCTCGGTGTCGGCCAGGTGCGCGGCCGGGTCGTCGTCGAGGGCGAGCGCCGCGGCGACGCCCCCCTGGGCCCAGTAGGACGCGGTCTGGGCCAGCGGCGTGGCGCTGACCAGCGTCACCTGCGCGCCGTCGCGGGCGGCCCGAAGCGCCGCATAGAGGCCGGCGGCGCCGGCGCCGACCACCAGGACGTCGGTGGTCTGCTCGGCCGTCTCGGGCATGCGAGGTACCGTATCCGTCGTGGCTCCGGTGCTCCTTCGTCACCCGTCGTCGCTGCGACACGACACCGGCTCGCATCCCGAGCGAGCGGCGCGGATCGTCGCGATCGAGCGAGAGCTCGAGGCCCGCGACTGGTGCGGGTTCGAGGCTCGCGAGTCGCCGCCGGCGACCGTCGAGCAGCTGCAGGCGGTCCACCCACCCAGCCACGTCGAGCGGATCCGCGCGCTGGCGGCGACCGGCGGCGGCGCGATCGACGCCGACACCGTGGTCTCCGCGGGGTCGTGGGAGGCCGCGCTGCACGCCGCCGGCGGGGCGATCGCCGTCGTCGACGCGCTGCTGGGCGAGGACCCGGCCCGCCCCCGCCGCGCCGCGTCGCTGCACCGGCCGCCCGGGCACCACTGCGAGACCGCCCAGCCGATGGGCTTCTGCCTCTTCAACAACATCGCGGTCGCGGCGCGCCACGCGCGCGACCGCCACGGCCTGCAGCGGGTCCTGATCGTCGACTGGGACGTCCACCACGGCAACGGGACGGCGGAGATCTTCGCCGGCACCGACGAGGTCCTCTTCTGCTCGATCCACGAGCACCCGCTGTATCCCGGGACCGGGCTGCCGTCGGAGCGCGGCCACGGGGCCGGAGAGGGGTTCACGGTCAACCTGCCGGTGCCGGGCGGCAGCGGCGACGAGACCTGGACGGCGATGGTCGAGCAGGTCGTGCTGCCGATCGCGCGCTCCTACGCTCCGCAGCTGATCCTGGTCTCCGCCGGCTACGACGCGCACGAGCAGG
Organism: Patulibacter medicamentivorans; assembly: GCF_000240225.1. Lineage (GTDB taxonomy): Bacteria > Actinomycetota > Thermoleophilia > Solirubrobacterales > Solirubrobacteraceae > Patulibacter > Patulibacter medicamentivorans. The sequence continues at coordinate 4,171 of NZ_AGUD01000237.1, forward strand.
ACCCGCTGGCGACCTGCCGGGTCAGCGACGAGGGCTTCGCCGCGATCGCCGGGTCGGTCGACCGGCTGGCCGACGAGCTCGACGTCCCGCTCGGGCTGGTGCTCGAGGGCGGCTACGCGGTCGAGGCGCTGGCGCGCTCGGTCGCGGCCACGCTCGAGGTCCTGGCGGGGCCGTCGGCCGCGGCGCCGGTGGCGACCGGGCCGCGTCCGCCGGTCGTCGAGCGGGCGATCGCGTCGCTGGCGGGCCGCTGGCCGGCGGTCATGCCGCCGGTCTGAGCGGCGGCGCGGCCGCGAAGCGCGAGCGCTACTGGCCGCGCAGCGTCGCGGTCCGCTCGCCGGTGGTCGTCGGCGCGGTGGTGCCGGTCGTCCCGGTGAGCGGCGTGGTGCCGGGGGTCGTGGTGCCGGGCGTGGTCGCTCCGGGGGTCGTCTGCCCCGGGACCGTCGCCGGCGGCGCGGTCGCCGGCGGTGCCGTGGCCGCGGGCGGCGGCGTGGTCGTCTGGCCGGCGACCGGCGCCTCGTCGTCGGTGGTCAGGGCGACGAAGGCGCCGACGGTGCCGCCGGCGACGACGATGATCAGCGCGGCGATCGCGGCGACCGGGATCCGCCAGTTCGGCGTCGGCCGCATCCGCGTGCGGGCCGGGGCGCCGCAGGTCAGGCACCACGACTGCTCGGCGCCGACCGTGCCGCCGCAGCGCGGGCAGACGATCGGGGTCGGCTCGTTGCGACTCATCGGCCGGGGGGTGCTCCGGCGGGGCCCTGGCCCGTGGTCGGCGCCGCGCCGGCGGTCGGCTGGCTGCCGGCCGGCGGGCCCGGTGCGACCGCGGCCGGCGGCGGCGCGGGGCTGCCGGGGGCGGCCCCGGTGTGGCCCACGCGGACGCCGCACTGCGGGCAGAAGTTCGCCTCGCTGCCGTGGAGCGCGCCGCAGCGGACGCAGACGGAGACGCCCGGCTCGTGCAGCTCCTCGATCGGCTGGAAGTCGCGCAGCCCTCGCTCGAGCGCGTGCAGCTCGGCGTCGATCCGCACCAGCGCGTCGAACTTGGCCCCGACCAGGACCTCGTTCTGGGCGCCGGCCCGGCGCAGCTCGAAGACGAGGCCGCCGAGATCGCGGTAGCCGAGCTCGCGGACGCGGCGGAGGTAGCGCAGCCGCCGTCGCATCCGGCCGCGATCGCGGACGCTGACCTTGGCCGGGACGGCGGGAGCCGCCGGGTCGGCCGGGCTCGCCGCGGCGGGCGCCTGGTCGGGCGCGGGAGCCGCTGCCGCGGCGGCGCCGCC
>NZ_AGUD01000236.1 GCF_000240225.1 Patulibacter medicamentivorans
GAGCACGGCTCTCGCTTCCCGGCGGCGACCTGCTCGGTCTACGTGCGCCTCGCATCCACCCGCGGCGGGCGGCGCGGGGCGCGCGTAGACCGGCGCGTCCCGCCATCTGGTGCGCTCGGCAGTGCCGAGCACGGCTCTCGCTTCCCGGCGGCGACCTCCTCGGTCTAGGCGCACCTCACATCCGCCGGTGTGGCGTGAGGCGCGCGTCGACGCTTCGGATCTCGCCACCTGGTGCGGCGGGATCTCGCGCTCAGGTGAGCATGCGCGCCGGCAGCGTGGCGAGGAAGGCCGCGACGTCGTCGAAGATCTCGTCGGCGCCGGCCAGGGCGCTGTCGTCGTCGTGGGTGCCCCGGACCGCGACCACCCGCATGCCCGCCGCGCGACCGGCGGCGATTCCGGCCGATGCGTCCTCCAGGACCACGCAGGCCGCGGGGTCGACGCCCAGCTCGTGGGCGCCGAGCAGGTAGGGGTCGGGATGCGGCTTGACCCGGGCGGTGCGCTCGGAGGTGACGAGCACGTCGGGGACGGCCAGGCCGCAGGCGCGCAGGCGGACGTGGGCCAGCGGGCCGGTGCACGAGGTGACGATCGCGACCGGCGGCCGGCCGGCCGCCGCCGCGGGATCGAGCAGGTCGTGGGCGCCGGGCAGCGCGATCACGCCCTCCAGGTCGGCGATCTCGCGCCGCTCGAGGTCGGCCGCCTCGCGCGTGGCGTCGAGCTGCGGCGCGAGCATCTCGACCACCTCGCGGGCGGGGACCCCGTGCGGGTGCTCGCTGGGCGGCGTGACGCCGCGGTCGGCCATCCAGGACCGCCAGACGCGCAGCACGGCGCCGGTCGAGTCGACCAGCGTGCCGTCGAGGTCGGAGAGGATCGCGGCGATCACGGGGCGGGGAGGGGGGTCGCGGTCATCGGTTCGGGGTCAGGCGGTCGGCGTGGGCGAGGCATTGGCGGCAGGGCGCGAACGGGCGGCGGTCGAGGGCAGCCGCTCGCCACCGGTCGCCGAGCGGGCGAGGAGGGCGATCGAGGCTGCCAGCAGCGCCGGGATCAGCATCGCGGTCGGCAGGTCGAGCAGCTCGGCGACGGCGCCGATCAGCGACGGTCCGAGCAGCCCGCCCGCGTAGCCGAGGCCGGAGACCGCCGCCAGCGCCTGCGCCGGGACCGGGGCCGGCCGACCGTCGGGGCCGACGGGGCGGCGGGCGCCCGCCGCCCGGAAGACGATCGGGACGGCGTTGGCCAGCGCCAGGCCGGCCACGACCCAGGCGGCGATCGCCACCCCTGCGTCGTCGACCAGCGCCACCAACGCCCAGGCCGTGCCGGCGAGCGCGCCGCCGAGCAGCAGCGTCCGGCGGTCGCCGAGCGCGGCCACCATCCGGTCGCCCGTCAGCCGGCCGACGGTCATCGCGAGCGAGAACGCCAGGAAGCCGATCGCGGCCAGCGCGGGGGAGGCGTCGCGGTGGTCGCGGAGCAGCACGCCGCTCCACTCGCCGACCGCGTTCTCGGCGATGAAGCTGGCCATCGCCGCGATCGCGCAGGCCAGCAGCCAGCGCCGGCGCAGCGGAGCCAGCCGCTCGCCGAGGGTCGGCGGGACCGCGCGCACGGCGGTCCGATGGCGATCGACCGCGGCGGGCAGCAGGTGGCGGTAGGCGAGCAGGGCGAGCGCGGTGACGGCCGCGATCGCGAGCAGGTGGACCCGCGGCGCGACGTCGGCGGCCATCGCCAGCGCGCCGACGCCGGCGCCGAGCAGCGTCCCGATCGAGAACGCGGCGTGCATCCCGCTCAGCACCGGCCGCCCGCGCTCGTGCTCGACGGCGACGCCGTGGGCGTTGATCGCGATGTCGTGGGCGCCGAGCGCCGCCCCGAACGCCAGCGAGCCGAGCGCCAGGGTCAGCGGCGCGCTGGCCTGGGCCGCGAGCGCGAGCACGGCCAGCAGCGGCGGCAGCAGCCAGCGCATCGCCGGCGCGCTGCCGTGGCGCGTCGCCAGGGCACCGGCCAGTGGCATCGAGACCACGGCGCCGATCCCGAGCGCCGCCAGCACCAGGCCGAGCCCGCCGTCGGAGAGCCCGGCGAGGTCGCGCAGGTCCGGGATCCGCACGAACCAACTGCCGCTGACGACGCCGTGGGCCAGGAACGCGACCACGACGGCGCGGTGGGCGCGGCGGCGGGTGGGGTCGTCGAGCGTCACGCGCGCAGCACCTGCGGCCCGGCGGCGGCCAGCCGCGCGCTGGCGGCGGCGGGGGCGTCGGTGACGATCAGGTCGACCCGGTCGAGCGCGAGCGCGGGCCACGGCGCGACGGTCCCGACCCGCGCGGCGTCGGCGACCGCGATCACCTCGCGTGCGTTGCCGGCGGCGACCCGCACCAGCTCGGCCTCGTCGCGATCGTGCATCGTCAGGCCGCCGGCGTCGAGCGCGCAGGGGGCGAGCACCAGGACGTCGGGACGGGCGGCCGCGATCTGGGCGGCCGCGAGCGCCCCGCCGGCGACGACCCGCTCGCGCTCGATCCGGCCGCCGATCAGCTCGACCTCGAGCCCGGCGGCCGCCGCCGCGACGGCGGCCGCGGGGTTCGGGGTCAGCACCTGCAGCCCGGGGGCCGGAGTCAGGTGGGCGGCCAGCTCGACCATCGTCGAGCCGCCGCCGAGCACCAGCAGCCCGTGGCGGGGTAGCCGCGCGGCCGCCGCCGCGGC
>NZ_AGUD01000235.1 GCF_000240225.1 Patulibacter medicamentivorans
CGGACGCCGTGGGGCCGCCGCCCGCCGGGCGCTGGCGCAGGACCGTCGCGCGGGCCGCCGCCGATGAGCGGACCCGTCCGGACCCGCCGTGAGCTGGTCGTTGCCGGCGGCGCCCTGGCCGCGGGGCTGGCGCTGACGACGCCGGCGCATGCGCGGCTGCTGCCGGCTACGCGCGGGGTCGGCCGGGGGCGGTTCCTGGATGGCGTCGCGTCGGGTGAGCCGGGACCGAACGCGGTCACCTTCTGGGGGCGGCTGTCGACGTCGCGCCCGCGCAGCGCCGCGCGGCTCGTGGTCGCCAGCGACGCCGGCCTGCGGAACACGGTCGCGACGGCGATCGTGCCGACGTCGACCGCCGTCGACCACACGCTGAAGGCGCGGATCGGCGGCCTGCGGCCAGCGACCCGCTACTGGTACGCGTGGCAGTCGGCCGACGACGTCTCGCCGATCGGGCGCACCAAGACGGCGCCGCCCGCCGACAGCGCGACGCCGGTCGCGATCGGCTTCTCGAGCTGCCAGAAGCTGCCGACCGGGTTCTTCAACGCCCACCACGACGCGCTCACGCACGACCTCGACGTCTACGCGTTCCTCGGCGACTACACCTACGAGTACGACGCCCGCCGCAACGACGCCAGCACGCAGCTGGACCGCGGCCCGGGCTACGTCGACCCGGCCTCGACCGACCTCACCAGCTACCGCTCGAAGCTGCGCCTGTACCGGGCCGACCCGGGCCTGCGCGAGCTGCACCGACTGCACCCGATCGTCCACACCTGGGACGACCACGAAGTCGAGAACGACTACACCGACGGCGACCCGGCCCCGTCGATCGCCCAGCGCAACGCCGGCTACCGCGCCAACTTCGAGTGGCTGCCGCGGATCGCGACGGCCGGCGACCGCTTCCGGGTCTACCGCTCGCTGCGCTACGGCGCCAACGCCGAGCTGTTCCTGCTCGACGAGCGCCAGTACCGCGGGACCGACGGGGGCCGTCCGACGATCCTCGGCCGCCGCCAGCTCGACTGGGTCAAGCGCGGGCTCGAGGGCTCCGGCGCCCGCTGGAAGCTGGTCGGCAACCCCGACATGATCGCCCCGCTCGGCGTCGTCCTCGGCGGCGAGTCCGGGATCACGATCAACCCCGACCAGTGGGACGGATACCCGGCCGAGCGGGCCGAGCTGCTGGCCCACCTGGCCGACCGCCGGATCGACGACGTCGCCTTCCTGACGGGCGACATCCACATCTACATGGCCAACCACATGGTCCACGGCGGGCGCCCGGTCGCGACCGAGTACATCGGCGGGTCGGTCACCTCCTCGGGGCTGCCGAGGGAGCTGAACGGGGTCGCGGTGCCGGTGATCCAGCTGGCCAACCCGCACATCCGCTTCATCGAGGGCGCCGAGCACGGGTGGGCGATCGCGCGGGCCGACGGCGACGAGCTGCGGGTCGAGTACCGCGTCTCCGACATCCGCCGCGACGGCGCGCCGTCGCGGACGCTGGCGTCGTTCGTGCAGCGCCGCGGCCAGAACCGCGTCGAGCAGGCCGCCGGCGCTCCCGGCGGCGGGGCCGCGGCGCGGGTGCTGGGCCAGGACCCGGTCGACGCCCCGGCCGCGCCCGGCAGCGCGCTGGC
>NZ_AGUD01000234.1 GCF_000240225.1 Patulibacter medicamentivorans
GCCCGACCGCTCCGGCGGCGGCACCGCCCCCGAGCCCAGCGGCGGTGCCCCGGCGCCGTCGCGTGACGCCGCCGCCGCTCCGGCGACCGCCGGCGACCCGCTCGGCCAGCCCGCGGTCGGGCTCTCCGGGCTCTCGATCGCGCGCTTCCGGATCCCGCCGTTCCTGCTGCCGATCTACCAGGCGGCCGGCACGCAGTACGGGATCCGCTGGGAGGTGCTGGCGGCGATCAACGAGATCGAGACCGACTACGGGCGCAACCTCAGCGTCTCGACCGCCGGCGCGCTGGGCTGGATGCAGTTCATGCCTGCGACCTGGAGGACCTACGGGGTCGACGGCAACGGCGACGGCCGGCGGGATCCCTACAACCCGGTCGACGCGATCTTCGCCGCCGCTCGCTACCTGCGGGCGGCGGGCGCCGCCCAGGACCTGCGGGGCGCGATCTTCGCCTACAACCACGCCGACTGGTACGTCCGCGACGTGCTCGAGCGGGCGCGGCTGGTCGCGCGCGTGCCGGCCGACGTGATCGGCGCGCTGACCGGGATGACGCTCGGGCAGCTGCCGGTCTACGAGCCGCCGGCCGCCAGCGGGCGGCGGCCGGCCGACGGTGCGGCGAAGGCCGACGCCGACGGCTGGACGGGGATCCGCGGGACCGCCGGCGCGGCCGCGGTCGCGGTCCAGGACGGAACGGTGACGCGGATCGGCGAGAGCGCGCGGCTCGGGCGGTTCGTCGAGATCCGCGACGCCTACGGCAACCGCTACAGCTACGCCGGGCTCGGCCGCCTGGCCACCCAGCACCTGGTGCCGCGCCGGTCCGCGGGACAGGGCGAGCGCGAGCGCGACTCCCGCACGCCGACCCGGTCGGGAGCGGACGAGGCCGCAGCCGACGACGCCGCGACGGGAGCAGCCACGACGGCCGACGCCGCCCCGACCCTGACCGCGGTCCCGCCGGCCGGCGTTCCCGAGGACCCGGTGCCGACCGGGCCGGCCAGCGCCGGTCGCCGCCCGTCGTCGGCGCGGCTCGCGACCACGG
>NZ_AGUD01000233.1 GCF_000240225.1 Patulibacter medicamentivorans
GGCGCTGGCGGGCGCCGTCGAGCGCCTGCTCGACGACGTCGCGCCAGGGCAGCTGGTGCTCGTCGGCCCCGGGACGACGACCGGCCTGCTGCCCGCCCGGCTCGGCCTGCCGGCGACGCTGCTCGGGGTCGACGCGATCCGCGACGGGCGGCTCGTCGGCCGCGATCTCGACGAGCAGGGGATCCTCGCGCTGCTCGACGAGGCGCCCGACGCGCTGCTCGTGCTCGGTGTCGTCGGCGTCCAGGGAACGCTGCTCGGCCGGGGCAACCAGCAGCTCTCGCCGGCGGTCCTGCGGCGGATCGGCCGCGACCGGCTGCGGGTGCTGGCGGCGAAGGACAAGCTCGTCGCGCTGGTGCCCGCCGTGCTGCGGATCGACAGCGGCGACCCGCGGCTCGACGCCGAGCTGACCGGGCCGCTGCGGGTGCGGGTCTCCGGCCGCGAGACGATGATCCTGCCGCTCGAGCGATGACGGCCTCCGCGCTCGCGGCGCAGGAGGCGACCGTCGCCAGCCGCCGCGCGCGGCGCGCGGCGCTGGCGATCGGCTGGCGGATCGCGCCGATGTCGTTCGTGCTCGGCGTCGCGTTCGGCGCCTATGCCGTCGTCGCCGGCCTGCCGGCGGTGGCCACCGTGGTGATGTCGGCGGCGATGTTCGCCGGCGGCGCGCAGTTCGCCGTCGTCTCGCTGGCGACGGCCGGCGCCGGGCTGCTCGCCGCGGCCGCGACGGCGATGCTGCTCAACGGCCGCTACGTCGTGATGGGGATCAGCATCGCCGGCGCCCTGCGCGGCCCCTGGTGGCGCCGGCTGGCCGAGTCGGCCACGCTCAACGACCCGTCGTGGGTGGCGGCCCTGCGCGAGGACGGCTCGGTCGATCGCACGACGCTGCTGCTGTCGGCGGTCGGCCAGTACGTCGCCTGGGTCGGCGGCACCTGGCTCGGCGCGCTGCTGGGACCGCGGATCGGCTCGATCGAGGCGGTCGGGCTGGACGCGGTGATGCCGATGTTCTTCGCCTCGCTGCTGATCGCCGACCTGCGACTGCGGCCCCCGTCGTCGCGCCAGCGGGCGCTCACGGTGGCGATCGTCGCCGGCATCGTCGCGCTGGCGCTCAGCCCGATCGCGCCGGCCGGGGTGCCGGCGCTGGCGGCCGCCGGCGCGGTGCTCGTCGGGCGCCGCGGCGGCGCCCGATGAGGACCGACGTCGTCGCGCTGCTGCTCGTGACCGCGATCGCGGCGCTGCTGCCGCGCGCCGTGGGGCCGGTGCTGCTGGGCGGCCGTCCGCTGGCCCCGCCGCTGCGGCGGATGCTCGAGATGCTGGCGCCGGCCCTGCTGACGGCGCTGATCGTGGTCGGCGTCTGGGGCAGCGGGGACGGCGGCGGATCGGCGGCGCGCGCCGCCGGGGTCGCCGCCGGCGTCGTCGTGGTGCTGCGCCGGGGGCCGCTGGTGGCGGCGATGATCGTGGCCGCGGCGGTGGCCGCGGGCCTGCGCCTGGTGACCTGACCTACTGCACGGTATTCGAGCGACTTGCCGCACAGCGCGCAATCCGTAGACTGCGACCTGCAACCGCCGACCGGCCCGGACCCCGCCCGCGGGCGTCCCGACGCCGCTCGACCGACCGTCCGGAGCCCGCCCGTGCCCGCACCGCCCGCACATCCGTACATGGCCAACTCGGCGCCCGACCTGCGGCGCGAGCTGCTCGACGCGATCGGGGTCGCCGATCCCGAGCAGCTGTTCGAGCAGATCCCGGCCGACCACCGGCTGCGGGGCGCGCTGACGCTGCCGCCGGCGCTGCGCTCCGAGGTCGAGCTGGAGCGGCACCTGCGGACGCTGCTCGCCCGCAACGGGTCGGCCGAGTCCCACCTGAGCTTCCTCGGTCGCGGCGTCTGGCCCCACCACGTGCCGGCGATCTGCGACGAGCTGGCGCAGCGGACCGAGTTCGTCACCTCGGAGTGGGGGACCCCGGCCTCCGACCACGGCCGCAACCAGGCCTGGTTCGAGTTCGCCAGCCAGCTCGGCGAGCTGCTCGAGCTGGACTTCGTCGGGCTGCCGGTCTACAGCTGGGGCTGCGCCCTCGGCCACGCGGTGCGGATGGCGGCCCGGATCACCGGCCGCCGGCGGGTGCTCGTCCCGGCCGATCTCGATCCCGAGCGGCGGGCCGTCCTGCGGACCTACTGCGAGCCGCCCGAGACGCGCAGCCACCTGACGATCGAGCTGGTCGCCGTCGACGCGGAGACCGGCGGGCTCGACCTGGCCGACCTCGAGCGGCGGCTCGGCGACGACGTCGCCGCGGTCTACTTCGAGACGCCGACCTCGCTCGGAGCGATCGAGGGCCGGGCGGCCGAGATCGCCGCGCTGGCCCGCGGCCGCGGGGCCGAGACGATCGCCGGCGTCGACCCGCTCTCGCTCGGCGTGCTGGCCCCGCCGTCCTCCTACGGGGCCGACATCGCGGTCGGCTCGACCCAGCCGCTCGGCATCCACATGAACTGCGGCGGCGGCACCGGCGGCTTCATCGCCACCCGCGACGAGGAGCGCTACGCCCGCCAGTACCCGACGCTCCAGGTCTCGATCGCCCCGACCCGGGTCCCCGGCGAGCACGGGTTCGCGATGGCGCTCTTCGAGCAGTCCTCCTACGGCCGCCGCGAGGAGGGCAACGACTGGACCGGCAACTCGGTCTACCTGTGGGCGGTCGTCAACGCCGCCTACATGGCGCTGCTCGGGCCGCAGGGCTTCCGCGACCTGGGCGAGCTGATCCTCCAGCGCTGCCACTACGCCGCGCGTCGGCTGGGCGCGCTCGACGGCGTCCGGATCCGCTACCCGCACGCGTTCAAGGAGCTGGTCGTCGACTTCTCCGGCAGCGGCCGCACCGTCGCCGCGATCAACGCCGCGCTGCTGGAGCGGGGGATCTTCGGCGGCTCCGACCTCTCCACCGACCACCCCGAGCTGGGCCAGAGCGCCCTCTACTGCGTGACCGAGGTGCACGCGCAGGAGGACATCGACCGGCTCGCCGACGCCCTCCAGGAGGTGCTGGCCCGATGACCCGCGACCTGCCCCGCTACCACGCGGCCGTCTGGGACGAGCCCGTCGTCCTGGAGCTGGGCCGCCCCGGCCGCCGCGGGTTCCTGGCCCCCGAGCCGGAGCCCGACGTCCGGGCCGACGTCGACGCGCTGCTGCCGCCGGGCGTCCGCCGCGAGGCCCCGCCCGCGCTGCCCGAGCTGTCGGAGTTCGAGGTCCAGCGCCACTACCTGCACCTGGCCCAGATGACGCTGGGGATGATGGGGATCAACCTCTTCGGCACCTGCACGATGAAGTACAACCCGCGCGTCAACGAGCGGGTCACGGCGCGTCCCGAGCTGGCCGAGGTCCACCCCGGCCAGCCCGAGGAGACGCTCCAGGGCGTGCTCGAGGTCGTCCACCGGTTCGAGCGGATCCTGCGCGAGCTGTCGGGGATGGAGCGGTTCGTCTTCCAGCCCGGGGGCGGCGCCGACGCGGCCTACACGCACGCCTGCATCACCCGCGCCTACCACGCCTCGCGCGGCGAGCTGGAGCGGCGGACCGAGGTCATCACCACGATCCAGACCCACCCCTGCAGCGCCGCCACCGCGGCGGCCGCCGGGTTCGACGTGATCACGCTGCCGCTCGGGCCCGACGGGTACCCGACGCTGGAGTCGCTGAAGGCCGCCGTCTCCGACCGGACCGCCGCGCTGATGGTCGGCAACCCGGACGACATGGGGATCTACAACCCCGAGATCAAGCAGTGGGTGGAGGCCGTCCACGAGGCCGGCGGGCTGTGCTTCTACGACCACGCGAACTTCAACGGCGTGATGACCCGGATCCGGGCCCGCGAGCTGGGCTTCGACGCCTGCATGTACATGCTCCACAAGACCTTCGCCGGGCCCAAGGGCGGGGGCGGGCCGGCGGTCGGCGCCTACGGCTGCGCCGAGCACCTGGTGCCGTTCCTGCCGCGGCCGCTGGTCGAGGAGCGGGACGGCCGTTACGGCCTGGACCACGACGGCCCCCAGAGCATCGGCCGCGTGCGCGAGTACTGGGGCAACGTGCCGGTGGTCGTCAAGGCCTACTCGTGGGTCCGCGCGCTCGGCGCCGAGGGCCTGCGGCAGGCGGCCGACCTGTCGGTGATCGCCAACAACTACATGGAGACGCGGCTGCTGGAGATCCCCGGCGTGACGAAGTCGCACCCGCAGATCGCCGCCCACCGGCTGGAGATGACCCGCTACAGCCTCGAGCAGGTGACCGAGGAGACCGGGATCGACGTCCACGACATCCAGAACCGGATGGTCGACTACGGGGTCGACGCCCCGTGGCTGGCCCACGAGCCGTGGCTGATCCCGCAGCCGATCACGCCCGAGCCGGGCGAGCTGTGGTCGAAGGAGGACATCGACACCTGGATCGACGTCCTGGCCGCCGTCGTCCAGGAGGCGCACGACGATCCCGAGCGGGTCCGGACCGCGCCGCACAATCAGGCCATCCACCAGGTCGACGCGTCCGGCGTCGACGACCCGGACCAGTGGGCGACCACCTGGCGGGCGCACCTGCGGAAGCGGGCCGCGGCATGAGCACGCGGCCGATCGCGATCGTCGGAGCGGGCAGCATCGGCGTCGCCTGGGGGCTGACCTTCGCCCGCGGCGGTCGCACGGTGCAGCTGCAGGACCCCGATCCGGCGCGGCTGGCGGCCGTCGACGGCGAGCTGCGCGAGCGGCTGGCGGCCCTCGACCGCCACGGGCTGCTGGAGGAGCCGCCGGCGGCGATCGCCGCGCGGGTCGCCGTCGTCGCGGCGCTGGACGAGGCGGTCGCCGACGCCCTCCACGTCCAGGAGTGCGCGCCCGAGCGGCGGGATCTGAAGCGCGAGCTGTTCGCCCGGCTCGACGCCGCCGCGCCGCCCGACTGCTCGCTGGCGTCCTCGTCGTCGTTCCTGCCGGCGTCGGCCTTCGCCGCCGAGCTGCCCGGTCGCGCCCGCTGCCTGGTCGCCCATCCCGGCAACCCGCCGCACCTGCTGCCCGCGGTCGAGCTGGTGCCGGCGCCGTTCACCGATCCGGGGGTCGTCGACCGGCTCGCGACGCTGCTGGAGGCCGTCGGCATGTCCGCCGTCCGCCTGCGGCGCGAGGTCGACGGCTTCGTCTTCAACCGGCTCCAGGGCGCGCTGCTGCGCGAGGCCTACGACCTGGTGCGCGACGACGTGATCGGCGTCGAGGACCTGGACCGCGTGGTCCGCGACGGCCTCGGCCGGCGGTGGGCGGTGGTCGGCCCGTTCGAGACCGCCGACCTGAACACCCGCGGCGGGATCGCCGCCCACGCCGAGCGGATGGGCCCCGCCTACGCCAGGATGGGCGCCGAGCGCGGCCAGGACGATCCGTGGCCTCCCGATCTGGTGGCCGACGTCGAGGCCCAGCGGCGCGCGCGGCTGCCGCTCGAGCGGTGGGACGAGCGGGTCGCGTGGCGCGACGAGCGGCTGATGGCGGTCGCCGCGGCGCTCGAGGATCCGGCGGGTGACGATCATGCGTGATGCTCGGAGGGTGCGACGCCGCGCTAGCGTTGCCGCCATGCCCGCGGAGCCAGTGCCCCCCGTCGCCGAGTCCTCGGCCCGTCCGCGGGACTTCGTCCAGTCGCTCGAGCGGGGGCTGGCGATCATCCGGGTCTTCAGCGCCGAGCGGCCCTCGCTGACCGTGACCGAGATCGCCGAGTCGACCGGCCTGACCCGCGCCGCCTCGCGCCGGTTCCTGCTGACGCTGGTCGAGCTCGGCTACGTCGCGACCGACGGCCGCTACTACGAGCTGACGCCACGGGTCCTGGAGCTGGGCTACGCGTTCCTCTCCGGGCTCTCGTTCCCCGAGGTCGCGCTGCCGCGGCTGGAGCGCCTGGTCGGCGACGTCGGCGAGGCCAGCGAGGCCGCGATCCTCGACGGCAGCGAGATCGTCTACGTCGTCCGGGTCCCCGGGCCGGCGCTGATGACGATCTCGGTCAACATCGGCGCCCGGATGCCGGCCCACGCGACGGCGATGGGCCGGGTGCTGCTCGCCGGCCTGGACGACGCGCAGCTCGACGAGCAGCTGGCGGGCATCGAGCTGCAGCCGATCCAGCCGCGCACGATCGTCGACCGGGCGCTCCTGCGCGAGGAGATCATGCGCATCCGCCAACAGGGCTGGGCGCTCGTCGACCAGGAGCTGGAGGAGGGGCTGGTGGCGATCGCGGTGCCGGTCCGCGACCGCAGCGGGCGCGTGACCGCCGCGATCAACCTCTCGACCCACGTCGGCCGTCGCTCGGCCAAGGAGCTGCTGGAGATCCTGCCGGACCTGCAGCGGACGGCGGCCGAGATCGAGGGCGACCTGGCCGTCTCGACCGCCAGCAGCAACCGGCGGATGCGGATCTAGCGATCGACCGCGGCGGCGCCCGCGCCGCCGCGACCGGAGGAGCCCACCGATGCGGATCACGTCGATCGACGTCCACGGCCTGCGGCTGACCAACGCCGACGGCGCCTTCGCCCTGTCCGGCGACCGGGTCCTCGACGGGGCCGACTCGACCCTCGTCCGGATCGCGACCGACGCCGGCATCGAAGGCTGGGGCGAGACCTGCCCGCTGACCGGCGCCTACCTGCCGGCCTTCACCGGCGGCATCCGCGCGGCGATCGCCGAGCTGGCCCCGGCGCTGCTCGGCGCCGACCCCCGCAACCTGGCCGAGGTCACGGCGCGGCTCGACGGCACGCTGCTCGGCCAGGCCGCCGCCAAGGCCGCGCTCGATGTCGCCTGCTGGGACCTGCTCGGCCGCGCCGCGGGGCTGCCGGCCGCGACGCTGCTCGGCGGGATCGTGCGCGACGACCTGCCGCTCTACGAGGCGATCCCGATCGGCGACCCGGAGCGGACGGCGGCCCGCGTCGCGGCGGCGCTGGCGCGCGGCGTCCGCCGCTTCCAGCTGAAGGTCGGCGGCGACCCGCGGCGCGACGTCGCCACCGTCGCCCGGGTGGCCGAGCAGGCCGGCGACGGGGCGCTGCTGATCGTCGACGCCAACGGCGGCTGGCGGCTCGACGACGCGCTGATCGCGGCCCGCGGGCTGGCCGACCTGCCGGTCCACCTGGAGCAGCCCTGCGCGACGCTCGAGGCGTGCGCGCGGGTCCAGCGGGCCAGCGGCCTGCCGATGATCTACGACGAGGTCGTGGTCGACGCGCCGAGCCTGGTCGCCGCGGTCCGCGACGGCGGCGCCAGCGTCGTCAACCTGAAGCTGTCGAAGGTCGGCGGGCTGACCCGGCTGCGGGCGCTGCGCGACCTGGCCGCGGGCCTCGGCGTGCGGGTGATGGTCGAGGACAGCTGGGGCGGCGACGTCGCCAGCGCCGCGATCGCCCACGCGGCGGCGAGCGCGCCGGCCGGGGCGCTGCTGGCGACGACGTTCGTCAACGACGCGACCCGCGAGCACGTCGCCGGCCACCAGCCGCGATCGCACGCCGGGCGCGGCAGCGTGCCGCGCGGCCCCGGGCTCGGGCTCGACGTCTCGACCGACCTGCTCGGCGCCCCGCTCGCCCGCTACCGCTGACGCGCGGGGGCCGCCGCGTCCGCGCCGCTCAGGCGCGGACCTCGGTCACGTAGACGTAGAGGTCGTCCGGATCGCGGAAGTAGGCGTAGCGCCAGCTCGCTCCGCCGCCCAGGTCGACCTCGTGCGGGCTGCCGAGGATCTCGGTGCCGATCGCGGTCAGGTGCTCGATCGCCCGCTCGATGCTGCGGACGGCGATCGCGAACTCGTAGGGGCCGACGTGGCCCCAGTCGCCGCGCATGTCGGGCGACGGCGGGGTGTGCTGAACCGGCTCCATGCCGGCGCCGTAGGGGCTGGTCAGCAGCATCATCCGCTGGCTCGGCGGGGTCCGCGGCAGGAACCACGGGTCCATCGACGGCAGCTGGCCGTCGGTCTCGAACAGCTGGCCGCTGAACCCGAGCTGGCGGTAGAAGGCGCGCGAGCGCTCGATGTCGGCGACGCCGAAGGCGACGTGGTTGACGCCCTGGATCCCCGGCTCGGCCGGCCAGCCCTGCTGCAGGTCGGCCCAGTCGATGATCTCGATCTTGGCCCCGTCGGGATCGGCGACATAGGACATGCTGCAGCGGGTGTCGAGCGGCGGCACGAGCGACTCGTCGGGCTCCATCAGGCTTGCCGCGCCCAGCTCCTCCGTGAGCCGCCGGTACATCGCCGGCTGGTCCTTGACGTGGAGGCAGATCTCGCAGATCCCGAGCTCGCCCCAGGCCTGGCCCGCGGGCGCGGGGGCCGGCGGCCGGTCGAGGGTCTGGACGAGCTTCAGCGCCCCGGGACCGAGCGGCGTGGCGTTGGCGCTGCGCACCAGGACCACGCGCGCGGAGGTCCGCTCGCGGCCGGTGACGGCGGCCAGGCCGGGCAGGTCGGTCGTGACGTCGAAGGCCACGTCGGTGAAGCCGAGCGTGGCGTAGAAGCGCAGCGACCGCTCCATGTCCGTGACGCCGACGCCGATGTGGTCGACCCCGGCGAACGTGCCGTGGGCGGTGGTCGGGGTGGTCATCGGGGGCTCTCCTCAGGGGTCGGGACCGATACGCGCGCGCACGAAGTCGCTCGCGTAGACGCATGCTCGCATATCGTTCAGTGGGGCGCATTACGCGCGTTGGACAACAATTCTGTGCGCCATGCGTCCAGATGTGCGCTTGACGTGCGGATCGTCGTCACATATGGTCGCCGTGATGCCGTCGATCGCCGCAGCGTTCGCCACCCCCGGGACGGGCCGATGACCGTCCGGATCGGGGCCAAGGTGCCCAACAGCGGGCCGCAGCCGCTCGCGGCCGGGATCGGCGCGACCGCCCGCGCGCTGGAGGACGTCGGCTACGACTCGCTGTGGGTCAGCGACCACGTCGTGCTCCCGCGGGAGATCGGCTCGCGCTACCCCTTCGCGGCCGACGGCAAGGCGACCTGGAGCACCGACACGCCGTACTTCGAGCCGGTCGTCGCCCTGGCGATGATGGCCGAGGCGACCGCCCGCGCCGACCTCGGCACGGCGGTGCTCGTGGCGCCGCTGCGCAACCCGGTGCTGCTGGCCAAGCAGCTGGCGAGCATCGACGTCCTCAGCGGCGACCGGCTCGTGATCGGCGCCGGCGCCGGCTGGCTGCGCGAGGAGTTCGACGCCCTCAACGTGCCGTTCGCCCGCCGTGGCAGCCGGCTCGAGGAGTGGATCGCGATCATGCGCGAGTGCTGGACCGGCACGCCGGCCGCCCGCAGCTCCGACTTCTACGAGCTGCCGGCCGACCTGCTCAGCCTGCCCGCCACCACCCGCCCGGTGCCGGTGCTCGTCGGCGGCCACTCGCCGGTCGCGCTGCGCCGCGCCGGCGCGGTCGGCGACGGCTGGCTCGCCCAGCAGGACGCGAGCGAGCTCGACCCCGACGAGCTCCGCGCGGCCCGCGAGCAGGTCGCCGCCGCGGCCCGCGACGCCGGCCGCGATCCGCAGGCGATCCGGGTCGTGCTGCGGATCGTCGGCTCGTCCGGCGCCTGCGACCTGGTCGCCGCGCGGCTGGCCGAACTCGGGCGCGCCGGCGTCGACGAGGTGATCGTCGACGTGATCGACGGCGATCCGGCGCGCGACCTCGACCTGCTCCGCGAGGGGGCGGCGGCATGACCGTCCGGCGGGCGATCGTCACCGGCGGGGCGAGCGGCATCGGCGCCGGCACCGCCGAGCGGCTCGCCTCCGCCGGGACGGCCGGCGTGGTGCTCGACCGCGAGCCGGCGCCCACGCTGCCGGCCGGGTGGACCGCGACGGCCGTCGACGTCACCGACGCGGTCGCGCTCGGGCAGGCGATCGACGACGCGGTCGGCGCCCTCGGCGGGCTCGACCTGCTGGTCGCCGCCGCCGGCGTGGTGCCCCCGTGGCAGCCCACCGGCGAACTGGACCTGGCCGACTACGATCGGACGATGGCGGTCAACGCCCGCGGCGTCGTCGTGGCGATCGAGCACGCCGCGCCCGCGCTCGCCGCCGGCAGCGGCGCGATCGTCGTCGTCGGCTCGCTCAACTCGTGGCGGGGCGATCCCAACCTGACCGCCTACGCGGCCAGCAAGCACGCCGTCCTCGGCGTCGTCCGGTCGGCCGCGCTGTCGCTCGGGCCGCGGGGGATCCGCGTCAACGCCGTCGCGCCGGGACCGGTCGCGACGGCCGCCCTCCGCCGGCGGCTCGACCAGCGCGCCGCCGCGGGCGGGCCGGCGCCGGATGAGGCCCTCTCCGGCCTGGCCGCCGGCACCGCCCTCGGCCGGATCGCGACGATCGACGACGTCGTCGACGCGATCGAGTTCCTCGGCGGTCCGCGGTCGGCCGCGATCACCGGCCACCTGCTGCCGGTCGACGGCGGGATCGCGTAGGGACCTGCCGTGACCGTTCCCTGTCCGAGCCTGACCGACCGCACCGTGCTGCTGACCGGCGCCTCCCGCGGGATCGGCGCGGCCACCGCCCGCACCCTCGCCGAGCACGGCGCGCGGCTGGTGGCCCAGTACCGCAGCGGCCGCGACGGGGCCGAGCGGGCGACCGCCGGCCTCGACGCCGACCGCCGGCTGCTGCTGGCCGCGGACTTCGCCGAGCCCGGCGCCGCCCGCCGGCTGTGGCGCGACGCGGTCGCCTGGCGGGGCCGGATCGACGCCGTCGTCGTCAACGCCGCCAGCCTGCCCCAGACGCCGTTCGACGGCTCCGACGACGATTGGGACGGGGGCTGGGAGCAGGCGATGCGGGTCAACGTGCTCGAGCCGGCGGCCCTGATCCGCGAGGCGGTCGCGCACTTCCTGGAGCACGGCGGCGGGACCCTGGTGGTGCTCTCCAGCTGGGCCGCCGAGCAGGGATCGCGGATCCCGTCGCTGGCGGCCTACGCCGCGTCGAAGGCCGCGCTGCGCAACCTGGCCCAGACCGTGGCCCGCACCCACGCCGCCGACGGGATCCTCGTCCACGTGCTCGCGCCCGGCGTCGTCCGGACCGAGATGGCGGCTGCCTCCGACGACCTCCGCCCCGGCGGCGTGCGGGTCGAGGACACGCTCGCCTCGGGCCGGCTGGTCGAGCCGGACGAGGTCGCCCGCCTGATCGCGCTGCTCGCCTCCGGGGCGTTCCCGAACCTCAGCGGCGCGACCCTCGACATGAACGGTGCCTCGTATGTCCGCTGAGACCGCCCTCGTGACCGGCGCCGGCGGCGGCATCGGCGCCGGGATCGCCGCCGTCCTCGCCCGCCGCGGCGACCACGTCGTCGCCGCCGACCTCGACGAGGAGCGCGCCGCGGCGACCGTCGCCGCGATCGCCGCCGAGGGCGGCAGCGCGCGGGCCGTCCGGATCGACATCGCCGACGTCGAGGCAGCGGCCGCGACGATCGCGCGGATCGACGCCGAGACCCCGCTGGCGACGGTCGTCAACAACGCCGCCGTGGCCACCTCCGGCCCGCTGGTCGACGTCCGTCCGGACGACTACGACCGGGTGATGGGGATCAACGTCCGCGGCACGTTCTTCGCCGTCCAGGCCGCGCTGCGCGCGATGCTGCCGCGCCGCCGCGGCTCGATCGTCAACGTCTGCTCCACGTCGTCGTTCACCGCGTCGACGAGCGACATGACCGTCTACGACACGTCGAAGGCCGCCGTCCGCATGATCACCCAGGCAGCGGCGAAGGAGGTCGGCCGCAGCGGCGTCCGGATCAACGGCGTCGCTCCCGGCACGCTCCGGACCGCGCTGACCACGCCGCTGCTGGACGACGACGGGTTCGCGGGCCTCGAGCGGGACCGGATCCCGCTCGGGCGCCTCGGCGAGCCCGAGGAGATCGGGCAGGCCGTGGCCTTCCTCAGCTCCGACGCCGCCGCCTACGTCACCGGCCACGTGCTGGTCGTCGACGGCGGGTGGCTGGCGTGATCCCCCGGCCCTCGACCCTCCCGGAAGCCCGATGAGAGCGACCCCGACCGTGCCCAGAACCTCCGACCATCCCGACAGCGCAACCCCCTCGCAGGCCGCGCCGGTCGTCGAGCTGCGCCAGCTCCGCAAGTCGTTCGGCGACCTCGAGGTCCTGAAGGGCATCGACCTGGCCGTCCGGCCCGGGGAGCACGTGGTGCTCTTCGGTCCCTCGGGCTCCGGCAAGTCGACCGTCCTGCGCAGCATCAACCTGCTGGAGCCGCCGACCTCCGGATCGCTGCGCTTCGACGGCGTCGAGTACGGCCCGGGGATCCCCGGCGAGCCGCAGGCCGCCGAGCGCGGCCGCCCGATCGACCTGCGCCGCAACATCGGGATGGTCTTCCAGCAGTTCAACCTCTTCCCGCACCTGACGGCGCTGGAGAACGTCGCCCTGCCGCTGCGGTCGGTCCGCGGCTGCAAGCGGCCGCAGGCCGAGCACCAGGCCGCCGAGGCGCTGCGCCGGGTCGGGCTGCTGGAGCGCGCGGCCCACTACCCGCGCCAGCTCTCCGGCGGTCAGCAGCAGCGCGTGGCGATCGCCCGCGCGCTGGCGCTCGACCCGCAGGTGATGCTCTTCGACGAGCCGACGTCGGCCCTCGACCCCGAGCTGGTCGGCGGCGTGCTGGCGACGATGCGCGAGCTGGCCGAGACCGGGATGACGATGCTGATCGTCACCCACGAGCTCGGCTTCGCCCGCGAGATCGGCGACCTCAACGTCTTCATGGAGGACGGCCAGGTCGTCGAGACCGGGGACCGCGAGATCTACGCGGGCCCCACCAATCCCCGGACCTCGGCCTTCCTCTCGGCGGTGCTCTGATGCCCCTGGCGAACTACGACTGGGGTCTCATCTGGGACTACCGGTCCGACCTCCTCAACGGCCTGCTGACCGCGCTCGAGGTGGCGGTCGTGGCGCTCGTCCTCTCGCTCGTCTGCGGGATGCTGCTGGCGCTGCTGCGGATGCGCGCGGCGCCGTTCTCGTGGATCGCGGCGATCTACATCAACGTCTTCCGCGGCATCCCCGCGCTGGTGACGGTGATCTGGGTCTACTTCGGCGTCGCGCTGGCGATCGACGTCAAGTTCAGCGTCTTCCAAGCCGGCGTGATCGCCCTGACCCTGCTCTACAGCGCGTTCCTGGCCGAGATCTTCCGCTCGGCGCTCGAGGCGATCCCGAAGGGCCAGCAGGAG
Source organism: Patulibacter medicamentivorans (assembly GCF_000240225.1). Classification (GTDB taxonomy): domain Bacteria; phylum Actinomycetota; class Thermoleophilia; order Solirubrobacterales; family Solirubrobacteraceae; genus Patulibacter; species Patulibacter medicamentivorans. Next base: position 13,087 of record NZ_AGUD01000233.1, read on the forward strand.
GCCGGGCTCGCGCTCGGCATGAAGCCGGCCCGGGTCTTCTTCTCGGTCACGCTGCCGCAGGCGACCAAGATCGCGATCCCGAACGTCGGCAACATGTTCATCGGGATGGTGAAGGACACCTCGGTCTTCACCGTCATCGGCCTGCTCGAGGTCGTGCGGGTGACGCAGAACGTCGTCGCCACGACCTTCCAGCCGTTCGTCCTCTACACCGCCGCCGCCGCGCTCTACGTCGCCGTGGCGTTCGCGATCGACTTCCTCTTCCGCCTGATCGAACGGACGATGGAGGCGCCGCCCGACGGGCTGCTCTCGCGCGCCGTCCGCGGTCGCCGGCAGCGCCGGATCCAGGCCCTGATCGACGCCGAGACGGCGTCCCCCTCCGCCTCCGCCTGAGGCACGCACCCCCTACAACCCCACAAGGAGCATCATGCGCATCACCTCTCCCCGGCTCCGTCGGCAGGTCCGACGGGCCACGGCGGCGGCTGCCGTCGTCGCCTCGGCGGTAGCCCTCGCGGCCTGCGGCGGTTCCGACAGCGGCGGCGGCGGGTCGTCCGACAACCCGCTCGGGCTGCAGACCGCGGGCACGCTGACCGTCGGCATGAACCTCCAGTTCGAGCCCGAGATGTACCTCAAGAACGGCGAGCCGGCCGGCTACGACGTCGACCTGCTGAACGTCCTGGCCAAGGAGCTCGGCCTCAAGCTGAAGATCGAGAACCTCGACTTCAACGGGCTGATCCCGGGCCTCCAGAGCAAGAAGTTCGACATCGTCTCGGTCGGCCTCTCGCCGACGCCGGAGCGCAAGCAGGCGATCGACTTCAGCCGCGGCTACGTCCCCTACGCCCAGGTCGTCGCGGTCCGCGAGGGCAGCACGATCCCGGCGACGATCGACGCCTTCAACCAGTCGGGCAAGAAGTTCGCGGTCCTCCAGGGCTCGACCGGCGAGCAGCTGACGAAGAAGACCTTCCCGAAGGCGGACGTGACCGGCTTCAGCGAGCAGAACGCCGCGCTGCTGCAGGTCGCGACCAAGCGCGCCGACGCGTCGGTGCTCGAGGACTACCTGCTGGCGCAGTACCAGAAGTCGAACCCGGGGCAGCTGATGAAGGCGAGCTTCCCGAAGCCGCTCGACGTCCAGTACGGCTCCTACGGCGTGACCAAGGGCAACAGCGCGCTCGTCAAGCGGCTCGACCAGTTCCTCTGCAAGGCGCAGACCGACGGCACCCTCGAGCGGCTCTACAAGAAGAACTTCGGCGTCAAGGAGATGCCGCAGATGCCGAGCGGCTGCTGAGGTTCGATGGACCGCGAGCACCACGACGTCCTGGTCGTCGGCGGGGGACCGGCCGGTCTCTCGGCGGCGACGGTCGCCGCGCGCCACGGCCTCGACGTCGCGCTCGTGGAGGAGCGCGTCACCCTCGGCGGGCAGGTCCACAAGCAGCCGGGTCCGGGCATCGTCGTCCGCGACCCGGCCGCGATGGGCCGCGAGTACCGCGAGGGCCGCGCGCTGATCGACGCCGCCGAGGCCTCGGGGGCGACGATCATGACCAGCACCGCCGTCGTCGCCGTCGAGGGCGACGCGGTCGTGCTGGTGCCCGACGGCGGACGGGCCCGGACCGTTCGCGCCCGCCGGCTGGTGCTGGCGCCCGGCGCGCACGACCGGCCGGTCGCCTTCCCCGGCTGGACGCTGCCCGGCGTCCTGACCGCCGGCGGGATGCAGACGATCGTCAAGGCCCAGCGGGTGCTGCCGGGCCGGCGGGTCGTCTTCGCCGGCGCGGGGCCGCTGGCCCTGGCCTTCCCGGCCCAGCTGCTCGGCTACGGCGCCGGGATCCGGACCGTGCTCGAGGCCGGCCCGCCGCCCCGGATCGGCGACCTGCTGCGGATCGCCGGCGCCGCCCCGGGCAACCGCCACCTGCTGCAGGACGCCGTCCGCTACCGGGCGGCGCTGCTGCGCGAGCGCGTCCCGCTCCGCTACCGCCGGATCGTGGTGCGGGCCGAGGGCGACGGGCGCGTGGAGCAGGTGACCCACGCCGCGGTCGACGCCGACTGGCGGCCGATCGCCGGCAGCGAGGAGCGCGAGCCGGCCGACGTGCTCTGCCTGGGCTACGGCTTCGTCCCCTCGATCGAGCTGCTGCGCCTGGCCGGCTGCGACTTCGACTTCGACGAGCAGCTCGGCGGCTACGTCGTGCGTCGCGACGACTGGCTGCGGACGTCGCGTCCGCACGTGCTCGCGGCCGGCGACGGGACCGGGGTCGAGGGCTCGGTCGTCGCCGTCGCCGAGGGTCGGATCGCCGGGCTCGGCGCCGCGCTCGACCTGGGCGCGATCGACGCGGCGACCGCCGAGCGGGAGGCCGCCCCGGCCCGCCGCCTGCGCGGCCGTCGCCAGGCGCTGACGCGGGCGCTGCGGCGGATGCACGACGTCGGCCCCGGCGTCTTCGAGCTGACCACGCCGGAGACCACGGTCTGCCGCTGCGAGAGCGTCACCGCCGCGCGCCTGGCCGAGACGATCGACGGAACGCGCGACATCAACGTCGTCAAGGCGCTGACCCGGGCCGGGATGGGTCCGTGCCAGGGTCGCTCGTGCCAGCGGCAGGTGGCGGCGATGATCGCCCGGCGCCACCGCCAGCCGCTCGGCGCGGTCGAGCTGGCGACGCCGCGGATGCCGGTGCGGCCGGTGCCGATCGGCGCGCTGGCCGACGACGCGGTCACCGGCAGGACGCTGTTCATGCGCCAGGACGGCGACGCCGACGTGCCGGCCGGGGAGCTGGCCGATGAGTGACCCGACCGCGACCCGCCCGCTGCCGCGCTGGCTGTCCTACGAGCAGACCAACGGGCCGCTGCCGGAGCGGACCGACGTGCTGGTGATCGGCGGCGGTATCGCCGGCACCGCGCTGGCGTTCTACCTGGCGCGGGGCGGCGTCGACGTGGCGCTGGTCGAGCGCGGCGAGCTCAACCGCGAGGCGTCCGGCACCAACGCCGGCAGCTTCCACATCCAGCTCGCGATCCACCAGCTGCCAGCCGCCGGATCGCCGACCGCCGACACCGAGCGGCTGCTCGAGGAGGCGCGCCTGAACCTGGCCGCCTACGAGGTCTGGAACGCCCTCGACGAGGAGCTCGACGTCCCGCTCGGGGTCCACCTGACCGGCGGCTGGATGGTCGCCGAGACCGAGGAGCAGCTGCAGGTCCTGCACGACAAGCGGGTGCTGGAGCGGCAGGCGGGGATCGAGACCGAGGTCGTGACCGGCGCCGAGCTGCGGCGGCGGGCGCCGTTCCTGGCCCCCGACCTGGCCGGCGCCTCGTACTGCCCCCAGGAGGGCCACGCCAACCCGCTGATCGCGGCTCCGGCCTACGCGCTGCGCGCGCACGAGCACGGCGCGACGATCCGCACCCACGTCGCCGTCCAGGCGATCGAGCGGCGTCCCGGCGGCGGCTTCCGCGTGACCACCTCGGCCGGCGAGATCGACGCGCAGCGGATCGTCAACTGCGCCGGCGCCTGGGCCGGCGACCAGGCGCGGCTCGCCGGCCTGCGGCTGCCGGTCCGCCGCGAGGGGCTGCACGTCAACGTGACCGAGCGGCGGGCGCGGCTGCTGGACCCGATGGTCCAGCACATCGGCCGCCGGCTGACGCTCAAGCAGTCCTCCGACGACACGTTCATCATCGGCGGCGGCTGGCCGACTCCGGCGGCGCCGCCGCCGCGCCGCTACCCGACCACGTGGGAGAGCGCCGCCGGCAACACCGCGGTCGCCCTCCGCGTGATCCCGGCGCTGGCCGACGTCCGCGTGGTCCGGACCTGGTCGGGGGTGATCGTCTTCACCGACGACCTCTCGCCGGTGGTCGGCGGCTCGACGCTGGTCCCGGGCTACCACGCCTGCGTCGCCTCGACCGGCTTCACCCTCAGCCCGCTGCTGGCGCGGCGGCTGGCCGATCAGCTGCTCGACCCGACCGGCACGCCGCCGTTCCCGCCCGCGTACGACCCCGACCGTCGGATGACGGCCGGGCGCACCACCCCGTAGACGAAGCGAGACCCCCATGGACCGCAACGACATCGACTGGCGCGGGTACTTCCCCGCCTTCATCACGCCCTTCCGCGAGGACGGCGCCCTCGACCTGACGGCGCTGCGGGCGCTGGTCGACCACTACGTCGAGCAGGGCATGCACGGGATCATGGTCAACGGCACCTGCGGCGAGTGGTTCGCGCAGACGCCGGAGGAGCGCCGGATCGTCGCCGAAGCCGCGGTCGAGCAGGCGGCCGGGCGGCTGACCGTGCTGGTCGGCTGCACCGCCTACACGGCGGCCGAGGCGGCCGGGATCGCGCGCCACGCGCTCGACGCCGGAGCCGACGGCGTGATCTCGACCCCGCCGCCGTACGCGAAGACCTTCCCCGACGAGACCGTCGCCTACTACCGGGAGCTGGGCGAGCGCACCGACGGGCCGATCGCGGTCTACAACTGGCCGCACGGCACCAACGTCGACATCGATCCTGAGCTGGCGTCGCGGCTGGCGGACCTGCCGCACGTCGTCGCGATCAAGGACAGCACGCCGGACGTCGAGCAGTTCTACGCCACCACCCGCGCGGTGGTCGATCGGATTCGCGTCTTCGGGCCGTTCATGAGCCGCCGCGGCCTCGAGGTCCTGCGCGAGAGCGGCGGCGACGGCACCGTCGGCGGCGGCTCGCTCGCCGGCCGGCCGGATCCGACCTTCTGGGAGGACGTCTGGGCGGGCGACTTCGACGCCGCCGCGGCCTACGCCGACGTCGTCGAGCGGCTGTTCCCGAAGCTCTGGCTGCCGGGCGGCTGGGCGGGCCACTGGGGCGCCTACCAGAGCCAGCTGAAGGTGCTGATGGGGCTGCTCGGGCAGCCGACCGGCCACGTCCGTCCGCCCCGCCTGCCGATCACCGACCCGGAGGCGATCGCGGCGATGCGGGCCGTGCTCGTCGAGGAGGGGCTGCTCGATGCGGATCCGCCGGTCGCGGCCTGAGCCCGCCGCCGACGCGGCCTGGACCCCGCGTCCGCCGGTCGGCCCGGCGGTCGAGCGCGGGGCGCCGGTGACGCTGCGCGTCGACGGCCGCGAGCTGGTCGCCCACCGCGGCGAGAGCGTCGCCGCGGCGCTGATGGCCGACGGCGACCTGCGCACGCGCACGACGCCGCAGGGCGAGCCGCGCGGGGCGTTCTGCGGGATGGGCGTCTGCTTCGAGTGCCTGGCGGTGATCGACGGCGTGCCGAACACCCGCACCTGCATGACCTACGTCCGCGAGGGGATGGAGGTCGAGCGGCAGCAGGGCCTCGGCCCCGTCCCCGGGACCTGAGTCGCCGCCGCGCCGCCGCGCCGCCGCGCCCGTCAGCTATTGTGCGATATATGAGCGTTTGTACGGATTGCGTACAGGAGCGGGCGTGATGGCGCGGGTGCTGCCGCTGGCGGACGCGATCGCCGAGGTGGTTCGCGATGGGGATGTCGTGGCGTTGGAGGGCTTTACGCACCTGATTCCCTTCGCCGCCGGCCACGAGGTGCTGCGCCAGGGCCGCCGCGATCTGGAGCTGGTGCGGATGACCCCCGACCTGCTCTACGACCAGATGGTCGGCGTCGGGGCGGCCGCGCGGCTGGTCTTCTCCTACGGCGGCAACCCGGGCGTCGGCTCGCTGCACCGCTTCCGCGACGCGGTCGAGCACGGCTGGCCGCGGCCGCTAGCGATCGAGGAGCACAGCCACGCGGGGATGGCGGCGCGTTATGCCGCGGGTGCGTCCGATCTGCCGTTCGGCGTCCTGCGCGGGTATGCGGGGACTGATCTGGAGGCCCGCACGAACGTCTCCCGGATCGCGTGCCCGTTCACCGGCGAGTCGCTGGCCGCGGTGCCGGCGCTGCGCCCGGATGTGGTGATCGTGCATGCCCAGGAATCCGACCGTCGCGGCAACGTGCAGTTGTGGGGGATCCCGGGGGTGCAGAAGGAGGCGGTGCTCGCGGCCTCGCGGTCGTTGGTGACGGTCGAGCGGATCGTCGAGCGGCTGGAGCCACGGCCCGGTGGCGTGGTGTTGCCGGGTTGGGCGATCGACGTGGTCGCTGAGGCGCCGGGCGGCTCGCAGCCGTCCTATGCCGCCGGGATCACCGTTCGCGACAACGACGGCTACCGCGAGTGGGATCGGATCGCGCGTGATCGTTCGGTGTTCCTGGCCTGGATGGAGGAGCACGTGTTCGCGGGTCCGTCGCCGTATCGTGATCTGACCGGGACCCCGGACGCGCCGATCGAGGTCGTGCGATGAGTCCGGAGCCGGCCACCGTCGGCGAGATCCAGACGATCGTCGCGGCGCGTCGTCTGCGGACCGCGAAGGTCGTGTTCATCGGGGTCGGCAAGCCGTCGACCGCGGCGATCCTGGCCCGCGAGATCCATCATCCCGAGCTGGTGCTCGTCTACGAGTCGGGCACGATCGGGGCCAAGCCGCGACGGGTGCCGCTGTCGATCGGCGATGGCGAGTTGGCCGAGACCGCCGACGCGGTCGTCTCGGTCCCGGAGATGTTCGCCTACTGGGTCCAGCCGGGCCGGATCGATGTCGCGTTCCTCGGCGCCGCGCAGATCGACCGCCACGCCAACCTCAACTCGACCGTGATCGGCGACTACGACACGCCACGCACCCGCCTACCCGGTGCGGGCGGCGCCCCGGAGATCGCCTCGGGCTGCGGCGAGGTCGTCGTGATCGTGCCCCACGACCGACGGACCCTCGTCGAGCGCCTGGACTTCGTCACCACCGTCGGCCACGGCGACGGCCATGACGAGCACGGCACGCCCCGCTCCGACTTCGACCGCCAGGCGCTCGGTTTGCGCGGCCGCGGACCGACCGCCGTGATCACCGACCTCGCCGTGCTCGAGCCCGATCCCGTCACGCGCGAGCTGGTGCTGACGCAGCTGCTGCCCGGCGCGACCGTCGAGCAGGCGCGCGAGGCGACGGGCTGGCCGCTGCGGATCGCCGACGCCGTCGAGGCGATCCACCCACCGACCGACCACGAGCTGACGGCCCTGCGCGAGCTCGTCGCGCGATGAGCCGCGTCCGCCGCCCGGCACCGTCCCCCGAACCCCCTCGCGAGGAGCCGATCCGATGAGCACCGACCGCGCCGCCCACGTCCTCGACGCCGTGCGAACCCCGTTCGGACGGTTCGGCGGCGCCCTCGCCGGCGTCCGGCCCGACGACCTCGCCGCCGGCGCCCTGGCCGCGCTGCTGGCCCGCCATCCGGAGCTCGACCCGGCCACGATCGACGACGTCCTGCTCGGCGCCGCCAACCAGGCCGGCGAGGACAACCGCGATGTCGCCCGGATGGCGGTGCTGCTGGCCGGGTTGCCGACCAGCGTCC
>NZ_AGUD01000232.1 GCF_000240225.1 Patulibacter medicamentivorans
TGGCGACCGGCAGCTGGGGCCTGTGGGCGGCCGACGTCGGCCGCTCGACGGCGCTCAGCGCGGCCGGTGGCGGGCTGCTCGGCGGCGGCACCGCCGCGCTGGTGCGGCGCTGGCCCCGCCGCTGGTGGCTGCCGGGAGCGGGCCTCGGGCTCGGAGCGTCGGCGGCGCTGACGTTCGTCGCGCCGATCCTGATCGAGCCGCTGTTCGGCCGCACGACGCCGCTGCAGGACCCGCGGCTGGTCGCCGACGTCCAGGAGCTCGCGCGGCGCGCCGGGGTCCGGGTCGAGAAGGTGCTGGTCTCGGACGCGAGCCGCAGGACGACCGCCGTCAACGCCCACGTCAGCGGCGTCGGGCGCTCGCGACGGGTCGTCTTCTGGGACACGCTGCTGCAGCAGTTCTCCGGCCGCGAGGCGCGGGTCGTCGTGGCCCACGAGCTGTCCCACGTCGTCCACCGCGACATCCCGCGCGGGCTGGCGCTGCTGGCGATCGTGATCGGCCCCGCGACGCGCGCGACGGCGGTCCTGGCCGAGGCGCTGACGCGGCCGGGCGCCGGCCACCCGGACGGCCGCGGCGGCGCGCTGCCGGTCTCGGTGCCGGCGGTCTTCCTGGCCTCGAGCCTGGTCGGGACCCTGCTGGCGTCCGCGTCGGGGCAGCTCTCGCGGGCGATCGAGCGGCGGGCCGACGACGACGCCCTGCGCTGGTCGCGCGATCCCGCCGCGATGGTCGAGTTCCAGCAGAAGATCGTGGTCTCCAACCTCGGCGACCCCGACCCGCGCGGGCCGGCGCGGCTGATGCAGCTGCTGCTCGGCACCCATCCGACCACGCTCGACCGGATCGCGGCCGCGGTCCGCTTCGCGACCGAGGCCGGGATCCCGCTGCCCTCGCCGCGGCCGCCGGTGCTCGGGCCCGGCGACGGTGGAGCGCGCTGAGTGCGGGTCACGGTGATCGCCGTCGGGCGCACGCGGGCGCCCTACCTCGACGACCTGGCGCACTACGAGAAGCTGCTGCGGCCCTACGTCAAGCTCGACGCGATCGAGCTGCGCGACGACGCCGACGCCGAGCAGGTGACGCGTCGGGTGCCGGAGCGGGCGCACTGCGTGCTGCTGGCGATCGACGCGCCGACCCGCGACAGCGTCGCAGCGGCGACCTGGCTGGAGCAGCGGCGGGCGAGCGGTCGCGACCTCTGCTTCGTGATCGGCGGCGCCGACGGGCTCGACCTGGCGCGGGCCGACGAGCGGCTCTCGTTCGGCCCGATCACGCTGCCGCACCAGCTGGCGCGGGTGATCGTGCTCGAGCAGCTGTACCGCGCCCACCGGATCCTGCGCGGCGAGCCGTACCACCACTGATCGTCGATCAGGGCGCGAGCGCGTCGGCGACCGCCAGCACGTGGGCGTCCGGCTCGGGGTCCTCGTCCAGCGACCAGACCGCCGACAGCACCGCCTGGACGTAGCTCCAGCCGCGGATCCGCTCCTCGGCGAAGCCGGTGGCGGCGGCCAGCCGGCGGCAGCGGCGCTCGGCGAGCCGGGCGACCTGGGGCCCGAGCGTGAGCGGGTTGTAGAGCAGGGCCGACGGCTCGTAGGTCGCGTCGCCGCGCAGCCCGTGCGGGTCGATCGCCAGCCAGCCGCGGCGCTGGTCGAGCAGGACGTTGTCGTGGTGCAGGTCGCCGTGCAGCAGGACGTCGGGCCCGGCGCTGTCGAGCAGCTGGCCGGCGACGCGGGTGGCGGTCGCGACGACGGCGCCCGGCAGCGGGTCGTGGCCGTCGTGCGCGGCGCGGTGGACGTCGAGGTCGGCCAGCCGCTCGCGCAGCGTCGGCATCGCGGCGAACGCCGGGTCGGCGACCTGCTCGGGGCGCTGGAAGCCGGCGATCACGGCGGCGATCGCGTCGCAGGCGTCGTCGTCGCGGGCCGGCGCCAGGTCGGCGAGGAGCGTGCCCGGCTCGATCCGCTCCAGCAGCAGCGCGCCGTCGGCGGGCGCGGCGTCGTGCAGCCGGGCGGCCCCGCGACCGTCGGCCAGCCGCAGCCACCGGGCCTCGTCGTCGAGCACGCTGAGGCCGGGCGGGGCCAGCTTCAGGACGCAGCGGCGGCCGTCGGCCCGATCGGCCGCGGCGACCCAGTTGTAGCTCAGCGGGTAGGGGCGGACCGGTCCCAGGTCCCAGGTCCGGCGCCACCGCTCGACGATGCCGGGCAGGTCGTCGAGCCAGCCGCGAGCGGCCTCGCCGTGGACGGAGAGGACGCGGTGGCGGAAGGCGGGATCGGCGGCGGGGACGGGGGACATGCCTCCATCCTGGCGCGAACGGGGAGCGGACCAGCTCGAACCGGGTGCCGTCGGTCCGCCCCGCCCGCCCCCGAGGCTCCTGGCGTCCTATCGTGTGGGGGACCGTGACCGACGCAACGATCGCCTCTCCGCTGCAGCGACTCCGCACCGTCCTCGACGACGCGGTGCTGAACGTCACCGGGGGAGAGCGTCCGCGGTCGGCGCCGTCGCTGGAGCGGCCGAAGCAGGCGGCGCACGGGGACTTCGCGACCAACGCGGCGATGCTGCTGCCGAAGATCGTCGGCGCGGCGCCGCCGATGATCGCGGAGCGGCTGACGGTCGCCCTCCAGGAGCACCTCGGCGACGCCCTCCGCGAGGTCGAGGTCGCCGGTCCCGGGTTCCTCAACCTGCGGCTGTCCGACGCCTGGCTCGACGCGGCGCTGGCCGACGTGGTCGCCGCCGGCGAGCGGTTCGGCGCCGCCGGCGTCGCGGTGCCCGAGGCGATCCACCTGGAGTACGTCTCCAACAACCCGACCGGCCCGGTCCACATCGGCGGCGCCCGGGGCGCGGCGTTCGGGTCGGGGCTGGCGAACCTGCTGGACTTCCACGGCCATCGGGTCCACCGCGAGTACTACGTCAACGACTTCGGCAACCAGGTGGCGCTCTTCGGCGCCTCGCTGCAGGCCCGGGCGCGGGGCGAGGAGCCGCCCGAGGAGGGCTACCAGGGCAGCTACGTCGCCGACGTCGCCGCCGAGATCCCGGATGCCGCCACGCGGCCGGTCGACGAGGTCGCCGTCGCCGGGATCGCGCTGATGGTCGCCCGCCAGAAGGCCTCGCTGGAGCGCTTCCGGACGACCTTCGACCGCTGGTTCAGCGAGCGCTCGCTGCACCAGCCGCGCGATCCCGCCGAGGGCTCGGCCGAGCCGCGCCCGAGCGAGGTCGACGAGGCGTTCGGCGTGCTCGCCGAGCAGGGCCGCTCGTTCGAGCAGGACGGCGCGCTGTGGCTGCGGACGACCGAGTCCGGCGACGACAAGGACCGGGTGATGCGGCGGGCCGACGGCCGGCCGACCTACTTCGCCTCCGACGTCGCCTACCACTACGACAAGCGCGTCCGCGGCTTCGACCGGGTGATCGACGTGCTGGGCGCCGACCACCACGGCTACATCCACCGGTTGAAGGCCGCGTTCGTCGCCCTCGGCGGCGACGAGGATCGGATCGAGATCCTGATCACCCAGTTCGTCAACCTGTTCGAGGACGGCGAGCGGGCGAAGATGAGCAAGCGCGCCGGCGAGTTCGTCGCGCTCGACGAGCTGGTCGACGACATCGGGGTCGACGCGGCCCGCTGGTACCTGCTGGCCCGCTCGCACGACACGACGATCGACCTCGACCTGGCCGAGGCGCGCGAGCAGTCGCAGGAGAACCCGGTCTACTACGTCCAGTACGCCCACGCGCGGATCCGCTCGATCCTGCAGCGGGCCGCCGACGGCGAGGTCACCGGCGCGCGCGAGGGCGACGACGAGGCCGACGCCTCGACCGCGATCGTCGACGGCGAGCGCGAGCTGCTGCTGGCGCTGCTGGCGTGGCCGGACGAGGTCGCCGAGGCGGCCGACCGGCGGGCGCCGCACCGGATCGCGACCTACGCGCTGGCGCTGGCGCGGCAGTACTCGGCCTTCTACCGCGACTGCCCGGTGCTGGCCGCGGGCGTCCCGGACGAGGTCCGGGCGCGCCGGCTCGACCTCTGCCGCGCGACCGCCGCGGTGCTGGCGGCGGCGCTGGGGATCCTCGGCGTCGACGCGCCCGAGCGGATGTAGCGCACGCGCCCCGGCCGGTGACGGCCCGGGGCGCGTGGAGCGGTCGCCTAGGGGTTGAGCTTCGCGACCCGGGTGGCAGTGATCACGCGATTGCGGGCCGTCGCGCCGATGTCGCTGACGCAGACCAGGTCGACGAGGCCGCCGTCGGAGACGCCCGACAGCGCGATCGTGCCGCTGAAGACCGCCAGCGCACGGGTGCTGGTCGATCCCTGCGACGTGGCCTGGCCGCTGTCGCGCAGGGCGCAGCGGACCAGCGCGCTGTTGGCGCTGTTGGAGCCGACCTCGACGCTGCTGCTGAGGATGTAGTCGCCGTCCGGCAGCGTCAGCTGGGCGACGCGATCGCCGCCGTTGAACTCGCCGGCGTTGAGCGAGATCGCCGTGCTGGCCGAGGTCGTCGTGGCGAAGCCGTTGAGCGCGGTCCCCGTACCCGGCGTGCCGGGGGTGCCGGGGGTGCCCGGGGTTCCGGGCGTGCCGGGCGTGCCCGTCCCGACGGCGGGCAGCTCGCCGGCCTTGAAGTCCTTGCGCAGCAGCGACCCGTTCCTGATGTCGCTGGACTTGATCGAGTCGTTCTTGATGTCGCTGGAGGTCAGCGAGCTGTTCTTGACGTTCTTGCCGGTGATCGTGATCGCGGCGTAGCTGGTGCCGCCGAGCGCGACGAACAGCGCGAGCAGGGACAGGACGTTGGCGAACCGCAGGCTGCGGCGAAGACGGTGGAGCATGGTCGACCCTTCGTGCGTGGCCGGCATGGCCGGCCTGATGATCTGGATGCACGCCACCGTAGAACGGGCCGCATGAAGCCCACGTGAACTGCGCGGGGACGGCCGCTCACGTCGGGACGCACGGCGAGCCTATGCCGTGGGACCTGCGACCACATCGGGGTCAACCCCGAGATCCGCGCTACTGCTCGAAGAGCGCGAACACCCCGCCGACGCCGAGGCTGTCGGCGAGGTTGCGGGCGTCGGCCGCCAGCCGGGTCATCTCGTGGTTGGCGACGATCCAGCCGACGACCAGCAGCAGCACCCCGCCGATCGCGGTGATGATCGCGTAGTGGTCGCGCAGCACCCGCGCCGCGGTCGTGACCCGCTCGAAGGCGAGGGCGGAGGCGACGAACGGCACCGCCAGGCCGAGGCCGTAGAAGAGCAGCAGGAAGGCGCCGCCGCCGACGCCGCTCTGGGCCGCCGCCGCGGTCAGGATCGCGCCGAGGATCGGCCCCGTGCACGGAGTCCAGGCGATCGCGAACGCCATCCCGGCGATGACCGGCCCGCCGCTGCCGGCCTTGCGCAGCAGCACCTCGGGGCGCAGCGTGCGGTTGAGCCAGGGGACGAACGGGGTCAGCAGGTAGATCGCGCCCATCGCCATCAGCAGCGCCCCGGCGACGACCTCGAGCGTGTACTTGCTGTGGGCGAGCGGGGCGCCGACACCGGTCGCGAACATCCCGAGCGCGACGAAGACCAGGATGAAGCTGAGGCAGAAGAGCGCGGCCGGGCCGAGGATCGCCCCGGTCCGGCGCTCGCTCGTCGGCCGGATGCTGGCGCCGCCGGTCAGGACCGACAGGTAGCCGGGGACCAGCGGCAGCACGCAGGGCGAGGCGAACGACAGCAGCCCGGCGGCGAAGGCGGCGAAGATCGTGGGGTCGGCGACGGTGGCGAGCGGCACGGCGGGCTCAGCGGTAGCGGGCCAGGTCGGCGTCCAGGCGCTGCTGGTCCGCATCGGTCGGCGGGGTCGGGGAGGGGGCGGTCGGATCGAGCGGGCCGTCGCCGGTCGGCCCATCGGGGTCGACGGCGGGGGGCGTGGCCGCATCCGCCTGGTCGCGGCGGCGGCGCCAGCGGCGGACGAGCACGGTCAGCAGTCCGGCGGCCACGAGCGCACCGAGGGTCGGCAGCAGCCAGCGCAGCAGCCGGACCGTGTCGTCGGGCGGGTCGATGAGGACGCTCTCGCCGTAGATCGCGACCATCCGGTCGACGACCTGATCAGCGCTCAGGCCCCGTGCCGCCAGCCGCTCGATCTCGTCGCGCTCGCGGTTGGCCTGGGTCGCCTCGGACTGCTCGAGCGGCGTGTTGCAGGTCACGCACATCAGCCGCGACTCGACCTCGCGCTCGACCGCCTGGCGGTCGGCGGCCGACGGCGGGGCGGCGACGGCGGGGGAGACGATCGCGGTCAGCGCCAGGACGGCCAGCAGCAGCGCGACGATCGCCGCGCCGACGGGCGACCGGAGGACGCCGGCGGCCGGCCGGGTCGCGATCGACGGGGCGGCGGCGGTCATCGCGCCGGCAGCCCCTCGGCCGGGACGCCGGCCTTGGCCAGGGCCTGGCGCAGGAAGGCGACGTCGACCTCGCCCCGGCGCAGGGCGCGGATCCGGCCCTCGCGGTCGAGGACGATCGTCTCGGGGACCTGGAGGGCGCCGTAGTCGGTGGCCAGCTTGCTGCCGGGGTCGCCGAGCGACGGGTAGGTCATCCCGTGCTTGCGCGCAAAGGCGGTGCTGTCCTCGGGCGTGTCGCGGTTGGTGACCCCGAGCACGGTGCCGGCGCCGGCCTTGCGCAGCGCCCGGTGGGTGCGCTCCAGCAGCGGCGCCTCGGCCTCGCAGGGGATGCACCACGAGGCCCAGATGTTCAGGACGACGACCTGGCCCCGGTAGTCGGCGACGCGCTTGGTGCCGGGCGCGCCGACCTGCGGCAGGACCCGGTCGAGCCCGGGCGCGGCGACCACCTTGCCGGCCTGGATCTGGGCGTCGATCGTGTCCCGCTGCTCCTCGCCCTTGCCCGGCCGGGCCATCGCGTAGACGAGCAGCCCGATCAGCGCGACGGCGAGGAACGCGAGCAGCAGCGGCACGGCGGAGCGACGCATCGCCCCCGAACGGTAGGGCCTGCCACGTTTTCACGTGGAGTCGTGGTCGGCGCGACCGGGCGGTCGCACTCGCGCGCCCGAGTGCCAGGGCGACCCGATCGCCGCCCGCGCGATATCCTCGCCGGACCGTTGCGGCGGTAGCTCAGTTGGTAGAGCATCAGCTTCCCAAGCTGAGGGTCGCGAGTTCGAGCCTCGTCCGCCGCTTCTGGATGGAGCCCCGGTCCCCGGACCGGGGCTCCTTCCGTTGAGGCGATTCGGCGGAGTCGGATCGCCTCCCCGCCGCGGGCCCGGGACCGGCCCGCGGATGGATCAGGGGGCGGCGGACGCATCCGCCGCCCCCTCCCCGCCAGCTGTGTGTCAGCGCTTGGCGAGGTCTCGGCACGTGAGTATGAGAATGCACACTCACGGGCAAGTGCAAGCTAGCGCGTTGGTCGCGCGTGGTCCAGTGCGACCTCCGTACGTCAGTGGAGTGATGCTCATTGCTACCTACATCGAATCTCACGCGGTAGGAGTTTTCGGGTAGCGTCGCTCAATGGTGGGAAGTTCCTGAATCAGCAGTGCTGATCGGGAGATGCGGGGCATCGACGCCATTTGGGCGAACCCCAACACCAAACGTTCGGGCGAGCGCGCGTCGGTGGTGTGGACCATGACGTCCGTTGACTCCCGGATCCACCACCATCGACGAGAGTCAATCCCGCTGGACCCGATTTGGATTCTAGAGTGTCTCCATCGTGCTCGATCCCATCTTGCGTCGCCACCCGGGGGATCGACGCCTTCGAGTCCGCGCAGCCGTGGTGGGGCTGCTGCTCCTCACCGCGTTCGCGTCCGCCGGTCCGGCGGCGCATGCCGAGCGGATCGGTCTCAACGGCCAGCAGGTCGTCACCGACATGGACGCCAACCCGGCCCGGTCGAGCCTGCTGATCGGCACGGCGGCGGGGATGGGCGCGAGGGAGCTCCGGATCCCCGTCGGCTGGGGCTGGATCGAGCGGACCGCGCCGACCACGAGCGGCGGCACCCTCGTCCACAGCTACGACTGGAGCTCCTACGACCGAACCCTGCTGGCGATGGCCCGGCGCGGCATCCGGGCATGGGCAGACCTCGACGGGACGCCGAAGTTCGAGGTCCCGTCGAGCTGCTGGCGCGGCGGCCAGGGGGTCGGGATGCCCGCCCACCCCAGCTACTACGGGGCGTTCGCGAAGGCGTTCGTCGCCCGCTACGGGCCGGGAGGAACGCTGTGGGCGGCGAATCCCAGCGTGCCGGCGCTGCCGGTGACGAGCATCGAGCTGCGCAACGAGCAGAACCACCCCTACCGCTGGTGCCCCAACAACCCGAACGGCGCGCAGTACGCGCAGCTCGTGCGCTCGGTGCTGACGGAGCTGGGGCCCGGTCGCTCGGTGCGGGTCGTGACCGGCGGGCTCTACCCGTTGTACGACTACCGCGCCGACGCGACCGTGCCCGACGTCGAGTACCTGAAGCAGATGCGCGACGCCGACCCGACGATCCTCGACGACGTCGACGCGATCGGCCTCCACGACTACGCCAACCAGGCCGGCGGGTCGTCGAGCTACAGCGCGTTCACCAACGGCGCGATGGTCGAGCTGGCCCTCACCCGCTGGAAGATGATGATGGCCGGGATCCCGCCCTGGAAGCCGATCGCGGTCACCGAGACCGGGATCTCCGGCATGCCGACGCTGACCCTGCTGGGCATCATCACCATCAGCGCCGACCTCAACGACGGTGCCCGCGGCCAGGCGATCGTCGACGCCAGCCGACGGATGCTCGCCGCCGACTGCGGCGTCGACACCGTCCAGG
>NZ_AGUD01000231.1 GCF_000240225.1 Patulibacter medicamentivorans
GCTGGCCGACCAGCTGGAGAAGCGCCATCCGGGCCGCGAGGGCAAGGAGTGGGTGCTGACGACCTACCTCAACAGCGTCCCCTACGGCAACGCGCCCAACGGCCAGAACATCATCGGCGTTCAGGCGGCCGCCCGGGTCTACTACAACAAGCCGGCCAAGGACCTGACGCTGGCCCAGGCGGCGCTGATCGCCGGCCTGCCGCAGGCGCCCTCGCAGTACAACCCGTTCCGCAACGCGAAGGCCGCCCTCACGCGGCGCAACGACGTGCTGCGGCGGATGGCCGAGCAGGGCTACGTCACCGGGGCCGAGGCCGCCGCCGCCCAGGACGCCCCGCTGGGCCTGCGCGAGGGCGACTTCTACACCCGCCGGCGCGAGCAGTTCGTCATCGACTACGTCCGCCAGGAGCTGATCGAGAAGTACGGCCGCAAGCGCGTGCGCGAGGGCGGCCTGAAGATCTACACGACGATCGACCTGAAGCGGCAGCAGCAGGCGCGCAGCGCGCTGCAGCGGAACTTCATCCCCGGCGGGCCGGCCAGCGCGATCGTCTCGATCGACCCCGACAGCGGCGACGTCACCACGATGGCGTCGACGGCCCAGTACTCGGACACGAAGTACAACCTGGTCACGCAGGGCAAGCGCCAGCCGGGATCGACCTTCAAGACGATGGTGCTGATGGCGGCGCTGCGGGCCGGGATCGATCCCGACGCCACGAGCTACACCTCGCGCAGCGGCCAGGAGCTGCAGCCCGGCTGGTCGCCGAAGACCTACAGCGGCAAGAGCGGCGGCTCGATGAGCATCACCCGCGCGACGCTCGCCTCGGACAACTCGGTCTACGCCCAGCTGGACCTCGACGTCGGGCCGGAGAACGTCACCAAGGCCGCGCGGCTGATGGGCATCACGTCTCCGCTGTACAGCCGGCCTGCCGAAGGCCTGGGCGGATTGGAGAACGGCGTCAGCCCGCTCGAGGTGGCCCGCGCCTACTCGACGATCGCCAACGGCGGCCGGCGGGTCGTGCCGCGGATCGTGGACAAGGTGGTGCTGCAGGACGGCACCGTCCGGCGCCCGCAGAAGGTCAAGGCGGTGCGGACGTTCTCGGCCGGGGTCGCCAGCAAGGCCAACGAGATCCTCGAGAAGAACGTCCAGGGCGGCACCGGCCGGCGGGCGGCACTGCCGGACTGCCCGGTCGCCGGCAAGACCGGCACCACCGACAACGAGGCCGACGCCTGGTTCGCCGGCTTCACCCGCGGGATGACGACCGTCACCTGGGTCGGCTACCCGCTGTCGCGCAACCCGACCGGCGAGCAGGGCGGCGGCCGTCCGGCGCAGACCTGGCACGACTTCATGGTCGCGGCCAAGGGCTCCAGCTGCGGCCCGTTCCGCAAGGCGCCGTTCAGCGGCAGCCGCGGCACCGGTGCCCACGCCGGCGGCAGCGGCGACGGCGAGCTGGGCCCGGACGGCCAGCCGCTGGAGGGCCCGGGCGGCGCCGCCGACGGGCTCGACGGCAGCGGCCGGACGACCCCGGGCGGGACGACGCCGCCCGCCGCCGACCCGGGCGCCACCGACCCGACGGTCCGCTTCGAGCGCTAGCGCGGCGTCGCGCCACGAGCGCGGGAGGGCGCCACGAACGGCGCGTGGCCCGGCGAACGCCGCCGCGCCAGGACCGCGGCCACCCGGCAGGAGAACCCGCGGCCGGCCGGTACTGTGGATCGACCGTCGCGTCGCTCGGTCGCCTGCCTCGGGCGGCCTCGGCGGACGCACGTCCCTCGTTCCCCGATGTCCCACGCAGCCCGCAAGCGCCGTCAGCGCCGCGCCAAGGGAGGCGCCGCGCGCGTCCTCCTGGTGGTCCTCGTGACCGCCGTCGTCGGGATCGTCGTCGCCGGCGCCGGAGCGGTCGGCTACGTGGCGAGCATCGCCAACGGCGTCAGCCTCGACGACCTCAAGCCGAAGGATCCCGGCGCGACCTCCGAGGTCTTCGCCGCCGACGGCCAGCGGCTCGGGTTCATCGCCGGACCGGTGCTGCGGACCCCGGTGCTGGGCAAGGACATCGCGGAAGACGTCCGCAACGCCACCGTCGCGGTCGAGGACAAGCGCTTCTTCGAGCACGGCGGCGTCGACGTCGAGGGCGTCTTCCGGGCCGCGACCCG
>NZ_AGUD01000230.1 GCF_000240225.1 Patulibacter medicamentivorans
CCTCGCGCCGCGCCCCGGCTAGTGGCCGACGGCGTTCCGATACTTGCGGACCGCGAAGAACGCGGCCACGATCGTGATCCCGACCACCCACAGGAACGAGACCCAGACGTCGCTGTTGGCCGGTGCCGCGGGGCCGCCGACGAACAGGTGCCGGACGGCGTCGACCCAGGTCGTGAACGGGTTGGCGTTGGCGAACTCGCGAAGGCCGTCGGGCATCGTCGCCGGCGGGACGAAGATCCCCGACGCGAACGTCAGCGGGAAGATCACGGTGAAGCCGATCGCGTTGGCGCTCTCGGCCGATCCGCCCGCCAGGCCGATCAGGGCGAAGACCCAGCTGAAGGCGAAGCCGATCATCAGCAGCAGCACGATCCCGAGCACCACCTGGCCGACGTCGGTCCCGAACGAGAAGCCGACGACCAGGCCGACGACGATCAGCAGCACCAGCTGCAGGCTGTTGAGGACGATGTCGGCGAACGAGCGGCCGGCGAGCACGGCGATCCGCGACATCGGCAGCGACCGGAAGCGGTCCATCAGGCCCTTGCTCATGTCGTCGGCGACGGCGAGCGCGGTGACGAACCCGCCGAAGGCGATCGACTGGACGATGATCCCCGGCATCAGGAACTGGGCGTAGTTGTCGAAGCCCGGGGTCTGGATCGCGCCGCCGAAGACGTAGCGGAACAGCAGCACGAACATGATCGGCTGGATCGTGAAGCCGATCAGCAGGTCCGGCTGGCGCGGGATCCGCCGCAGCTGGCGGCCGGCCAGGACGGTGGTGTCGCTGAAGGTGGTGGCGAGGCTCATCGGGACTCCTCCGCGGCGTCGTCGGCGGCGTCCTCGGCGGGACGGCCGGTCAGGGTCAGGAAGGCGTCGTCGAGGGTCGGCCGGTGGACGCCGATGTCCGAGATCTCGACGCCCGCGGCGTCCAGGCGGCGAACGGCGGCGGCGACCCCGCCGGCGTCGGGCCGCAGCGGCAGCCGCACGACCCCGTCCTCGGCGTCGTCGTCGGCAGCCGTGGGGGCGGATCCGTCGCAGAGCGGCTGGAGCGCCGCGAGGGCCGCGGCGGCCTGGCCGTGGTCGACCAGGTGGACCTCGACCCGCTCCCCGCCGACCCGCGACTTCAGCTCGTCGGAGGTGCCCTCGGCGATCACGCGGCCGTGGTCGATCACGGCGATCTGGTCGGCCAGGCGGTCGGCCTCGTCCAGGTACTGCGTGGTCAGCAGGACGGTCGTGCCGTCGGCGACCCGCTCCTCGATCGTCTCCCACAGCGACAGCCGGCTGCGGGGGTCGAGGCCGGTCGTCGGCTCGTCGAGGAAGAGCACCGGCGGGCGGACGACCAGCGCCGCGGCCAGGTCGAGGCGCCGGCGCATGCCGCCGGAGTAGGTGCCGGCCGTGCGGTTGGCGGCGTCGGTCAGCGAGAACTCCTCGAGCAGCTCGTCGGCTCGCTGCCGGGCGTCGCGCGCCGACAGGTGGTAGAGCCGTCCGACCATCCGCAGGTTCTCGGCCCCGGTCAGGTACTCGTCGACCGCGGCGTACTGCCCGGCCAGGCCGATCTGCGACCGCAGCTCCTGCGCGTCGTCGGCGACGTCGAGCCCGGCCACGCGGACGCTGCCCGCGTCGGGCTGCAGCAGCGTCGTCATGATCCGGACCGCGGTCGTCTTGCCCGCGCCGTTGGGACCGAGCAGGCCGAGCACCGAGCCGGTGGGGGCCGTCAGGTCGATCCCCGCGAGGGCCTCCACGTCGCCGAAGGACTTGACCAGCCCCCGGACCTCGATCGCCGCGTCGTTCTCCGCCTGGTCCACCACGCAGGCCACCGTACCTGGCGTGTCGGCGTTCGTCTTGGACGTTTCGGAGAAATGTTGCGGACGCCGATCGGGTTCGAGTCCTGCGTACGCCGCCACGTCGTCGTCCGGGTCCGCGCCGATCCCCCCGACCGGGCGGGACCTCGCGTCGCGAACGCGCCGAGCCCAGCGGAGGGCTAGCATCCCCGCGCGTGGACGTCGGAAGCCGCTCTCCGGACCGACCCGACTCCCGCTGAAAGCGCGACCCGTGACTCCGGTGCCCGCTGGGTGCCGCCCCCCGTCGCGCGCTTCCCACCGAATCAGGAACGGCACATGGACCTGCTCGAGTACCAAGGCAAGCAGCTGTTCGGACGCCACGGCCTCGCCGTGTCCGACGGCAAGGCCGTCACGACCGTGGATGACGCGGTCGCGGCAGCGAACGAGATCGGCTACCCCGTCGTCGTCAAGGCCCAGGTCTTGATGGGCGGCCGCGGCAAGGCCGGCGGCGTGAAGCTGGCGTCCAACGAGGAGGAGGCGCGCGAGCACGCGACCAACATCCTCGGCCTCGACATCAAGGGGCACATCACGCGCACCCTCTGGATCGAGCACGCGTCCGACATCGCCACCGAGTACTACGCCTCGGTGCTGCTGGACCGCTCGGCCAAGAAGCCGCTGGTGATGTTCTCCACGGAGGGCGGCGTCGAGATCGAGACCGTCGCCGAGGAGACGCCCGAGAAGCTGATCAAGGAGAACGTCGACCCGCTGGTCGGCCTGACCCGCGAGCAGGCGATCGGGATCGCCACCAAGGGCGGCGCCGACGCCGACGTGATCGAGGGCGTCGCCGACGCGCTCGTCGCGCTCTACGAGGTCTGGATCGAGGAGGACGCCAGTCTCGCCGAGATCAACCCGCTGATCGTCACGCCCGACCGCCAGGTCAAGGCGCTCGACGCGAAGGTCTCGCTGGACGGCAACGCGGCCTTCCGCCACCCCGACCACGCCGACCTCGGCGACAAGGCCAACCTCGACCCGATCGAGGTCCAGGCGGCCGAGCAGGACGTCGTCTACGTCAAGCTCGACGGCAACATCGGGATCCTCGGCAACGGCGCCGGCCTGGTGATGTCGACGCTCGACGTCGTCGCCCAGCACGGCGGATCGCCGGCCAACTTCCTCGACGCCGGCGGCGGATCGGACGCGGAGAAGGTCAAGCAGGCCGTCCAGATCATCCTCAGCAACGAGAACGTCAAGGCGGTGCTGTTCAACATCTTCGGCGGCATCACCCGCTGCGACGAGGTCGCCAACGGCCTGGTCGCCGCGTTCGCCGACCTCAAGCCGACCGTCCCGTTCGTCGTCCGCCTGGACGGCACCAACGACGTCCTCGGCCGCGAGATCCTCGAGAAGGCCGCGCTGCCGAACGTGTACGCCGAGAAGACGATGGACTCGGCGGCCGCCAAGGTCGTCGAGCTGGCGAAGGAGAGCCGCTGATGTCGATCCTGGTCGGTAACGACACCAAGCTGGCGGTCGCCGGCATCACCGGGCGCGAGGGCTCGTTCCACACGCTCAACAACCGCAGGTACGGGACCAACGTCGTCGGCGGCGTGAACCCGAAGAAGGCGGGCGAGAACGTCGAGGGGATCCCGGTCTTCGCCAACTGGGAGGACACCGTCAAGGAGTCCGGCGCCAACACGGCGATGATCTTCGTGCCGCCGCCGTTCGCCGCCGCGTCGGCGCTCGAGGCCGCGCAGGCCGGCGTCGAGCTGGTCGTGATCATCACCGAGGGCATCCCGGCCCACGACGAGCTGAAGCTCTACAACACGATCAAGCGCGACCACCCGAACACCCGCGTGGTCGGCCCGAACTGCCCCGGCATCCTGTCGCCGGGCAAGGCCAACGTCGGCATCATCCCGGCGTCGTTCTTCAAGCCGGGCAACGTCGGCGTCGTCTCGCGGTCGGGCACCCTGACCTACCAGATCGGCAACGAGCTGGCCCAGGCCGGGTTCGGCAACTCCTCGATCGTCGGCATCGGCGGCGACCCGGTTCCGGGCTCGTCGTTCGTCGACATCATCGAGCTGTTCGAGAAGGACGACCAGACCGAGCTGATCGTGCTCTCGGGCGAGATCGGCGGCTCGGCCGAGGAGGAGGCCGCGGAGTACATCGCGGCCAACGTCAGCAAGCCGGTCGTCGGCTACATCGCGGGCTTCACCGCCCCCGAGGGCAAGCAGATGGGCCACGCCGGCGCGATCGTCTCGGGCTCGGCGGGCACCGCCGCGGCGAAGGCCGAGGCGCTGGAGTCCAAGGGCGTGCGCGTCGGTCGCACCCCGACCCAGGTCGCGGAGATCGCGATCGAGATCCTGAAGGGCTGAGCCGCGGCGGCGGCCGGGCCACGCGCTCGGTCGTCGCGCGGTCTGCCGTCGCGACGGCGACGGATCTCCTCGACGGGGCGGCTTCGGCCGCCCCGTCGTCGTTCCGGGGTGGCGTTGGGCGGGAGCGGCGTCGAGCGGGCCGGCGTCGAGCGGAAGCGGCGGGTAGCGGGTCAGTCGACGGCGACGACGACCGGGCCGGCGGTCAGTCGACGGGCCGGATCGCGATCGCCGTCCGGGCGGCCCGGCCGCCGACCATCGACGCCAGCCGGACGGCCCGCAGCTCGACCCCGTAGCGCGCGGCCAGCGCGGCCTGGGCGTCGGCGCCCTCGTCGCCCGAGAGCTCGGCGGCGACCGCCGGCAGGTCCGGTCCCTGCCGCCGGCCGGTCGCGTCGCACGGCGCCACCAGCACCTCGGCGCGGGCTCTGATCCGCTCGAGCTTGGCCGGGTCCCTGGTGGCGACGACGATCCGGCCGCCGTCAGCGGCGAACCAGGCGGTGTCGGTGACCGTCGCCCCGTTGCCCGCGAACGTCGTCAGCAGCAGCGCCCGGCTGCCGGCCAGCGGCGGGAAGACGTCGGCGATCGCGATCGCCGTCTCGGCGTCGTCGGTGACGCCCGGAACCCGACCGACGAGCCGCCCGGGAACCGCCGTCACGGCCCGGGCGACCGGCGAGACGACCCGGGCCCACGGCTTGACGACGTGACGCAGCGGCATGCGCTCCAGGGTAGGCGCCGTCCGCCCCGATCTCCAGGGTCCCGCGCCGACGTGACGCGAGCGTCACGGATGGCGGGAAGGCCGCCGGGGCCGTGAGCGGGAGGGCCGTGAGGGCGTGGCGTCCGTTCCGGGGCCGTCGGTCCTCCGCGACCACGTGCACGGGGCGCCACGCCCCACGTCCGCCGCGACCTTCGGCGCGTGGTGCTCGCTGGAGGCGCAGCAGGCGCCACACCCAGCCCGGCCGTGGGCCCTTGGCGTCTAATGCTCGTACCCGACCCGACCCGGCCCGACCCGACCCGACCCGGCCCGATCCGGCTTGCGGCCGCATCCGCCTGGCGGTCCCGGCCCGGCAAGGGGGGCGAACGTCACCAGCCACCCCCACGCCGCGAGTGGCCCGATCCCTTGACCACCGCCCACGGCACGACACCGACCCCACCCCGCCGGTGACCACCCACCAAGCGCCACTCACCCCCCCGCTCAGCACCGTCGCCGCGCCACTGGGCCCCGCCAGCCCGATCCGCCGCGCCGAGCCACCCAACGTCCTGCCCACCCGGCCAGCCCAGCCAAGCGCACCGCACCCAGCACGCCCGACCACGAACACCCCGCCCGCACCCGTACCCGGCCCCAGTCGCCAGCACGCAAGACCCCGCAGCACCACCGACAGCCCGCCGGCCAACAAGGCGAGGCGGCAGCCGCCAGCTACCCCCACGCCCGGCCCACCCAGCCAACCCCGAGAAGGCCCGCAACCCGGCGGCCCGATCACCCACGCTCCCCCGAGCCAACCCACGCCACGCCACGCCCACCCGCCCGCCGAGCGCCCCACCCCGCCGAGCCGCCCACGGCCTCGCGGCCTCACCCCCGCCCGACCCCGACCACGGCCACGACCCCCTACCCGTCCCGGAACGCCCAGCCGAAGCGGAAGGCGACGTGCAGCATCGCGATCGTTCCGGGGTCGCGGAGCGAGCGGCCGAGCCGCTCCTCGATGCGGCTCAGCCGATAGCGCAGGGAGTTGGGGTGCAGGTGCAGCGCCTGGGCGGTGCTGGTCACGTCCAGGCGGTGCTCCAGGAAGACCCGCAGGGTGTCCTCCAGCGGCGGACCGCCGAGCGCGTCGATCACGGCCTGGCGGCGCGGGGCGAAGAGGTGCGGGTCGGCGTCGCAGACCAGGGCGGTGACGAGGTCGAGCTGCTCGTGGCCGAGGACCCGGGAGCGACCGCCGGCGTCGACGTTGGCGAGCTGCTGGAGCGCGAAGCGGGCGTCCTGGTAGCTACGCGGCAGCTGCTCGACGTTGGCCGTCGCCCGCCCGACCCCGGCGTCGAGCGGGCCGGCCGCCGAGGCCAGGTCGTGGAGCGCCGGCTCGAGCACGTCGGCCAGCGGCTCGGGGGCGATCAGGACGAGGTCGAGCTCGCGCGTGGTCAGCAGGAACGGGACGTCGTCCGAGGTCAGCTGGGCCTCCAGCTCGGCCCGGACCCGACCGAGGATCTGCGGCGCCGCCTCGCGACCCTCGGCCGCCGGCCGTCCCGACCCGGACCCCGGCGCCCCACCCGCCGCGCGCCCGGCCGCCGGCGCCCCACCCGCCGC
>NZ_AGUD01000229.1 GCF_000240225.1 Patulibacter medicamentivorans
CGCGGCCGGGTCGAG
Organism: Patulibacter medicamentivorans; assembly: GCF_000240225.1. Classification (GTDB taxonomy): domain Bacteria; phylum Actinomycetota; class Thermoleophilia; order Solirubrobacterales; family Solirubrobacteraceae; genus Patulibacter; species Patulibacter medicamentivorans. The sequence goes on from NZ_AGUD01000229.1 coordinate 16, forward strand.
CGCGACCGCGGTCCAGAGCGCCGCGACCGCCAGCGCGGTCGCGTCGAGGGCGAGCCGCGCCGCCCGGCTGCGCGGCTCGATCACGCGCGCCGAGACCGCGCAGGCCGCGGCCAGCAGCGCCGCCCCGACGATCGAGCCGATCCCGCCGTCGCCGACCGTCCCGACGACCTCGATCAGGCCGAGGCCGACGTGCAGGCCGACGCCTCCGACGACGACCGGCAGACGACCGTCGGCGGCCCGCCGGGCGACCAGCGCGAAGGCGACCGCGGTGACGGCCCAGCCGAGCAGCTGGACGACGCCCGAGGCGACGAGCGCGAACCCGAGGTCGGCGACCAGCACCGCCAGGCCGAGCAGGACCAGCTCGACCGGCGTCGCCGCCCCCGCACGTCGGCGGGCCGACCAGCCCGCGGCCGCGAGCAGGCCGGCGACCGCGGCGAGCGTCAGGGCGGCGGCGACCGGACGCTCGCCGATCAGCGCGTAGCCGCTGGCCAGCGCGGCGGCGATCAGAGCGTGGACGGCGACCAGCAGCGGCATCGAGTCGCGCTCGCGAACCGCCGGCCGGCCGATCTCCCAACCGGCGCCGAGCAGCAGGCCGGCAGCGAGCGCGGCGACGGTCCAGAGCCCGGGAGCGGCGACGTCGAGCAGCGCGCCGGGCGAGGCCGGGTCGATCCCGCGCCCCGCGTCGAGCAGCTCGACCACGTGCCAGGCGACCTGCGGCAGCGCGAGCGCCGTGGCCAGCGCGGTCAGCCAGGTCCACGGTCGCTGCCGGACCAGCAGCCCGGTCGCCCCCAGGGCCAGGACGACCACCGGCAGCGCCAGGCCGGCGACCGGTGCCAGCAGCGGCGCGCCGAGGGCGCCCAGCAAGCCGACGCCGGCCAGCGGCTGGGACTCCCAGCGAATCGCCGTCCAGGCGGCCGCGACGCCGAGCCCGGCCAGGAGCGCCAGGCCGACGATCGGGGGCAGCAGGTCGTACGGCCCGGCGGCGACGGCGCTCGTGACGTAGAGCCCGGCGAGGCCGGTCCCGGCCATCGCCCAGGACGCCTCGCGAGCGCGACCGCGGCGGGCGTGGCGGAGGCCGGCCGCCAGCAGGCCGGACGAGGCGACGGCCCCCAGCAGGCAGCGGACCGGCTCGCCGATCCAGCCGTCGCGGACGCCGAGCCAGAAGAGCGTGCCGAGCGCCACCAGCAGTGCCGCGCCGCCGGCCCAGGCGAGCAGCTGACCGCCGACGAACTCCTCGGTCAGCCGCGGAGCCAGCGGGCGGGAGGAACGGGGCGCGAACGGGCGCAGCGGTGGATCGGGGGTCGTCGGGATCGGGCTCATGGGGTCCTCCTGGGACGCGGGGATCAACGATCGGGGCCTTGCTGACCCCTGGTCGACAGCGACCGTAGCAGCACTGTCGACCACCGGTCAAGAACTGCTGACCCTCGGTCTACAGGATCGGCGGTCGACCGGCCGGATCTGTCGACCCACGGTCGACAGCGCTAGACTGGGTCGGTGACCTCCCCCGACCTCCCGCCCGTCGCCGAACCGGCGGCCGAGACGCGCGCCTACCGCCGCCTCGCCGTCGACGAGCGGCGCCGGCGACTACTGGAGGCCGGCACCGAGCTGTTCGCCGAGCACGACTACGGCGAGCTGTCGATGGCCCAGATCGCCAAGGCGGCCGGGGTCTCGAAGCCGCTGCTCTACCACTACTTCCCGACCAAGCGCGACTACTTCGTGGCGACCCTGGCGGACGCCGCCGACGACCTCGCCGAGCGGGTCCGGCCGCGGCTCGACCTGCCGATGCACGAGGCCGCCCATCACAGCCTCAGCGCCTACCTGGCCTGGATCGACGAGCGTCCGAAGCAGTTCCAGCGGCTGCTGACCGCCGCCGCCGGCGAGCCGGGGATCCGCGAGCTGATCGACAACATCCGGCGGGCGACCGTGGCCCTGATCCTGGGGACGCTCGGGCACCCCGACCTGGAGCGGACCGACCCCGCGCTGCGCGCGGCCGTGCTCGGCTGGCTGCTGTTCGTCGACGGCGCGATGCTGGTCCGGCTGGAGCTGGGCGCCCCGAGCCGCGAGGCGTTCGCCGACCAGCTGGTCGCGACCCTGGCCGGGGCGCTGCGGGCGGCCGGCGACGACGCCGCCGCCGCGCGGCTGCTCGGCGAGGCCTGAGGTCCTCGGGGCGTGGCCCGCTCCGGAGCACGCCAGCGCGGGCGCGGCGCCGGCGGCGCAAGCGGCGGGGCCCGGTTCGCCCCGGTGCGGGTCGAGTCCGGGGTCGGCGTGCTCGAGCTGCTGCCGGACCGCGCGCGACCCGGCGGACGGCTGCTGCTGATCGACGGGCTCGCCCACGGCTACGTCGACCTGGGCGATCCGGCCCACCTGGAGCTCGACTACGTGGCGCGGATCGGCGCCGCCCTCGACGTCCTCGTGCCGCGCGGCGAGGCCGCGGAGCTGCTGCACCTCGGCGGTGGCGCGTTCAGCCTGCCGCGGTTCGTCGCCTCGACGCGGCCACAGGCGCGGCAGACCGTGGTCGAGCGCTCGGCGGCGGTCGTGCGACTGGCCGAGCAGCACCTGCGGCTACGGCGGGGTGCCCACCTGCGGGTCGTGACGGGCGACGGCGCGACGACCGTCGCGCGCAGCCCGGACGACGGCTTCGACCTGGTGCTCGGGGACGCCTTCGTCGGCACCGAGACCCCGGCCTCGCTGGCGACGGCGGCGTTCGCCGACCAGGTCCACCGCGTCCTGCGACCGAGCGGGCGCTACCTGCTGAACGTCGTCGACCAGCCGCCGTGGACGACCGTCGGCGAGCAGGCGGCGATCCTCGGCGCGGCCTTCGGCCAGCTGCTGGCGTTCGGCGGACGCGAGGTCGTCCGCGGGCGCCACGCCGGCAACCTGCTGCTGCTCGCGTCCGACGCGCCGCTCCCGCGCGAGGCGCTCGCCCGCCGCCTGGCCGGCGGCGCCCACCCGGCCGAGCTGATGACCGCCGACCGCCTGCGGTCGCTGGCCGCCGGCTGAGCCGCTGACGTTCCGGTCGCCGAGCGACCGGATCGTCGCATCACACCGCCCGTCCGGCCCGCCGCCGCCAGCTCGTCGTCACGTTCCGGTCGCCGAGCGACCGCTTCGTCACCTACGCCGCTCGGCCGCCGGTCGCGGCGGCCGCCAGCAGCGCGTCCAGCTCGGCCGCGTCGGGCGGCGGCGGGATCCGGCGCAGCTGCGCGTGGCGGCGCAGGACCGCCTCGGCGACGTCGGCGCGAACCGCGGAGTCGGCCAGCTCCGGGACGGCCGCGCCGGCGCGCTCGCGCAGCCGCTCCGCCGCCCGCTCCAGCGGCTCGCCGATCAGCGCGTCGAGGGCCGCGATCAGGGCCGGTCGACGGCGGCGGATCGCGCCGACGGTCAGCGGCAGCAGCGTCGCGTTGGCGACGGCGTGCCCTGCTCCGGTCCGGCGGACGGTCTCCTGCGAGACCGCGTGGTGCAGCGCCAGGCCGGTCGCCTCGAGCGCCCAGCCGGCCTCGACCGCGGCGACGGCCAGCTCGTGCGCGGCGGGCTCGGGGTCGCGCCAGGCCGCCGCGATCCGGACCACCGCGTCGCGGGCGACGGCGGCGGCGATCGGGTCGCTGCGGTCGCTGGCGATCGCGGTCACCGCGTGGCCGAGGGCGTTGGCGCTGCTGGCCGCGCGCTCGGCGAGCGGCTGCG
>NZ_AGUD01000228.1 GCF_000240225.1 Patulibacter medicamentivorans
CCGGCCGCCCGCGCCGCCGCCCCGCCGCGCCGCCGCGGCACGCTCCGCCCACGACCTCGCCGTCCGCTCTCTTGCCCGCGAGACACCACCCGGCCTCGCGAGACGACGACCCGCAGGGCCGTCCGTCCCGCTCAGCCGCCCGGGACCCAGACCGCGAAGCTGTCGACCACCGTCGGCCGGCCCGGCAGCTTGCAGCGCTCGGCCGGCGGGACGCCGGGGCCGATCGCGACCACGCGGCCGGCGGCGAGGGCGCGGAGCAGCTCGGGGCAGGAATCGACGACCACCGCGCCCGGGTCGCCGTGGGCGCCCAGCGACCAGGCCGGGACCGAGCCCTGGACCAGGATCGGCCGGTCGCTGCTGGGCGGCGCCGCCGACTCGACCGCGTAGGCGTGGCGGCTCCAGAACCCGGGCGTGGCCACGAGCAGGCCGATCGCCAGCACGGCCAGCGCGCCGGCCCCGACGACCGGCCGCAGCAGCGCCGCGCGCAGGCGCGGGCCGGTGGCGGCCTCGAGCGCGACGGCCGCCCCGGCCAGCACCGCGATCAGCGTCTGGTCGCCCGGCAGCCGCAGCAGCCGGTCGTCGATGTCCTTCAGCGTGGTGTAGGCCAGGACGATCTGGGCCAGGACGGTCAGCGCCGCCGCGGCGGCGACCCACGGCCTCCAGCGCTCGCCCGGCCACGACCAGGCCGCGACGGCCAGCAGCGCCCAGCACGGCAGCGCGTAGCGGGTCGCGCCCACCAGCGTGGCGGGATCGGCCAGGTTGCCGGTCGCCGGAGCCACGGTCCAGGCCGCCGCGCCGACGAGCCCGCAGAGCGCGAGCGCCCGCGGCCACGACCGTCGCAGGCCGGGCCGCAGCAGAGCCAGCGCCGCCGGCAGCAGCAGCACCAGTGGCCAGGCCTGCTTCAGGTACAGGTCCCAGCCGAGGTCGATCGCCCGCCCCGGATGCTCCGCGAAGCGCGCGTCGGCGACGTCCAGCACCGGCGGCACCGCGTCGCCGAACGACGACGCCAGCAGCGGCCAGGCCGGGTGCCCGTGGAGGACCAGGTTGCGCGTCAGCCAGGCGCCGCCGCAGGCCAGCGCCAGCAGCAGCGGTGCCAGCCACAGCGGCCGCTCGCGCAGCCGCGCCCACAGCTCGCGGCGGACCGACCACGCCAGCAGCAGCCCGACCAGCACGCCGCAGGCGGTCGTGGTCTTGATCCCGAGCGCCAGCAGCAGTCCGATGGCCCCGACGAGCAGCCCGTCGATCGACCCGGGCCGCTGCTCGCGGACGCCCAGCACGGCGTCGAGCGCGACCGTCGCCCCCGCGGCCATCAGCAGGACCGCGAGCACGTCGTTGCCGACCGCTCCGGCGCCGGCGAGCGCGGGCAGGCTCAGCGCGACCATCCCGACGGCGCCCCAGCCGGCCGCGACCGAGCCGCCGAGCCGCCGCGTCATCGTCCACAGCGCCACGACCAGCAGCCCGAAGGCGGCCACCGGCAGCAGCGACGCGATCGCCGTCGTCCCGCTGACGCGGATCAGCCACCCGAGCGCCTGCTCCATCCCGACCGGATAGGCCTCGACCGGCAGGCCGTCGATCACCGTCGGCAGCGACGCCAGCCCGCCGCCGCCCTCCCAGGCCGCCGGCAGCGGCAGGTGGTACTGGAGCGCGTCGAAGCCGAGCGCCGGCCGCCGCAGGACCAGGCCGACCAACAGCAGCGTGCCGACGGCGACCGCCGCCAGCAGCGGACCCGCGCGCGGATCCAGCGCCGGCCGCCGCTCGCCGGCGGGCACCTTCCACAGCACCAGCCCGGCCGCGACGACCGCGAACGCCCCGACCCGCAGCGCCTCGCCCGGGAGCGGCAGGTGCGTGGCGAAGGCGGCCAGCTGGACCGCCAGCCACCACCAGACGAGCGCCGCGAGCAGCCGCACCGGTGGCTCGCCGCCGCTGGTGCGCCCCGCCAGCCGCCAGGCCGCCGCCCCCAGCAGGCCGATCACGGCCAGCCCCAGGATCGTGTGCAGGACCCACATCGGCGTGCCCTACCGCCGCGGTCGGCGCGCGACGGCCACCAGGTCGAGGCTCTCGGCCACGGCATCGTCGCCGAGCCGGAAGTCCTCGACCTCGATCGCCGCCGCCTGCGGGTTCTCGTCGCGACGGCTGAGCGTCAGCGCGGCGTCGTAGGCGAAGCGCATCACGCGGCGCGGGAGCCGGTGGCGGATCCCGAGCGGGTCAAGCCCCAGCAGCCGGTCCATCCGGGCCTTCTCGCCGGCCTGGAACTCCAGGTAGCGCGGCGACCCGTGGAGCCCGAGCAGCTCGACCTCGTGGAACCACGGCTCCAGCAGCGCGGCGAAGGTCCCGGTGTCGTACTCGATCTCGTGGTACGGGTCGACGATCTCGTCCGGTCGCGCGAACGTCAGGCGGTTCGGCGTCACCAGCACCGCGACGCCGTCGTCCTGCAGCACGCGGGCGATCTCGGCGACCGCCTGGCCGGGACGGGTGACGTGCTCGATCGAGTGGACCGAGACCAGCGACGCGAAGCGCCGGTCCCAGCCGGCCGGCAGCTCGCGCATGTCGTGGACGTGCGTCTCGCGCTGCTGGCCGGCCAGCGCGGCGGCGCTGACGTCGACTCCGACGGTGATCCGCGGCTCGAGCTCGCGGAACGAGTGCCCGACGCCGCAGCCGAGGTCGAGGACCTCGCCCTCCTCGGGCAGCAGCGGCGCGATCGTGCGGTAGGCCGCGACGTGGCGCTGGAAGGTCGGGTTGAAGGCGCCGGCGGGCGTGGTGACGCGCTCGCCGGTGACGAAGGGGCCGGGCACGACGGGCGATGCTACCTGGACGGCCCGCGACGGCCCGCCGCCGCGTCAGCCGGGCTCAGGGCGTCGCGGCCGGGATGTCGCTGTCGCCGACCGCCCGCGAGTCGGGCACCGGGACCTGCCGCGGCGACGGCGTGAAGCGCGGGTCGCGGACCAGCCGCGCGCGGTGCAGGAACAGGCGGACGCCGATCCACATCGACTTGATCGCGTAGATCGAGGCCGCCTTGAAGCGGATCGACGACGCCTCCTCGAAGTAGCGCGTGCGGCACGGCACCTCGACGATCGGGAAGCGCATGTGCGCCGCCTGGTAGAGGACCTCGCTGTCGAAGCTGAAGCCGATCGCGTTGCGCAGCCACGGCACCTCGAGCAGCAGCTTGCGGCTGTAGGCCCGGTAGCCCGTGTGGCACTCCGCCAGCTGGGTGCCCATCATCCGGTTCTGGAGCGCCGTCAGCCCGCGGTTCGCGTACCACTTGAACCTCGGCATCCCCCCGGCCAGCGCGCTCCGGGCGTCCGGCAGGAACCGCGACCCGAGCACCAGGTCGGCCTCGCCGGCGACGATCGGGCGGACCATCGACGGGATCAGGTCCGGCGCGTACTGGCCGTCGGGATGCAGCATCACGACGATGTCCGCGCCCCGCTGCAGGGCGTGGAGGTAACAGGTCTTCTGGTTCGCGCCGTAGCCCGCGTTGTGCGGATGCCAGAGCGTCGAGATCCTCAGCCGCTCGGCGACCTCGAGCGTCTCGTCGGTCGACGAGTCGTCGACCAGGATCAGCTCGTCGACCCACTCGCGCGGGATCGCGTCGACGGTCGCCTCGAGCGTGCGCGCCGCGTTGTGGGCGGGCATCACGACGATCGTGCGGTGGTTGGGCGCTGCCTCGCTCATCGCTCTGCGGTCCGGTCCTTGCGTGCCTCGACGTAGATGCTCGCGCCGCGGCCGTCGGCGGCCTCGGCGACCGCCGCCAGCGCCGCGACCGGCAGCACGGCCGCCGCCACGATCCCCGTCCACGCCCGTCGCAGCGGGCCGATCGGACGTTGACGCGCCGAGGGTCGACGCACGGCATCGTAGAGATCCGCGGTCCCCGGCACCCGTCCCACGAGCCCGTGCAGCGCGCAGAAGACCGACTGGCCGGCGCGCAGGTGGCCGAGCCGGTCGATGGCGAAGCCCTCCTCCTGGAGACCGCGGCGGAGCGCTCGCGGATCGAAGTGGACCAGGTGGCGCGGCAGGTCCCAGGCCAGCCAGCGGTCGCCGAACGACCGCGCCTGGCGGCTGCCGGCGTTCGGGCAGGCGATCAGCAGGACGCCACCGTCGGCCAGCAGCCGGTGGGCCTCGCGGATCGCGGCGCGAGGCTCGGGCAGGTGCTCGATCACGTGCCAGAGGACGACCGCCGCCGCCCCGTCGCCGGGCCGCTCCAGCTCGTCGAGCCCGAGGTCGAGCAGGTCGGCCCGGGCGGGGCCGCCGTCGTCTCCGCCCCGCTCGAGCCCGATCGCGGCGCGCCCGCGGCGCTGGAGCGCGTCGACCAGGTGCCCGTCGCCGGCGCCGACGTCGACGACCGGCCCCGTGCGCGGGGCGATCCGATCGAGCCGGCGGGCGATGCTGCCGCGGGTGACGCGCAGGATCGCGTCGCCGGGGCCGGAGAAGCGACCGCCCTCGGGCCGATACCAGGTCGCGTAGGCCGCGTCGAGCTCCGCCTCGTCCGGCCACGGCCAGGTCAGCTGGACCCCGCAGCCGCGGCAGCGGACGCGGCGCTCGCCGACCCGCACGGCGCCGGCCGTCGCCGCCCCGCACCACGGGCAGGCAGCTGGTCCGGAAGCGGCCTCGCGCGGCGTCGGTGGCACGGGCGGATCCTAGGTCACCGAGCCCCGATGCAGCGTCACCGCCGTCGTCGGCGACGGCGATCGGCGGGATCCCCGGCCGCGAGCGCGGGAGGCCGCCGCCCACCCGGCGACCGGAGCCGATCTGCCACCCTGTCCGACCCGTGTCCGGAGCCTCCGTCGACCCCCTCCCCTCTCCGCCCGGCCGCTCCTCGGCGCCGGCTCCGGAGCCGCTGCAAGGCCAGTTGCAGGGAGTTCCCGGACCGTCCGATCCGGGGCCTACCGTCGAGGGCATGGTCTCCTCCGCGATCGCTGACGCGCGGGTGGGCGGATTGATCTCCGCGCACCACCCGCTGGGGACCTCGACGGGGCACCTGACGGAGCTGCGCGGCCACTGGGACATGCTCGTCACGCGGGCGCTGGAGGTCTCGACGCTCGCCGTCGAGCTGGCCGCGCTGTCGGAGCCGGAGTTCCTGGGCCTCTGCGCCTGGCTGGCGTCGAGCGGCCGCGAGCTGCCGTTCCGGTTCCTCAGCATCCACGCGCCGACCAAGCACCGCGAGCTGCCGGAGGCGGAGCTGGTCGAGCGGCTGCTGGCGCTGCCGCCGACGGTCGACGCGGTCGTCGTCCATCCCGACTCGATCGAGCAGCCGCACCGCTACGCGCCGCTCGGCTCGACGCTGGTGCTGGAGAACATGGACTCGCGCAAGCCGACCGGACGCACCAGCGCCGAGCTGGAGCCGCTGTTCGCCGCGCTGCCCGACGCCGGCTTCTGCCTCGACGTCCCCCACGCCCAGTCGATCGACCCGACGCTCGACGGGGCGCACCAGCTGCTCGACGCCTTCGGCGAGCGCCTGCGCCACGTCCACCTCAGCTCGCTCGACGAGGACTGCCACCACGTCCCGCTGCGCCCGGCCGACGAGGAGGCGTTCACCCCGGTGCTGCAGCGCTGCCTCGACGTGCCGTGGATCCTCGAGGCGCCGCTGCCGGCTCGCTGAGGGCGGCCCTGCCGCTTCCGGCGGCCGGGCGACGCGTTGCCGGGCGGCCGGGGCCCGCTTCGCGCGACCGCTGCGGGGCGGGTCGGCGGAAGCGCCCGAGGACGACTCAGGCAGGAATCGCCGGCCCGGAGGGGTACGTTCCCGCGTGAGCGACACCCCACACGGCGCGCTCGAGCGCCTGGCCGAGCACGGCCGGCGCGGCTTCCCGCACCTGCTGGAGGCGCGCCGCCGTACCGAGCGCGACCTGGCGACGATGCAACGCCGGCTCGGCGACGTGCCCCTGGATTCCGGGGCGTCGATCGTCCTGATGGGCTCGTGGGGCCGGCGCGAGCGCACGATCGGCAGCGACGACGACTTCCTGGTCCTGATCGACGGCGACGAGCGCGCCGGTGCCCGTCCGGCGCTCGCCGACCTCGAGGGCGTGCTCGGGGCCGGCGAGGCCAAGCCGGGCACCCAGGAGATCTTCGGGACCCAGGTGTTCGTCGGACCGCTGGCACGCAAGATCGGGCTCGAGGACGATTCCAACAGCAACCTCACGCGGCGGATGCTGCTGCTGCTCGAGTCGCTTCCGGTGCTCGGGCCCGAGGCCTACCGCGACTCCTTCGCCCAGGTGATCGACGGCTACCTGGCCGGCCAGGCCAAGGACTACCGGCCGCCGCGGTTCCTGCTCAACGACCTGATCCGCTACTGGCGCACGATCTGCGTCGACTTCGCCGGCAAGGCCCGCGCCGACGAGCGCAAGTGGGGCCTGCGCAACGCCAAGCTGCGGCTGAACCGCAAGCTGCTGTTCGCCGGCGGCCTGGTGCCGGTGCTGCTCTGCCACGAGCACCGCCGCAGCGAGCAGCGCGAGTTCCTGATCGACCAGCTGCAGGCTCCGCCGACCGACCGCCTGGCCCAGGCGTTCCTGCGCTTCGACGCCGCCGACGCCGGCGTCCGCGCCCTCGGCGCCTACGACCGCTGGATCGGACGGCTCGACGACCAGGAGGTCCGCGACCGGCTGGCGGCGCTGACCCGCAGCGAGGCCGCCGAGGACCCGCTCTTCCGCGAGATCCGGCGCCTGGCCAAGGAGTTCGAGCAGGGCCTGCTCGCGCTCCTCTTCGAGACCCCGCTGAGCCCGATGGTGCGGGCGTTCGGGGTCTTCTAGCTCGCTCGTTCGGGTCGACCGTGGAGTGTGCGCTGACGGCCGGGGTGTCGTGGCGTCAATTCACCCCGCCATCGCCAGGTGGCGCCAGTTGACCCCGCCCACCGCAGCGAACCGACGCCACCGCGACAAGCCGCGACGAACTGACGCCACGACACCCCGACCACCACCGCCAGGCACCCGAACCCCGCCCCGAGCCTCGAGGGCCACCTTCCACCGGCCACCCCCGGCGCGCCGAGCCGCGAACGGCACGACCGGCCACCCAGCCCCGCTCCCCTTCAATGACGGGCTCGCCCACCGCCCAGCCCCGCCAAGCACACCACGAGCCCGCCCACCACGCCCGGCAAGCGGCAGCGGCCCCAATGCCACCCCGCGCCCACCGACCACCGCCCGCTACGCCCCCCGCGCCCGCTCCCGCAGTTCGTCCAGCTGCCGACGCGCGACCCCGCCGAGCCGGCCGGCGGCGTGATCCTCGGCCAGCTGCCGCAGCGCCTCGCGGGCGGGGCCGGAGGGCATCGTGCCGAGCGCCAGGATCGCCTTGCGGCGCGGCTCGCTCCGCACCGCCGGGTCGAGCGCGATCGCGGCGACCGCCTGCGGCACCCCCTCGTCGACGATCCCATGGGCCTCGCGGACCAGCAGCACCAGCAGGTCTCCGTGGGCTCGGCGGCCGTGCGCCTCGCGGATCTGGGTGGCGAGCGCGGCCAGGTCTCCCTGCTCGCGGGCGGCGCGGGCGGCGCGAGCGCCGGCGTTGATCGTGCGCCAGGTCGAGAGCAGCCCCACGCGGCGGACGATAGCCGGGTGGCGGCCCAGCCCCGGGTTCTCATCATGAAGCGATGAATTCCACTGCCCAGGTTCTCGCTGGCACCGGCTGAACCTCATCGCTCTTGCGCATAGCGTGCCGAGCATGAAGCTGTCCCCCGCCACGCGTCGCATGAACGTCGCCGCCGTGGTCCTCCCGTTCGTCGGGGTGCTGACCGCGATCGTCCTGCTCTGGGGCTCCCACGTCACGTGGTTCGACCTCGCGATGCTCGTCTCCACCTACCTGATCGGCGCCTTCGGGATCACGATCGGCTTCCACCGGCTGCTGACGCACGGCGCGGTCCAGGCCAAGCCGTGGGTCCGCTACGCGTTCGTGATCGCCGGTTCGACCGCGATCGAGGGGCCCGCGCTGGTCTGGGCGGCCAACCACCGCAAGCACCACACGCACACCGACGAGGAGGGCGACCCGCACTCCCCGCACGTCGGCGGCGGCGAGGGCCTGCGGGGCCTGATCCACGCTCACATGGGCTGGCTGTGGTCCAAGCAGGTCGAGCACGGGACGCCGCGACGCCACGCCCCCGACCTGCTGCGCGACCCGGGCCTGGTGCGGATCTCCAAGGCGTTCCCGTACATCGCGCTGGCGAGCCTTGGCTTCCCGTTCCTGGCCGGCCTGGCCTACTACGGCAACCTCGGCGGCGCGCTGCAGACGTTCGTCTGGGCCGGGCTGGTGCGGATCTTCTTCCTCCACCACGTGACCTGGAGCATCAACTCGATCTGCCACTTCTCGGGCTACACGCGATTCGACATCGACGACCACTCGCGCAACAACCCGTTCCTGGCGATCCTGTCGCTGGGCGAGAGCTGGCACCACAACCACCACGCCTTCCCCCGCTCCGCGTCGCACGGCATGCGCTGGTACGAGGTCGACATCTCGGCGCTCGTGATCCGCGGCTTCGTGAAGGTCGGCCTGATGAGCAAGCCGGTCTTCATCAGCCGTGAGCGCCAGGCCGAGAAGCTGCCCGGCGGGACCCCGGCCGGCAGCGGTGCCGTCGCCGAGAGCACCTGAGCGGCCACCCACTCCTCCCCCTGGAGCGCCACGGGCGCGGCCGACGGCCGCGCCCGTCGTCGTTCGGCGGGCGAACCCGGTGGGCCGCGGGGCTCGAACGAGGCCGATGCGGCGTCGGCCGCACCGCGGCCCCGGGGGTACACCGTGCGCTTCCGGTCCACCACCCCGGCCACCGCTGGTCAAATCAACTGACCACGCTATGCGCGTGCTGTGTTTCTCGAATAGCGCGGTCTATGCTCAGCGCGGTGTTCCAGCCGGTCCAGACGCGCCGTACCTTCGAGGAAGCGGTGACGCAGATCACCGACAGCATCGCGCACGGCGAGCTGCGCGAAGGCGACCGCCTGCCGTCCGAGCGCGAGCTCGCCGCCCAGATGCAGATCAGCCGACCGACCCTGCGCGAGGCGATCCGAGTGCTCGCCGACGCCGGCGTGGTCGCGGTCACCCCGGGTCCCGGAGGCGGCATGACGGTCGCCAGCGAGTACGTCCCGCGCGAGATCGTGATGCGCGGATCGCGGATGCGGCTGTCCGAGATCCCCGGCGTGCTCGAGGCGCGCCGCCTGGTCGAGCCGCGCGTCGCCCAGCTGGCCGCCGCCCGCGCCAACGACGAGGACCTCAGCCGCCTGGAGCGCGTGCTGGAGCAGCAGCGGCTGCTCGTCGGCCGTGGCCGGATCGCCGCGGAGGAGGACCGCTTCCTGCAGCTCGACACCCGTTTCCACCTGGCGATCGCCCGCGCTTCCGGCAACACCACGGTGATCTCGCTGATGCGGACGATCCTGCGCCGGCTGGAGATCGCCCGCGACATGGCGCTGCACGTGCCGCTAGTCCCGGACTGGACGCTCGACATCCACCAGCGAACGCTGGCCGCGATCGGCAACGGCGACCTCGACGAGGTCGATCGCGTGATGGACGAGCACCTCGCCAAGGTCGAGCAGACCTGGGAGCGCGAGACCGGCCGTACCCTGCTGCGGCGGACGCCCGACTTCCTGCTGCCGCTGCAGCGCGACGAGTAGCCGCCGCGCCGCGCCCGCCCGGCCGTCGCCGCGCGGTCCTCGGACGCCCGTCCCTCGGAGCGCCGACAGGCGGACCTCCGCGGATCGCCCCCCGCGCGTCGGGTCGACGCGCGCGAGCGGGCCGGAGGCCCGCGCGGCTGCGCTGAGATGGAGGGATGGGCCGACCCGCTCCCCCGGCGCCGCGCACCCGGATCCGACGACGACCGTCGTGGCGTCGCCGCACCAATCGGTTGCCACTCCTCCCCAACGCTGGTTAGAGTTGTTGACCATGAGGGAGATGCTGCCGCCGGGAGGCGGAGCCGAGTCCGCCTCCACCGGGTTCCGCCTGCAGGACCGCTACACCGTGGCGGCCGGACGGATCCACCTGACCGGCGTCCAGGCGCTGATCCGCGGCGTCGTCGACACGCTGCGGGCCGATCGCGCCGCCGGGCGCAACGTCGGCGGCTACGTCTCCGGGTACCAGGGATCGCCGCTCGGCAGCGTCGACAAGGAGGCGAGCCGCGCCGCCCGTGAGCTGCCCGAGCTGGACCTGCACTTCCGGGCCGGGCTCAACGAAGAGCTCGGGGCGACCGCGGTCTGGGGCAGCCAGCTGGCGCCCCAGCGGCGCGGGGCCCGGGTCGACGGGGTGCTCGGCGTCTGGTTCGGCAAGGCCCCCGGCCTCGACCGCGCCGCCGACGCGATCCGCCACGGCAACGTCATCGGCACCCACCCGCTCGGCGGCGTCGTCGCGCTGGTCGGCGACGACCCGGCGGCGAAGTCCTCGACCCTGCCGTCGGCGTCCGAGGCGACGCTCGCCGCGCTCCAGATCCCGACCCTCTACCCCGGCAACGTCCAGGAGGCGGTCGACCTCGTCCACCACGCCGCGGTGCTGTCGCGCGTCAGCGGCCTGTGGACGGCGGTCAAGGTCGTCACGGCGGTCGCCGACGCCCACGGGACGCTGCGCGTCTCGCCCGAGCGCGTGCGCCCGCGGATCCCCGAGCGGGAGTGGCACGGATCGCCCTACCAGCACGTCCCCGACGCGCACATCCTGCCGCCGGTCAACCTGGACCTGGAGCGGTCGATCGCCGAGGTCCGGCTGCCGCTGGCCATCGACTACCTGCGAGCCAACGGCCTCAACGTCGTCCACGGCTGCCGCGACGCCCACGCCACGCTCGGGATCGTCGCCGCCGGCCGCACCTGGCACGACCTCGTCCAGATGCTCCACGACGTCGGGCTCGACGAGCACCGCCTGCGGGCCGCCGGGATCCGGCTGCTGCAGGTCCGCGCCCCGTGGCCGGCCGACAGCGACGCGCTGCGGGCGTTCGCCGGCGGCCTGCGCGAGGTCGTCGTGGTCGAGGAGAAGCACTCCTTCCTGGAGACCCAGCTGCGCGAGGCGCTCTACGGCCGCACGGACGCCCCGGCGATCGTCGGCGAGCGCGACCACGACGGCCGGCCCTTGGTGCCGGTCGTCGGCGAGCTCAACGCCGACCTGATCCTCGACGCGCTGGCGCCGCGGCTGACGGCCGTCCTCGGCGAGGACGACGGCATCCGGATCGCGGCCCGCCAGCAGGCGCTGCGCCGGCGCCCGCCCGGCGGAGCGCCGATCAGCCTGCCGATGTCCGGCACGGCGACGGCCCCCGCGCGCACGCCCTTCTTCTGCTCCGGCTGCCCGCACAACACGTCGCTCAAGGCGCCCGACGGGACCGTGGTCGGCGCCGGCATCGGCTGCCACGTGATGGCCCTGATCGACGACGCCGGCAAGGGCGAGGTGACCGGCTCGACCCAGATGGGCGGCGAGGGCGCGCAGTGGGTCGGGATGGCGCCGTTCGTCGACTTCGACGACGCGTTCGTCCAGAACGTCGGCGACGGCACCTTCGCCCACAGCGGCTCGCTGGCGCTGCGGTTCGCGGTCGCGAGCGGGCAGCGGATGGTCTACCGGCTGCTCTACAACGACGCGGTCGCGATGACCGGCGGCCAGGCGGTCGAGGGCGGCATGTCGGTCCCGACCCTGACCCGGCTGCTCGAGGCCGAGGGCGTCCGCCGCACGATCGTCACCACCGAGCGGCTGGAGGACTACCGCGGCGTGCGGCTGGCCGCCAACGCCGAGGTCCGCGACCGCGCGAGGGTCGACGAGTCGCTGGCCGAGCTGCGCGCGATCGACGGCGTGACCGTGCTGCTGCACGACCAGCGCTGCGCGGCCGAGAAGCGCCGCATGCGCCGCCGCGGGACGCTCGAGCAGCCGGCCGAGCGGGTGATGATCAACGAGCGCGTCTGCGAGGGCTGCGGCGACTGCGGGCGCAAGAGCTCCTGCCTCTCGGTCCAGCCGGTCGAGACCGAGCTCGGCCGCAAGACGCGGATCCACCAGTCCTCCTGCAACGTCGACATGTCCTGCCTGCAGGGCGAGTGCCCGAGCTTCGTGACCGTCGTGCCGGCCGACCGCCGCCGCGGCCTCGGCGGCTGGTGGGCTCGCCGGCGGGCCGCGGAGGCGGCGACCGACGCGCCGGCGGCCACCGTCCCGGCCGCCCCCGCCGACCTGCCGGCGCCGCCGTGGATGGGCGGCTCCGACGCGCGCGAGTTCACCGTCCGGATGTGCGGGATCGGCGGGACCGGCGTCGTCACCGTCAGCCACCTGCTCGGCGTCGCCGCGCTGCTCGAGGGCCGTGAGGCGATCGGCCTCGACCAGACCGGGCTCTCGCAGAAGGGCGGCAACGTCATCAGCGACGTCCGGATCGGGGACCACACGATCGTCGGCGGACCGCGGGCCTCGGCCCGCACGCTCGACGCGCTGCTGGCCTTCGACCTGCTCGGCGCCACCAACGCGGTCCAGCTGGCCGGGGCCGATCCCGACCGCACGATCGCGGTGCTCTCGACCAGCACGGTCCCGACCGGCGAGCAGATCGTCGACCCGCACGCGGCGACGCACCGGAGCGGGCCGCTCGCCGACCTGGTCCGCTCCCGCAGCCGCTCCGCGGTGACCCTCGACGCGATCGCGATCGGCGAGGCGCTGGTCGGCGACCACATGGCCGCCAACGTCGTCGTCCTCGGGGCCGCCGTGCAGTCCGGGGCGATCCCCCTGCGCCCGGCGTCGATCGAGCAGGCGATCGCGCTCGGCGGCGTCGCCGTCGAGGCCAACGTCGCCGCCTTCCGCTGGGGCCGGGCGACCGTCGCCCGGCCGGACGCGGTGCATGCCGCGCTCCACGCCGCCGACGCCGACCGCGGGCTGGCGATGGACCTGCCCGCCGGCGACCCGCTGGCGCCGGCCGACGGCGACGCGCCGCTGCAGGTGCTCCGCTCCGGGCCCGACCGCGACGCCGACGAGCGCCGGATCGCGGCCCTGCCCGCGGGCCTGCGCGAGCAGCTCGAGCGGCTGGCCCCGGCCGCCGACGCCGACGCAGCGCCGCTCCGCCACGTGCTGGCGATCCGCACCCCCGAGCTGATCGCGTACCAGAGCGCCCGACTGGCCGGCCGCTACCTGCGCGAGGTCACCGAGGTCGCCGGCGTCGAGCGCGAGCGGGCGCCGGGATCGCGCGCGATCGCCATCGCCTTCGCCCGCGGGCTCCACCACCTGATGGCCGCCAAGGACGAGTACGAGATCGCGCGCCTGCACCTCGATCCCGACGAGCAGGCGCGGATCCGCCACGAGTTCGGTCCCGGCGCGAAGGTCAGGATCCAGCTCGACCCGCCGCAGCTGCGGCGCTTCCACGACGGCAAGATCGGCCTCGGCAGCTGGATCCGGCCGAGCATGCGGATGCTCTACCGGACCCGCGCGATCCGCGGCACCGCGATCGACCCGTTCGGGCGGACCGAGGTCCGGCGCACCGACCGCGCGCTGCCCGCCGAGTACCGGGCGCTCGTCGACCGGGCGCTGCTGCGGCTGCGCCCGGAGACCGCCGAGCAGGTGGCCGCGATCGCCGCGCTGGCCGAGACGATCCGCGGCTACGAGCAGATCCGGCTCGACGCGGTCGCGGCCTTCCGCGCCGACGCCGCCGTCGGGCTGGCGGCGCTCGAGGACGCGGAGCTGCCCGCGTCCTCGGCCGCCTGACCGGACGCGACTACTTCAGGCCCTTGAAGACGTTCCAGACCGGGTACGGCGTCCCCGTCGAGGAGAAGAGCCCGCTGGCGAAGTTGTCCTCGGGGTTGCTCGGATCGCGCAGCAGGTACCAGACGAACGACTTGATGCCCGCCTTCTTGGCCGAGTTCCAGGCCAGCCGGGTGTAGCTGGCGGCGAGCTTCGGATCGGTGCGGTTCGGCTGCTTGGAGCGGTAGGCGAACTCGGTGATGTGGACGTTGCGGGACGCCTTGACGGTGATCCGCTTGGCCTTCGCCAGCTTCCTCAGCTGGCTGATCGCCTGGCCGAGGTTGCCGTGGACCCAGGCGTCGGGGTTCTTGTTCGCCCGCAGCGGCGAGCCGGTGAAGTCGTAGGTGTGGAGCGTGAAGCCGTCGGCCAGCAGCTTCGTGCCGCGGCAGCTCGCCGAGCGGTTCTGCGGCTTGTAGGCGGCGTTCAGGCAGAGCGCCTTGCGGAAGAACGCGCCGGGGTTGGTCGACTTGCTGTTGGTGTTGCGGACGTTCGGCGACGCCTCGCCGGCGAGGATCGGCACGCCCGGGTCCGAGCGCCGGATCGCGCGGTAGGTGCGGTTCGACAGCGCCACCCAGTCGCGGGCCTGCGCCTGCGGCCAGGTCGTCGCGTAGTTCGGCTCGTTCCAGGTCAGGTAGCCGGCGATCGGCAGGTCCGAGAGGCCCTTGGCCAGCGACTGGGCGTAGCGGACGTAGGCCAGCTGGGTGGCCGCGTCGACCCGGAAGCTGGTCGGCTTGCCGCGCGCGAGGCCGTGGTAGATCCCGACCAGCAGCTTGGCGCCCGCGACCTGGCCCTCGGTCGCGGCCCGGCGGAGCCGCAGCATCGTGTCCTCCGGCACCGTCTCGGCACCGATCGGCCAGCGCGGCACGACCCGGACCGTCTTCGCCCCCGCCTCCTCGACCGCGTCCCAGAACGCCGCCCGGTCGGCGGGATCGTCGGAGAGCATCAGCCGGTCGTCCTCGATGCCCTTGACCATCGCGGCCGAGGCATGGCCGGCGGTGCCGGCGAAGAGGGCGACGGAGATCGCCGCCGCGGTGAGCACAGGTGAACGCATCGCTCGTCGTTCCTTCTCGGGGATCAGGCGCGGCCGACCCGGCCGCGCGCGGCGGATCCTACGGGCTCCGTCAGCGGATGCCGACCATCGCCGCGCAGTCCCAGTTGCCCGCGCCGGCGCCGCCGTTCCAGAGCTTCGCGGCGAGCCGGTCCTGCTCGGCCTTCGATGCCTGGTAGGCGTTGGGCGTGCTGCCGCCGAGCGCCTGCCAGGTGGCCGGCATGAACTGGTAGTAGCCCGAGGCTCCGGCGCTGTTCGGGGGCACGTTCTGGCCGCCGGACTCGCACTGCACGATCGCCCACGGGATCGCCCACGGGCCGGTCGAGGACTGGCCTCCGCCACCCCCGCCGCCGGCCGGGGCCGGCGCGCTGAACTGGCGGGCGGCCCGCGCCTGCTCCGCCTCGAGCCGGCCGAGCGTGCGCTCGGCGCGGCGGCGGCTGGCGCGGGTGTCGGCGAGCGCCGCCAGGCGCGCGTCGCGGGCCTCGGCGAGCGCGGCGCGGCGCTGCTCGAGGCCGGCCGTCATCGACGCCATCGCGTCGCGCTGGCGGGTGACGATCGTCGCCTGACGCTGCTGGCCGACCCGCAGGCGGCTCAGGCGTCCCTCGTCGCGGGCCGCGTCGCGGCGAGCGGTGCGGACGGCCCCGACGATCTGGGCGTCGCGACGCTGGACGCGCTTGAGGAACGACAGCCGCTCCATCAGGTCCGCGAACCCCGAGCTGCTGAGCACCAGGTCGACGACGTCGGGCTTCTCGTAGGTGTAGCGCGCCACCAGCACGTCGGCCAGGATCTGGCGGCCCTGGGCCAGGCGGCGGTGCAGCCGGACCAGCCGCTGGCGGGTCGCGCGCAGGTCGTTGGTGGTCGCGGTCAGCCGGCCCTGGGCGATGTCGTAGTCGTGCTGGACGTCGGCCAGCCGGCCCTGGGCGGCGGCGACCGCCTTCGACGCGGTCGCCTCGAGCGCGCCGAGCTTGGCCGCGGTCGACGAGAGCCGCTGCTCGGCCCCGCGCTGGCGGTCGATCTGGTTGCGCAGCGTGCCGCTGCTCTGGGCGCCGGGCGCCAGGTGCGGCAGCAGCGCGAGCAACGTCACGGCGAGCAGCGCGGCAGCGGCGAGCACGCCCGCGGGGCGTCGGAGAGCGATCGGTCCAAGCATCGAGATGGCGATCCGAGACGGCAGTCGGGTCGCGCGACAGCCGACGTTACGGACACCCGGCCCCCGTTCCGAGCGCTGCACGAAGTCCTGCGGAGCGGCCGTTGCGACCTTCCGGACCGCCAGCGACCGGAACGTGCCGCTCAGCCGCCGTGGCGGAGGCCGCGCCGGCGCAGCGCCAGCTCCAGCCGGAAGCGCCCGTCGGGGTCGTCGAGGCCACTGCCGAGCACCTCGCGCAGGCGGGCGACCCGGTAGCGGACGGTCTGCGGGTGCAGGTGCAGGTCCTCGGCCATCCGCGGGCCGTGGCCACGGTGGTCCAGCCACGCCCGCAGGGTCTCCAGATGGCGTCCGCGGCGACCGGCGGGCAGCGCGTCGAGCGGCGCCAGCACCTGATCGGCGAGCTCGGCCGAGGCCCCCGGATCGGCGTGGACCACCAGCGCCTCGAGGTGGTCGGCGGCCCGCAGCGGGAACGCCGCGCCGGGCAGCCGGCCGTCGGCCTGCAGCGCCAGCACCGCTCGCGCGCGGCGGTGGGAACGGGCGACCGCCTCCCAGGCGACGGTCGGGCCGATCGCCGCCGGCCGATCGCCGAGCGCGGCCGCCACCCGCTCGAGCGTGCCGGATCCGGGGACCAGGCCGACGACGGCGCCGTCGCGCACCGAGGCCGCGATCTGGGGATCGATCCGCAGCAGGTCGCCCGGCCCCTCGCCGCCCGGCACGACCACCACGGCGACGGCGCCCGGCGGGGTCCAGCCCAGCTCGCGGGCCGCCGCCTCGACGTCGATCTCGTCGGCCGGCGGATCGGCGATCGCCAGCCGCACGAGCGCGTCGCGGGCCCGCTGGGTCGCCCCGGCGCGCAGCGACTGCTCCTGCGCCCAACCGGCGACCGACAGCGCCGACAGCCGGTGGATGTAGGCGAAGATCGCCTCGCCGAGGGCGATCAGGGCGTCCTGCTGGGCCCCGTGGTCGCGGGCCGTGTCGCCGAAGCGGCGCCAGGCGACCCGCGCCCCGCAGCGGAAGGCGGCCTGCAGCGCGTCGACCGTGCGGCCGGCGCGAACCTCGCCCCGCCCCAGCTCGAAGATCACCTGGGTGCCGGCCGCCGGCCGCTCGGGATCCTCGATCAGGCCGACGAACTCGCCGAGCGACAGCTCGACGCCGCGCCGGACGGTGCGGCCGAAGCTGCCGCCGAACGGTCGCCGGTACTCGTCGACCTCGGCCCGGATCACGGCGATCACCTCGTCCGCGACCGCCGGCAGGATCGGGCGCAGGACCGACGCCAGGTCGGTCGGGACCGCCGCCAGCCGGTCTCGCGCCTCCCGCTCCTCCCGCTGGACCCCCGCCCCGCTGCTCACGGACCGATCTTGACAGGAAGCGCGCAATCGCGAGCGGCGTGGCGGTCGCCGCCCGGCCCGCGCCGCCCGTCCTTCATCGCGAGGTGCGCAAGAACGCCAAAAGCGGCGTCAGGGCGCCAAGGCGCGGACCGTCGATCGCCGGGCGACCCGTGGCCGCCCGGCGCCTCGCCCCGCTCAGAGCGCGACGATCACCGACTTGGTCTCGAGGTAGTTGTTGAGGACCTCCTCGCCCATCTCGCGACCCCAGCCGCTCTGCTTGTAGCCGCCGAACGGCAGCTCGGCGGCGAACACGTGGTAGGTGTTGACGTGGACCGTGCCGGCCTGGATCCGCTTGGCCAGCTGGTGGGCCTTCGAGACGTCGCGGGTCCAGACGCCGGCGGCCAGGCCGTAGTGCGAGTCGTTGGCCTGGCGCGCCAGGTCGTCGACGTCGCTGAACGGCAGCGCCGCGATCACCGGTCCGAAGACCTCCTCGCGGACGATCGCGTGGTCGGCGCCGGCGCCCGTGATCACGGTCGGCTCGACGTAGAAGCCGTCGCGGTCGATCGCGTTGCCGCCGGTGACGGCGCTCGAGCCCTCCTCCTGGCCCTTCTTCAGGTACCCGGTCACGCGGTCGAACTGCTCCTGCGAGACCAGCGGACCCATCTCGGTGTCGGGGTGCATCCCGTGGCCGACCTTGATCCCCCGGGCCGCCGCGGAGACGCCCTCGACGACCTGGTCGAAGTGCTGCTCGGCGACGTACAGGCGGCTGCCGGCCGAGCAGACCTCGCCCTGGTTGAAGAAGATGCCCTGCGCGGCACCGGCGATCGCGGCGTCGACGTCGGCGTCGTCGAAGATGACGTTCGGCGACTTGCCGCCCAGCTCCAGCGAGACGCGCTTGAGGTTGCCCGTGGCCGCGCGGGCGATGATCTTGCCGACCTCGGTCGAGCCGGTGAAGGCGATCTTGTCGACGCCGTCGTGCGCGGCGAGCGCGGCGCCGGCGGTCTCGCCGTAGCCGGGAACGACGTTGACGACGCCCGCCGGGACGCCGGCCTCGAGCAGCAGCTCGCCCAGCCGCAGCGCCGAGAGCGGCGTCTGCTCGGCCGGCTTCAGGACGACGGTGTTGCCGGTCGTCAGCGCCGGGCCGAGCTTCCAGGCCGCCATCAGCAGCGGGAAGTTCCAGGGGATCACCTGGCCGACGACCCCGAGCGGCTCGCGCAGCGTGTAGGCGTGGAACTCGGCGCCCGGCAGGTACGGGACCGACGGGCTGACGGTGCCGCCCTTGATCTTGGTCGCCCAGCCGGCCATGTACCAGAAGAGGTCCGCGGCGAGGGCGACGTCAGCCGCCAGCGCGACCGCCTTCGGCTTGCCGTTGTCGAGCGAGTCGAGCTCGGCCAGCTCCTCGCCGTGCTCGATGATCAGGTCGCCGACGCGGTGCAGGATCCGGCCGCGCTCCGAGGGGTTGAGCTTCGACCACGGGCCCTCGAAGGCGCGGCGCGCGGCGCGCACCGCGCGATCGATGTCCTCGGCGTCGCCCTCGGCGACGGTCGCGAGCACGCGGCCGGTGCCGGGGTCGAGCGTCTCGAAGGTCCGACCGGAGGCCGCGTCGACCAGCTGGCCGTCGATCAGCAGCTGCTTGGTGCCCTGCAGGAAGCCGGCCGCGTGGCTGGCGGTCGGCGTGTCGATGGTGGTGGCCATGGGATCTGCCCGTCCTCTGCTCGGTTGTCTCCCGGCGTCCGCGCCGGGTCGATAGGGCGAACGTACGCCCGCACCCGTTGCCGGGACGTTGCCGCAAGCGAGTGGCAACGCGCCAACTCTCGCCCTCTGCCGTCGATCGCACAGATCGGATCGCGGATTCGCGCGGGCGCGAGGGCCGAAGGGCGTAGTCTCGCTGGAGGAGAGGCCATTTGCCGAGGACCGCGATCGATCCGTGGGCCGCGTTCGACGCCGCCGCCGACCCGGTGCGCCACGCACTCCGCTTGGCACGCCTGAACGAGACCGCGCGCTCCGGCCGTCGGGTCGCCGACTCGGTCCGCTCGGTGATCGACCGCTCCTGGCAGCGGTCGGCCGCGGCCGGCGTCGATCCGTCGATCGACCGCGCTCCGGTCGCGCTCGACGGCGACGCGCTCGAGGGGCGTCGCAGCGACCACCCGCTGGCGCCGGTCCGGGGGATCCTGACGCAGGTCCTGCGGCAGCTGGCCCCGACCGGTCCGCACGTGCTGGCCCTCAGCGACGGCAGCGGGCTGCTGCTGTGGGTCGACGGCGCCGACGAGGCAATCGAGCGCGCGAGCCAGGAGATGGCCTTCGCCGCCGGCGCCGACTGGAGCGAGCGCGCGGCCGGCACCAACGCCGTCGGCACCGCGCTGGCCGAGGACCACGCCGTCCAGATCTTCAGCGCCGAGCACTTCCGCCCGGCCGTCCACGGCTGGACCTGCTCGGCGGCCCCGATCCACGACCCGGAGACCGGCGAGGTGCTCGGCGTGCTCGACGCCACCGCCGACCTGCGGACCGTCGACCCGCGGACGCTGCCGTTCCTCGCCGGCGCCGCCCGCGCGGCCGAGGAGATCCTCCGCGCCCACGCCCGCCGCCGCGACGCACGGCTGCTGGAGCAGATCCGCCAGCGTCCGTCGGGCACCCCGCGGCCGGTGCTGGCCGTCAGTCCCCGCGGGCGCGTGATCGACCTCGGCGGCCAGGACCGCTGGCCGGCCGACGGGGACGCCGCCGACTCCCGTTGGCGACTGCCGGTGCCCGGTCCCGAGGGCGGCGAGCTGCTACTGCCCGACGGGCGCACCGGCCACGCGGTCGCGGTCGGGACCGACGGCTTCCTCGTCTACCCCGTCGACGCGCCGCGGCGGTCGCGACCGCGGATCGACCTGCGGCTGCTGGGCACCGCCAGCCCGCTGGCCGGGATCGGCAGCCCGAGCCCGGTCCACGGCGCGCCCCCGAGCCATGTCCCGCTCAGCCGCAGCCACGCCGAGGTGCTGGCGCTGCTGGTCGCCCATCCCGACGGGCTCAGCGCCGAGCGGCTGGCGGTCCTGCTGCACGGCGACCGGGCCAACGACAGCACCGCCCGCGCCGCCTGCTCGCGCCTGCGCTCGCGGCTGCCGGGCGCGGTCCTGACCCGTCCCTACCGGCTGGCGCCGGGCGTGGCCAGCGACCTCGACGACGTCCGTCAGCGGCTGAGCGCCGGCGACCTCGCGGGGGCGGTCGGCGCCTATCGCGGCCCGCTGCTGCCCGACAGCGACGCCCCCGGGGTCCGCGACATCGCCGACGCGCTCCACGCCGAGCTGCGCGGCGCGCTGCTCGAGGCCGGCGACGCCGAGGCGCTGGCCGCCTGGTGCGCCCGCCCCCACGGCTCCGAGGACCTGCTGGCGGCCGAGGCGCTGGTCCGCTCGCTGCCGCACGGCGACC